>NZ_BAABLN010000021.1:0-6325 GCF_039544365.1 Kocuria gwangalliensis | reverse complement strand
AAGCCCTGGGAGACCAGGGCCGCGGCGTGGAGCCAGGCCCTACGGGTAGCTGGACATAGTTGCCGGTGATGAATGCGGCCCTGCACCAGGTGCGGGTCGAAGGGGACGATGGCCACCTCACGCACAAACGGGGCGTATTCCGCGGTGATGGCTTGGGCCTTGGTGCTGTGCGAGGGCATCAGCTCGGAGATGACCACCACGGCATTGCGGGCCAGTTCCTTGGCATGGGGGCCTCCAGCGTGCAGGGCTTTGAGGGCGTTGACCCCGCCCTGGGCCTTATCGGACTCGGTGGTGGTGGCGATGATGATCTGATCAGTGTGAGCGATCATGTGCGCCCAGTTCTCGCCCCGGGTGGAGTTGCCGCTGTCCATGATGACGAGCCGGTAGTACTTCTCGGCCACCCGGTGCAAGGCGTCCACCTCGACGCCAGTAATTTCGTGGGTGTTGGACGGTGACTCGTCAGAGCGTAGGACGTCGTAGGCGTCATACGCCTGATGGTGGACGAAGGCAGCTAACTCGGCCGCCTTGGCTTCGGCTGTAAGGAAGTGATCGGTGTGGTGGAGAAGGTCCAGCGCGGTGGAGTCGTGGCCGGCGCCGTCGGTACGCCAGCCCAGGGATCCCATGGCTTCGTTATTATCCCAGGCGAGCACGCCCGCCCCGCCGTGGCGGGCGAACTGGGCGGCGAGCAGGGCAACGGTGGGGGTTTTGTTGGCACCGCCCTTCTGGTTGACCACTGCGATGGTGCGGGAACCGATCCAGTGCCGTGAGACCGCGGCCAGGTCTTCTCGTTCCGCTACTTCCCCAGGCCCAGGGGTCAGATGCAGCCCGATGCGGTTGAGCATCCCGCGCCAACCGTGGGTGGCTGGTGCCTCGTCCAGAGAGCTGTCGGTGGCTATGAAGCTGGGGGCGGAGTCGATGTCTAAGACTGTCGTGTCAGATGGTTGCGGCACCGGGGCGCTAGAGGGCATTGACTTTGCCTGCACGGGACGGGACTGCGAAGCGTTCTTGAGAGTCGGCGCAACGATGGTGGAAGACGTTGAAGCAGCTTTTTTATGAGAGGAACTTTCGGACTCGCTCAGCAGTGATTCCGGGGCCGACTCGGCGGGCACGNCACGAGCTCTCCAGGTTTGACCGCACGGCTGCCTCGACGCCCGGTCCGGGGTAGGCGAGCGGGCGTCGCATCGGTGGAGACTTCCCCGTTGGGCCCAACGACCAAGTAGGTCTCGAATTCGTTCGCCGAAGATGGGTCGACGGCTACGACCTTGACGGGCCGACCCAAGATACGCGCGGTCTCGGTTAGTTGAGCAATGGCGTCGTCCATTGAATTTAGGGGGGTCACCACACCGTCGACGGAGACTTCAACGGTGTCGTTGTCGTTGAGCGTCGCGATGCATCGCGGACGGTCGAGCGCCTGCGCCATGGGAATGCCTTTCGTATCAGTCGGTGTCCCTCATTCCGAGGCTGGGTTGCTAGGAGACGTTGTAGTGAGCACGCAGATGTTCTTTCACGTCGTCCCGGAGGATGATCCAGTGCGAACCCAGCTGTATGGCTGGCACCCGCCCATCCCTCAGCCACCGGTAGGTCACTGTGCTGCTGGACAGCCCCAGCACGTCGGTCAGCTGGGCCACGGTAAGTCGCTCGGGCAGCCCGTGGAAGAGTCTGTCCAGCGACTCAGTCATAGAGAGCGCTCTAGCGATCACAGCGGCTCCGGTACATCGGAGTGGGAAAAAATTGCTTACGGTTGCACACCATAGCTCGAAACTGCCTATAATTGAACATGTTCAACTTAATTCCATGGATGATCCACGGCGATGGACCTCAGGGCATTGAATTCAACTTGGGAGCCTAGATGGGCAATCGGTGGACAGGGTTCGTCGCGCCCGGCACGGGGGCTCAGGCAGTCTCGCTCCTGGATGAGACCGTTTCTGAGCTGCCCCCGGTTCTTCGGGGAGCGCAGGCGCCCCAGCAGGGTATTTCTGCACCGGACGGCGACGTACGGCTCGAACGGTTTCCTGCGTCATCTATTGGTCCGTACTGGTTAGGCGCCCATGGTGGAGCGGGAGAGACCACATTCCGGGAGCTGCTAGACGGTGTCGAATGCCATCATCGTTGGCCTTCTCCAACCCCAGAGGCACCGTCTCCTGTCGTTGTCCTCCTCGCCCGTCAGACGCATCGCGGGTTGGAATCAGCTCGACGCGCCGCCCAGGGCTGGGCCTCCGGGCAACATCCGGATGTAGTGCTCGCGGGGTTGGTGATCGTGGCCGACACCCCGGGCAAGACCCCGAGATCCCTGGCAGCAGCGACCCGTGTGATCTCCGGCGGTGTCCCCTTCACCTGGATGGTGCCGTGGATCGAAGAACTCCGACTCACTGGAGCCGTGGACTGGGAGTCCATGGCCCGTGAGCCGAGGAAAGTCCTCACCGCTATCGGTGAGGCAGTCGATGAACTCACCTCCGAGAGGATTCCCCAATGATCGACCTCGTACTTGCCGCACAGGACACCGTTTTGGCCCTGCCTGCTGCACTGCCTGACTCCGACCCGCTGGCTCCTCCGGGCATCGGAGAGTCCTGG
Source organism: Kocuria gwangalliensis (assembly GCF_039544365.1). Classification (NCBI taxonomy): domain Bacteria; kingdom Bacillati; phylum Actinomycetota; class Actinomycetes; order Micrococcales; family Micrococcaceae; genus Kocuria; species Kocuria gwangalliensis. The sequence goes on along the minus strand of NZ_BAABLN010000021.1, from coordinate 3,754 downwards.
AACAGGATGATCGGTGTGGGCAAGTGGATTGCCTTGGGCATCGCCGTTCTGGGGCTGCTGGTGGTGGGCGGGAAGATGGCTTTCGACGCTCGTCGTGGTGAGACCACCGAAGAAATCTCCGGGATCATCAAGATCGTGTTGGCCGTCGCGCTGATCTCCGGGGGTGCTTCGATCCTTTCGTTTATCTCCCAAGACGGCGGAGGACAAGAAGAAGAGCAGAGTGGCGATGCGGAGGCTGCTGCCATTGTGATCCACGATGATTCCCACTTCAGCATCTAGAAGCTGACCACCATCAACAACTACAGGACCAGTCCCACGCGCGAAAAGGAGCAGCAGGTGACAGATCATTTTGAGGCGGACAACGACAAGTCATGGTGGGCGGGCCCTTGGTTCCTGGTCTCGGCGGTGCTCGTGGCCCTGCTGGTAGTGCTGGGACTGGTCCTGTGGCTGTGGCCCGATGGACAAAAGCAGTTGCAGTCTCAACCCGCACCGGCCACCGCGGCCGAAGCGTCCTCGGGTGGGGAGTCGGTGTGCGGGTTGTCCGCCATCGGCGGTACCACCTTGACCAAGGCGCCGAAGGATGTCGAGTGGGAAGCTCTGGGGGCGATTTACGCCCCAGCCTCGAAGAAGCACGGGCCGGGCGCCGTGGACGAGTCTACGGGTGTCCGGTCCTGCTACTCCCAGACCCCCGAAGGGGCATTGCTGGCTTCCACTAACATGCTGATCTCGGGCAACGACCCGCAGGTCCTCCTCGACACCATCGAAGCGCGAGTCATGGAGGGCCCCGGCAAGAACATCGCCATCGGGCAGGCGCAGCAGCGAGTGAGCGGGAACGACACGGCGACCGTCCCGCTGGAAGTGGCCGGGTTCCGGTTGCTCTCTTATACGGACGATAAGGCCACCGTCGAGGTTGTGCTGGCCGCTGACGACGGGACGGAAAAGGTTTACACAACGACCGCAACCGACATGGTTTGGTACGAGGGAGACTGGCGTTTCCTGTTGCAGGATGACGGGAGCGGTGGCCCCGTCTCGGGTCAGATTTCTGATCTGTCCGGGTACATCCTGTGGAATCCCGATAATGGCTGATGAGGAAAAGTGTGGATTCCTTGACGGCATCTGCAAAGCGAAAAAAGGTGTTAGCGAAGCTCTGACCGGTGCCGCCGGGGATGCCTTAGATCAGATCGCCGACGGTGTGACCGCCGGTGTGGTCGATACGGTCGCTTCCCTGGGTTCGATGTGGACGCGGATCGGCAGCGCTGGCCTCACTTCCGAGGGCGGTACCGGTTCTCAGACCCCGGTGCGGGGGGATTTCAACGCCTACATCGACACATTGATGGGTTACGCGAGCTGGCTCGGGTTGGGCGTTGCCGTGTTCGGGGTGCTGTTTTTGGGCATCGTGCTGGCCGTTAACGCCCGCCGCGGCGACGGCGCGGGCCTGGTCAACACCGCCACCGTCCTGGCCGGCGGGGCGGCGCTGGTTGGGGGAGCCACCAGCCTGATCGGTTTCCTCGTCCCGGCACGGGCGATGAACTTGAGCGGTTCGGTGGGATTCATCCAGGACCAGACCTTTTATCTCACTCTGGCGGTGGCCGCGCTGAGCGTGATGATCGCCGGGGCGCGGATGGCCTGGTCCCAGCGCGCTGAGCCGGCCCGGGAGCTGCTCAAGGGCCTGCTTACCTTGGCCGTGGTCACCGCTTCGGGGGTGACGATCCTCAATGTCTTGATCCGGGGCACCGACGCCCTGGCGGTGCAAATCATTGACTCCGCCATCGGGGATGATTTCCAGACCGATGTGCTCAAGCTCCTGGCCTTGGACAACATGGCCAGTAGTGGCACTAGTCCGGTGTGGTTGGGCGGCAACGTCATCTTGATCATCGTCGGCGGGGTGGTGGCGATCATCGTGAACCTCATTCAGGTGATGCTGATGGTGCTGCGCACCGGGATGTTGTTTCTGATGGCGGGGATCCTGCCGCTTTCTGCTGCCTTCTTGAATACGGAAACGGGTAAGAACTTCTTCCAGAAAGTCATCGCCTGGACCCTGGCGTTTGCTTTTTACAAGCCGGCGGCGGCCCTGATCTACGGGTTGGCGATCAAGATGTCCACCACCGGGGTATGGGAGGGCGACGGCGGGCTGATCCAGTTCGCTGCGGGGCTGATGATGATCATCGCCTCCGTGTTCGCGCTACCGGTGCTGATTGGTTTCCTCAGCCCCGTGCTGGGCTCGATGTCTTCCAACGGTAGAGGTGGTGCGTTGGGGGTCGCCGCGATGGGCGCGGCGATCCCGCAGGGCGCGGCCCACCTGTCGCGGTCCGGACGCGGATTCGGTTCCGATAGCTCCGCCAGCCAGGCGCCCACGTCCACACCATCGCCTACGCCTGCCGGTGCGGGCGCTGGCAGTGCGGGAACCGCCGGCGGGGGAACTGGCGCTGCTGGTGCCGGCGCCGCGGGTACCGCGGCCGCTGGGGCGGCTGCGGCTCCGGTGGCGGCCGGCTTGGCGGCCGCCGACGCCGTCAAGAAGACCGGGGAGGCTGTAGGAGAGGCCACCGCATCCAGCGCAGGAATCGGAATCTCCGACACGTCTTCGACTACGGGCCCAGGTGGTGCCCCGTCGGGCCCGGCACCCGGTAGCACCTCGTCTGCGGACCCAACCGATACCAAGGCCACCCAGGTGGCCTCAACGGGTCGCAGCTCCGGGGCCCGGCCTACCCCGGGTGCCGGCACTCCCGGACCCACCGCCGGCGGCGGGAAGAGTGCCCAGCCCACACCGGGTACTAGCACCGGCGCGCGCCCCACCCCGGGAGCTGGTGGTGGGGCCCACCCGCCGGGTCCGGCGGCGAAGGCCGCCCAGCAACAGGTGCGCCAGATCAAGGCGCAGATCATCCACGAGACCGGAGACGAGGCCCACCCCGATGGCGCAAACCGAAACTAAGACCGACACTCGTCCGCGGGTGTACGGCAACTTCCGTACCCCCACTTCCAAGGGCCTGGCCGGGCTCTCCACCGCCGGGACCGTGCTGCTGATCGGCGGGGTGGTCGGGGGCATCGTGCTGATGATGCTTAACCTGTGGTTGGTGGCCTTGGGTTTTGAGGCGGTGATCTTGACCCTGATCGTGTTGTCCATGCAGAAGAACAAGCACGGGCGCACCCTCATCGAGCGCATCATGCGCCGGGCCGGGTGGGCCAACGCCCGCTATAGCGGGGCTACCGTGTACCGGGCCGGGCCGGTGAGCCGGGTGCCCGGGGGCACCACGAAGCTGCCCGGGATCTCGGTGCGCTCCAAGATCACCGAACACGTCGACGGTTACGGCCGGCCCTTCGCCTTGCTGCAGGTCCCGCAGAAGGGCCACTTCACCGTGGTGCTGGCCTCCGAACCCGACGGCGGGGGCATGGTCGATCAGGACCACATCAACCGGTGGGTGGATCGCTGGTCGCACTGGCTGGGGATGCTCACCGATGAGCCGGGCCTGACTGCGGCCTCGGTGACAATCGAGGCCGCCCCGGACTCCGGGTACCGCCTGGCGCGCAAGATCGAGGCCCGGATCAGTGATGAGGCCCCCCAGTTCGCCCGAGATGTGATCAACGAGACCGTGCAGATGCTACCTGCCGGGGCTACCGTCACCCGGGCTTACATCGCGGTGACTTTCAAGGCCGCGATCCGCACCGGGTCCCGGGTGCGCAACGCCGCCGAGGTCGCCAATGATCTGGCTACCCGCCTACCCAACCTCACCCTCTCGCTCAATGACACTGGTGCGGG
>NZ_BAABLN010000020.1:0-5012 GCF_039544365.1 Kocuria gwangalliensis | reverse complement strand
ACATCTGGGGTACGCGCACCGGTAAGACCACCTCCCAAGCCGCCCCTTCCATCATCGAGGCCCCCGGCCCGGTGATTGCCACTTCCAACAAACGCGACCTTTCTGATCTGACCCGCGACATCCGCGCCGGCCAGGGGGATGTGTGGGTCTTCGATCCCCAAGGTGTGGCCGGGGAGAAGCCCACCTGGTGGTGGAACCCACTGTCCTACGTCACCGACAGTGAGCGGGCGGCGGAGATGGCCACGAACTTCTCCATCGGGTCGCGGCCAGCCGGGGCGAAGATGGGTGACGCCCACTTCGACTCCGCCGGCAAGGACCTACTCGCGGGGCTGCTGCTCGCTGCTGCTGTGGGTGGGGAGCCCATCGAGCGCGTGCACTACTGGCTAACCCGCTCCACCGACGACGCCCCCGCCAAACTCCTCGACGCGGCGGGGTGGGGCAAGGAAGCCGACTCGGTGGCCAGCACCATCCGCCAACCCGAGAAGTACCGCGGCAGCGTCTACTCCACCGCCCTGCAGATGGCCACCTGCCTGAAGAACGAGAACATCGCCGCCTGGGTCAACCCGCAGGGCCCGGACGACGACCGGCCGCAGTTCGACCCCCAGATATTCGTAGCCGGCAAGCACACCCTCTACGCACTGTCCAAGGAAGGTGTCGGCACCGCCGGGCCGCTGGTGACCGCCCTGACCGTGGCCACCGTGACCGCTGCCGAGGAACACGCCGTCGCCCAGCCCGGGGGCAGGCTGTCCACCCCGATGCTGTGCGTGCTCGATGAGGCAGCCAACGTGTGCCGGTGGGCGAACCTGCCCGACCTCTACAGCCACTACGGCTCGCGCGGGATCGTGGTCTCCACCTTCTTGCAGTCCTGGTCCCAGGGCGTAGACGTGTGGGGCGAATCCGGGATGCGCAAGCTGTTCTCCACCGCCAACGTCGTCACCTACGGAGGCAACGTTAAGGAGGAGGGCTTCCTCAAGATGCTCTCCGAGCTGATCGGCAAGTACACCTACACCTCCGTCTCCTCCTCGAGGCAGAAGGACTCCGGGTCCACCTCCCGCCAAGACGCCACCGACGACATCCTCTCCGTCGCCGACCTCGCAGCGCTACCCAAGGGAAGGGCGGTGATGCTCGGCTCCGGGGCCAGGGCCGTGCTAGTCCGCACCGTCCCGGTCAACGTCCGTCCCTACGCCGACGCGGTAGCAGCCTCGGAAGCTGCGCACAACACCCCGGTAGTGGCCATCGTCGGCCACGAGCACGACCCCGAGGTTTCAGCCACTGAGCCAGCGGCAGTTAAGCCTACGGGTAATCGGTGGGCGGCTTTGGTGAAGGAGTAAGGCGATGGACTGGGAGGAAGAAGCTACCGAGGGCAACGAAGACCTCGAGGAACTGTCACCCTCTCAGCTGATCTATCCGAACGTGGCGGAGTTCGTGGCCGAGCAGCTGGCCTCGGTGTACCGGCGGGACGTCGACCTGGCCGGCCGCTCCACCACCTTCACCTGGTGTGCCCAGTGGTGGCGGCATGAGGAAGCAGTGAGCCGCCTGACGGGGTTGTGGCGGGCCTGGGAGAGCTTGCGCACCGACCCCACCACCGGGCTGGCGGTGTGGTGGCGCGACTACGCGGACCCCACCATGCGGGTGCTTTTCGACGAAAAGGGCCCCTTCCACGGCTGCACCCCCAGAACGCACAACCCGAAGGGGATACCGCTCCCTCTGGACTCTCCACCCGAGGGACTGTTCAACACTTAACTTTTGGGAACGAAGAACATATAGCGTTGTTCGAGCCGCGTACGTGTGGCGGTGTCTGCCAGGAAGGACCTGAGGAGGGAGAGAAGTCTTCGTTGCTGATGCTTCGTGTGATGGCGCACTCGCCAGTGACCTCATATGTGATCTCACGGTCGCTGGGCTCCGAGACCAGGCCGGCTTTGCACAGGTCGACCTTGCCAGCGAGCCTAAACGGCGCCCTTCGCCAGCGCGTGAGGTGGGAGGCGCGGATGGCCCACGGCCAGCATCGCGACTGGTGAGGCCATCTCGTCTGAGCTGGCAGCACCAATGCTCTCCTCATTCATATATCAGCTCTCCACCTGGGTGCTACAAACTCAATCTGCGTACGACCATTCGCGTTAGTGAAAACAGGAATCAATGAAGCTCACTCGTCTCCACATTCAAAATCACAGCCGGATGGCCGATGTCGCAATCGACATTCGAGACCACCTGGTGCTGGTAGGCGCGAACAACACTGGGAAGAGTTCCATACTGCGCTGCCTACAGCTCGTCCTTGGAGCGACGACGGCCCAGCTTTACGCGCAGATCACGGGAGAGGACTTCCGTGACATCGACAGTGAGTTCATCGTTGAGGTTGAGCTCATGGATTTCTCCGACGATGAGAAGGCTGCTTTTCCGGATGAGATCGATGTCGATGCTGCCATTGGCCTTGCGACCCTGACTCTTCGTCTTACCGCAACCATCGACGTCAATGAGACGCTGAATATCGAAAGAATTGCTGCGGGTGCCGGTACCCGACGTCAGCTGTCGCGGTCGCAGCTCGATGCGATCGGCTGGCGGTTCCTCGGCGCTACGAGCCAGGCGCGTGAACTCCGTGACGACCGTCGCTCCGCTCTCCGAGACCTTCTCGACGCGGTGGAGCTCGGTCCCGAAAAGGCGGACTTCGACGACGCCGTGCAGCGGCTGGCCACGATGCTCTCCGAGTCGACTGTTTTGGAAGGAGTTCGGACGAACCTCGCAACACAGCTGACCAAGGCACTGCCGTCCGCGATCGGGAATGACGACTTGGCCTTCGTGCCCGGATCATCGGCAGAACAAAATGTTCTGAGTGACGTTCGCCTGCAGGTCCAAAAGGATGGCACGCTGCGGGACCTCAGCTCACAATCCGACGGCTATCGGGCGCTGTACGCGATCGCGCTCTACGACATGACGAGTTCGAGTGCCAACGTTGTAGGAATCGATGAGCCTGAGATTCACCTCCACCCGACGAGCCAGCGGAGCTTGGGGCGACTGCTCAAAGCCAGCAGCAACCAGAAAATCATCGCGACTCACTCACCGGACATCGTCGGCGCATTCGACTCGGATTCGATCGTCGTCATAAAGTCCGGTGGCAACGTGGTCCAGCCACAAGCAGGCTTTCTCACGAGCGACGAACGGCTGACTGTTCGCTGGTGGGTGCGCGATCGACTGGAGCCCCTGACTGCCCAACGCCTGATCGCTGTCGAGGGAATCGCGGATCGAATCATCGTTGAGCGTGCCGCCGACCTCACCAACCGGACGCTCGACCGGCTTGGTGTGTCTCTCATCGAAACAAACGGCGCGGGCGATATGGGTGCGATCAACACTCTCTTTGGCCCTAACGGCTTCGACGTGCCACTCTCGATGCTGATCGATGCGGATGCGGAAGCCGACACCGCCACCAAACTCGGAGTGCAGCCTGCGGATCTCAACGACAATTTCGTGTGGGTCTCACGAGCGGATCTCGAAGATGAGTACGTCGCCGCAATCGGAGCGGCATCGCTCCAAGCCGCTCTCACAGCTTCAACCCTCTTCAAGCCAAACCAACTGCGAAGGCTGATGGCTACCGGTCCTGGCGGGACATTTACCCGTGCCGACGTGGCAAGCTTTTGCAGGTTGTACAAGGTCAACGCCGCCCTTGTCGCCGTTTCGGTGCTTGACGAGTCCGCCGCCCGCGCGATCTCAAGCATCGATGGGATGCTCACCCAGGTCGAGGCTTCGCTATGACGATCATGCCCACAGGGGCCCAAAAACAGATTCGTGACAGCGAACAAATGGGCATGCTCGTCGTCGCCCCGGCCGGATGCGGCAAAAGCGAAGCACTCGCCCTGCGCGTGCAGGGGATGCTCCATCGCGGCGTGGCTCCTGGCGCCCGACGCATTCTGGTTGCCACCTTCTCGAATCGTGCGAAAGACAATATCCGAGAGCGGTTACGCGGCTACCTGACCCCAGCGGAGCTCCGCGACAAGGTGACCGTCATCAACTTCCACGGGCTGTCGGCTCGTCTGTACCGGTCACACGCCGCAGCCATCGGGCTTGACCCGGAGTGGACTTTGCCCGAAAACGACTGGGTGAAGGAACAGTGCCAGCGCGCGGGGCTTAACTATGGGCAGAGCGCCGCGGTTAGCAAGGTGCTCCAGCACATCAAGCAGGCCGCCGTAGATGACACCGAAGTGCTCCAACTCCTCGAAGCGCAGGGGAATCGGGATGCCGTCGAGATCGAGAAGCTACGGGTGCAGAATCAACAACTCACCTACGACGACCTACCTCGTATGGCAGAACTGATCCTGACGCGGATCGAAGTGGCAGATCTCTACCGTGCGCACTTCGCCGCAGTGGTGGTCGACGAGTTCCAGGACCTCACGCCACAGCAGCTCCGAATCATCAACCGGATTGGTGCTAGCCGGACCACCTACGCCGGCGACCTTGCCCAAGGCATCTACGGCTTCACCGGTGCCAAGCCCGAAGAGGTACACGCGCAGATCACCGACGAGGTGGGTGAGATTGTCGAACTGACCGAGTCTCATCGGTCGTCGCCAGCTGTGCTCGCCGCGGTGAATGGGCTGGTGCCGCTCACGCAGGGAACTGCTCTCACTTGTGCGGCTCCGGACACATGGCCGTCCGCTGGCCTTGCAGCCGAAGTCGGGCACCAGACCGCGGAGCACGAGGCGGCGTGGATCGTAAAACTCGCGAAGGCGATCCTCTCGCACGCTCCGGGTCAACGGATCGGCGTCATCTCCCGCATCGGATCGCGGCGCCGATTCGTCGACGCAGCCTTCGCCGCCGAGAAAGGCATCCAGGTCCACCGGTGGGACGACGGCGTGCTCGACACTGACACGGCACGTCGGGTCAAGTCGCTCTTGGCCAACATGGATGCTTCAGCAATCCTCGACGCAGACGACTCGATCGAATTCCTGCGAATCTTCGCCGAATTTCACCAGGTCCAAGACCCAGCCGATCGAGTGGCGCTTGCCGACGCCCTGGGTTGGGTGCTC
>NZ_BAABLN010000018.1:0-3061 GCF_039544365.1 Kocuria gwangalliensis | reverse complement strand
GTGGCAATCACCGGGCCGGGGGCCTCGATGATGGAAGGGGCGGCTTGGGAGGTGGTCTTACCGGTGCGCGTACCCCAGATGTGCAGGAGGGTGTCCTCCCAGGAGGCGTAAAGAGTGCGGCCGCCGCGGACCATCTTCCCGATCATCACTCCCGGTGTCTCCACCCCGAAGCGAGCAGCCTTGGCCTTCGCCTGCTTCTCGGTGAACGGGGCGACGTCGCGCACCGAGGCCATGCGCACCGCCGCCCGGTCGTGCTTGACGGCCTTGGCGGCCTTCTGGTGACGCTTCCACGGCCAGACCGCCAGCAGCACGGCCAGTACCAGCCCAGCCGTGGCCAGCAGCACGAGTTCGGTGGTGCGCCATGGGATGGCGCCGGTAAAGGTGCCCAGGGACCGTTCCCAGTACCCCGCAGGCAAGGGCCTGGGGCGTGGGGTGAGTGCCTGACCCGCCGTGACCACCACGTAGAGGATCGCCGGGACACCCACCAGGGCGAAGATCAGCACCAGCAGCAGGCCGATCTCCCCGCCGCCGGCCTTGTGTTTACGATCCAGTGCGCTCATCGCGGACCCCTTTCCTTGGCGGCGCGGTTCTTGGCCTCGTGCCACTTCTTCTCAGTGTCGTGGATCTGGGAGCGTCGCTCGGTGGGAGTGAACTCCATCGAGAATGGGATACCGGCGCGGGAGCCGACCTTGATGAAGAACTTCCCCTGCCCCGGGGGTGGGGTGGTGGTGCGGTCATCGAAGTACCACTCCCGGTTGGCGGGATCCTCCAACCAGGCCCGCAGCTCGGCGTCGTCGACGGTGGGCTCGTCCAGGGTGGCGAACACGTCGGTGTTGGTGTACTCCATGGCCTCATCCCCGCGGCGGTTCCATGCCGGGGGGTCCTGCCAGATCGCCAGCTGCTCCTGCTCGCGCATCGACAGCGCCACCGATTCAGTCAGCAGCGGCATCTCGGCCTTGGCCAACCCGCCCAGGATCTTGATCCCGCAGCGGTCCATGATGCCCTTGGCCTTGGCCCGGTCGGCCTCATCGCGCACGGCCATCAGGTCCGAGGGCGTGTGGGAGGCCATGATCTGGCCCACCCCCCACTGGCGGTTCAACCGCGTCAACGCGTTGACCTGATCGACGATGCCAGGCCCCGCCGCCAACGTGTTCCACAGCTCATCGAGGATCACCAGGAACCGTTGGCGGGCGATGATCTTCTCATCAGCGAGCATGTTGGAGGTGGTCACGGTGCCGAAGCCGGCCGACCAGCAGGCCATCAGGGTCGCTGCTCGCAGGTCGGATTCGGTCTGGGAGATCCGGGAGAGGTCGAAGACCATCGGCCGGGAGGCATCGATCCGGTTCGTGGAGGGGTGGGCGAACATCTGCCCGAATGCCCCGGAGCCGCACAACGAGTTCAGCGAAGACTCCAAACCCTCGGTGATGTCGTCGTAACGGACATCGTCGCCGCGGTCCAGGGCTACCTCGCGCACCTCGACCGGCTTGTCCTTCAGGACCTGGCGCAGGTCCGCCATCACCGGCACCGTGCCCGACTTAGCATGGCGGTCTTCCAGGACGGTGAGACATCGGTCCAGGATCTGGTCCTCGCGTTCGTCCAGGGGCTTCTTGCGCAAGATCGCAATCAGGGAGGCGATCAACGACCGGCGGCGGGAGTGCAGCTCGCTCAACAGCTCCTCGGCCAGGGCCGGGGAGAGCAGCTTGGTGGCCGCGACCGCCCCGGCGTCATCCAGAGGGTTGATGTGCCCCACCCCGCGGCCCAAAGGCAGGACGGCCCCGCCCAGGGCCTCGATCATGGCCACGTGCTCGCCCTTGATGTCACCTAAGATCATCGGCCACACCCCGAAAGCGGCCAACCCGATCGCCATCCGGCGCAGCAGGGAGGATTTACCCAGCCCGGGGTTGGCCATGACGAATGCCGAGGGGTTGGCGATCACCTGAAGTTTCATGAACCAGGAGATCGGGTCGCAGCACACCGGTTCCCCGGAGAGTAGGTTGCGCCCCAGCGGCACGCCTTCCAAGGGTGAGCCCCCGCCCATCGGGAAGGGGTAGAGCCCGCAGACCTGGTAGTTGGTCCCGCGCATCTCCTTGATCGGGTGCAGCAGCTGGGCCTCGCCCAGGCCCCGGCCCTTGTGCCCGCGCGGTCCCGGGCGGCGCAGCGTTTTAGCTGTAACCGCGGTGCTGCCGGTACGGGTGCGTTTGGCGAAGACCTTGCCCAATTTTATCCGGGTGAAAGTCCGGCCCAGGACGGTGGTTGGTGCGTTGCCCCGGGAGGCGGGGAGGATGATCTGCTTGGCGTTCTTGGTGGCCATTACAGGGCGTTCCTCACGGTGGTGGGTAGGGCCAGGTGCTCGGGGATGACCAGGCCCAGGGGCAGGCCGGCGGCGAAGGTGGAGTCCTGGGCCCCGTAGGCTTCCTCAAGCCGGATCCGGGCCGAGACCCCGAGGTTCTCCACGATTGCCTCGGCCTCGTCCAGTTCAGCTTGGGTGCGCACCGTGGCGGTGACGATCATCCCGAAGTTCAACAGCCCCGCCCCGTCGGCCTCCTCGGCCNGGCCTCCTCGGCCGCGGTGGCCTGGGCCGCGCGGGTCTCGCGGGTGTCCCGTGCGGTGGCGCGGTTGCGGGAGGAGGCGTTGAAGGTGGCGGTGTTGACGTCGCTTTCCACCAGCTGGGCGGCTCGCGCCGGGTCCAGGGGCCGGTAGAGCAAGGTGATGCGCTTACGCACCAGCTCGGGGTTGGGGGCGATCATGGCCTGGAGCACGTTGGCTTGGACGGTGGAGCGCGGAGGTACCGACATCGCCCAGGACTTCGACCAGGAGCCATTGTGGTGGTAGCAGTCCCAGAACGTGTCGGCGGCCTGCGGGCCAACCTCGGTCCAATCCAGTTCAGGGGCCTTACCCGCCGCATGCGCCCGGTCGAAAAGGACTGCCTCGGCTGGGTCGTAAGCCACCCGGATGACCTCACACAACTGCTGGGCACCCAACGGCTCAGCCACCCCCGCACCAGTGTCATTGAGCGAGAGGGTGAGGTTGGGTAGGCGGGTAGCCAGATCATTGGCGACCT
>NZ_BAABLN010000017.1:0-74300 GCF_039544365.1 Kocuria gwangalliensis | reverse complement strand
CCTACGAAACCGCCGCCTCCGCTACGCTCACGGAAGCGGCATAACCGAAACGACACCGTGTCCACGATTCGGGGTCAAGGCCCATCCACAACACAGATACCAACTTGCACTTGTGCAAACTTGCACGAGTGCATAGTCTGCACCGGTGCCAGAAGATCACATGTCATTACGCGAACGGCATCGAGCCCGGACCTTCCGCGAGATCCACGAGGCGGCGTGGGAACTGACCCAACGCGGCGGATACGGCGCCACCACGGTCGAAGCCATTGCCGAACGCGCGGGGGTTTCCAGGCGGACCTTCTTCAACTACTTCCCCTCCAAGGAAGACGCGGTGCTGGGCCTGAAGCCGGTTCACATGCCGCAAGAGGATGTGGAGCGCTACCGGGACCCCGCCAACGGCGATGAGTTCTCGCGTACCGTACGACTCTTCCTGGCGATCCTCCGGCATTCCTCGAGCTTCAGCGCCACCGGCAAGGAACGCAAGGAGTTGCTCGCGGCCAACCCCGAATTGTCCCGAAAGATCGGCCTGCACATCATGACGGCCGAGTCCTTGGTGGCCACCACCATTGGGGAGCATCCCGGCGGGACGGCCAGCACCCGGTCGTGCGAGACGTCCCAGGCGTACGTCCTGATGGCCGGGTCGGTCCTCAAGTACGTCTACCGAAACAACGAAGACCTAACCATCAATTGCGATCCGGACGTCCTGGACCGTGCCGTGGAACAGGCACTGTCCGTCTTTAGATCCGCATTCAAGGAGATTTCATGAGCCACAGCACGTCATCTGCAACGACCAGGCGGTCGGGCAGACACTTGGCGGAACCCACGCCCCGACTGGTGCTGCTGTTCGCCGCCCTGATGATGGTCATGCTGCTGGCCGCCCTTTCGCAGACAATTCTTTCCACGGCGTTGCCCACCATGGTGGGTGAACTGGGCGGGGTGGATCACATGAGTTGGGTCATCACGGCCTACATCCTCGCGTCGACCGTCATGATGCCCGTGTACGGGCGGATCTCCGACCTCCTGGGACGCAAACCCATCCTGCTCGCCGCAGTCGTGTTGTTCATTGTCGGTTCGTTGATCGGCGCCGCTGCCCAGACCATGGGCCTGCTCATCGCGGCCCGCGTGGTTCAGGGACTGGGCGGCGGTGGGCTGATGATCCTCTCCCAGGCAGCCATTGCCGATGTCGTCCCGGCCCGCGAGCGCGGCAAGTACATGGGCGTCATGGGTGCGGTCTTCGCGGTGTCTTCCGTGGCCGGCCCGCTCCTGGGCGGTTGGTTGACCGAAGGGCCCGGTTGGCGCTGGGCCTTCATCATCAACATTCCGTTGGGCGTCCTGGCTTTCACCGCCGTTTCCGTGTTCCTGAGGATTCCTCGCCCCGGACGCGCCAAGTCCCTTCACATCGACTACCTGGGCATGGTGCTTCTGGCGTTGGCCACCACCACGCTCATCCTGATCTGCACGTGGGGTGGCCAACAGTACGACTGGCTTTCCCCGCAAATTATCGGCCTTGCCCTGACCACGATTGTCGGTGTCATCGCGTTTATCGTGACCGAGTCGAAGGTGAAGGACCCCGTGATTCCCCTGTCGTTGTTCTCGGACCGGAACTTCACGTTGACCACGGTGGCCGGCTTGATGGTGGGCATTGTCATGTTCGGTGCCCTGGGGTACATGCCCACCTACATTCAAATGGCCAAGGGTGTGGACGCAACCACTGCCGGGCTGTTGATGACTCCCATGATGGGCAGCCTTCTGGTCACCTCCATCGTGTCCGGGCAAATCGTGTCCAAGACGGGCAGATACAAATTCTTCCCCTTGATCGGCATGGTGATCACCGGGCTGGGGTTGTGGCTGATGTCCACGATGACCGCGTCCGATCCCATGTGGAAATTGTGCTTGTTCATCGCCGTATTCGGTGCGGGCATCGGCCTGAGCATGCAGATCCTGGTGCTCATCGTGCAGAACTCGTTCCCCAACCGCATGGTCGGTACCGCAACGGCGTCCAGCAACTTCTTCCGCCAGGTGGGCGCCACGGTCGGTTCGGCCGTGGTGGGTTCTGTGTTCGTGACGCGACTGCATGATCTGCTGGCCGAGCGTATGCCGCCGGCCGCCGCGAACGCGCCGATCAGCGCCAACTCTTTGACACCTGGCGCAGTGCAGGGCCTGCCGGATGCCCTACGTTTGCCCGTGATCGACTCCTACAATGATGCGCTGCTGCCCATCTTCTTGTTCATGGCGCCTCTCACGCTCATCGCCCTGGTACTGCTGTTCTTCGTGGTCGAGAAGCCCTTGGCCACCAAGATCGACCGTGACGTGGTCGCCTCGGACTCCGATGAGCCCGGTGAGTCAATCGGCGCGGACCCCGCACTTCACGGTACGGATCCGGCCGTCTCCGATCCCTCGCCCGCTACCCTGGAGGAGAGGTCGGACCATTACGCCGTCTCATCCCGCCCTTGACGAGGAGTTCACCGTGCGCATCCGAATCACCATCACCAGTGTCCTGGTGGACGACCAGGACAAGGCCCTCGAGTTCTACACCGACGTGCTCGGCTTCGAACTCAAGCACGATGTCCCCGCCGGCGGGGCCCGTTGGCTCACCCTCACCGCACCCGGCGACCCCGAGGGCGTGGAGCTCCTCCTCGAACCGGACGCCGGCCCCGGTGCAGCCGAATTCAAATCGACCCTGAAATCCGCAGGCGTGCCCTACACCCAGTTCCAGGTGGACAACGTGCACGAGGCCCACGACGAGTTGGTCGAGAAGGGTGTGCAATTCACCGTGGAACCCACCTCCGCCGGTCCGGTGAGCATCGCGGTCCTGGATGACACGTGCGGCAATCTCATCCAGCTCATCAGCGACAACTGACCTGCACTGTGCATGACCGTCAAGGGATCGACGGTACGACCGGAACCTAGCGTTTTCAGGGTCGTACCGTCGATCCTTTTGCGGACCACGTCAGGGTCGGGGCACCTCAGGGCCGGGGCACCGGCATCATTCGGGCGTTCTAGCGCGCTTGGGCCGTCAATTCTCGCTCGGCAGTTCCCGTCGAATGTCCGTCACCAGATCACTGATCAATTCGGGAGCATCAGCCAGGCGGGCCCGCAACGAGGCCATCTCGATGCCGTGCAGCAGTCCCACCGCATAGCGATCCTTCCCGGTGCGCTGGAAGTTGCGAGCCACGCGGGCCAACCAGTGTTCCATGACCGCGCAATCCGTGAGGGAACCGAGTTCGTCCTGGTAGTCCTTCGCGTACGACGCCGCTTTGGACCGTTTCTTGCCCGGCTCGACATCCGCCCGGTCCAGGGCATCGCTGACGTAGCGCACGGATTTAATGGCCTTGCGGGCGTCGTGTAGGTGATCGAAGTAGACCGCCAGATCCACGGAGTCCTCATTGGCCAGGGCCAACCGTTCGCTGAGTTCGGCACCCAGCTCGCTGACCTCTGCTCTGCCGGTCTGCGAGTCGACGGTCGGCTCGGCCGTGGCCTGGTGAATCACGTCGGTCAAGGCGGTGCTCATCACGGCCTTGGCGAACTTCTTGGCCGACAGATGCGCCGCCTGCTCCCCGAATGAGCTGTCCCGGGACAGGGCCCGCAGGTCCGTCAGCAACTGAAGGTGCTCGGGACTCTCCAGCATGCGACGAACGACGCGAGCGGCGTCGGCAATGCTCGTCTCCGATGCGGCAAACAGGTCCTGCCGGGCGGAGGCCGTGATCTGGCCCTGGAATTCGCCGTCAAGGCGCTCATGCAGTTGTTCGGCCGCGACCTCTTCGTCGCGGGCATCACTGAGCGCACGCGCCAAGATCTTCAGACGATTCTCGAGATCGCCTCCCACCTGCTTCGGGATGTAGTCCCGGGAGGCGTGCAAGACGCTGCGCAGGGCCCGACTGCGCACGCGCATTTGATGCACGGAATCCTCCGAACCGATACGCACGGCGAAATCCCAATGCTGTAGCTGGCGCGTCAGGGATTCGCACATGGCGTTCAGGACATCCTGGCCGGTAGCCGGTGAGTCCCTGCCCGAATCTTTAGCTCGCTGTGGCTCGGCCGACACCGTGTCCTGGCCCAGGGCCCGGGCGATCTTGGCCGGCGACGACGAATGAACCGCTCCCGCTTTGAACAACACGTCCTCCACGGCGGTGAACACCGCCTTGGACTCCTTCTTGCTCAGCGTGTGGGAGCTCAACTCGGTCTCACACTCGCTCCATTCCCGATCGACCCCGGAGCGCTCATCCCGGGCGCGGACGAAATCCACGCACAGCACAGCGTGCTGTTGACCGTCCTCGGTGCTGATCGGATACTCGGTGCGTTGGGTGTTGATGGTCGCCACGGGGCTCAGACGCTCGCCCAGCGTGATCCCGACGAGCGTCCTACGCAGCACCGCGGGCATCCGGTCGGAGCTCTTGAGGGGCTCGTAATGCAACTCCCCGCGGACCTTGCCGGCCTTGTACTTCACGTGCCAGCCGTCGTCGCCGCCACCCGCACGACACCGCACGGCCACATTGGCCGCGCTGAGCGCGTAGTCCTCGGTGTCGTAGTACGCCGCGGTCATGTCATGGATCGCGGGCTCCCCCACCGTGAAACCCTTGATCTTGTGCGGCTTGAGCTTGGCAGCCTGTTCGGGTGACAGGTCGTACTTGCGTTCGATCTCCCATTGGTGCTGTGCCATGACACTCCCTAGATATGAAACGCGCCGCGACCTGCCCTCATGGGAACGGCCGCGGCGCGGTGTCTAGATACTCTTCTCAGAAATTTGCGGTGCTACGCGCTACGCCCGGCGACGTTTCAGGACATCGTCCAAGTTGAGTGCGGTGGATTCCCGTGAACCGGCCTCGGCCGCGTCCCTCAGAGTGCTGGACTTGGCGGCCGGTCGCTGCGGCACCTGCAGGGGTTCGGGTTCGCGCGGGGGAACTATCGGGGCCTGCGTGTACAGCGGCTTGGGAACCGGAACCGGCTTCCAGGTGGTCTTGCCCTCGAACGTGGGGGCGGTGGAACGGGCGACCTTGAGCGCTTCGGCGCGCAGCTCGTCCACCGTATAGGCGGGCTCGTGGGCCTTATCGACCGCCTCGTACTGCGGCTGTTCCACGGATTCGGGCAGATCGAGTGCGGCCTTGGCGCGGCGTTCGCGGACCTGCTCGTCCTGGCGGTTCTCGTCCTCATTGTCGAAAAGCTTCTGCTCGGGCTGCTCCACCGGCGCGCTCACGGAGCCGCGGGCGCGGCGCACGTTCTGCTCTTCGACGGCGAGATATCGCAGACCCGCCACGCAGCCGACACCCAACAGCGTGAGAACGGTGGGTACGGCCCAGGTCACGGCGGTGAAGGGTGCCATGACGCCGGTGATCAATGCGGTGAACAACAGCATGGCGCCGGCCAGAAAGATCAAGGTCCGGTCCCACCGGATGCGCATGCCGGCCATGGGGCGGTGCGCGGCTGCCGCGGTGGACGGTTCCGTTACCGGCGTCTCCATGGTGCTCTCCCGTTCGTAGGTTGACGTCTTGGGTGCAAGACTCACTGCAGTGCGCTGGGGGCCATGGCGGGGCGCATCGAACCGAAGGTCGCGCGCGTCCACTTGAGCCAGCACGGGGGTGTCTTCACGACGCAGGATTCGAGGTGCCAGCCATACCGCGCACAATACGCACACGATGGCCAGAACGGCCGAGCTACTTACCCATGTCAATCCCACGACCCCCACCATAAAGGAGCACGGCACGAATTCTGTGCCACGCAGCACCGTGTTGCTGACGGCGATGTCTTTCGCTGCCTTATGAAGCGGTGCTTTCTTCAGGATACCCTTGCCGGGCCCGTCGGGTTCGGCCCGTGCGCACGCTCATGGGTTCATCGGAGCCGGTGAAGCGGTGCACCAGCCCGCGGGGAACTTCGGGTGACGTCAACGCAAAGCTGCGGTGATCACGCCAGTGCCCGGAAATGTGCAGGAAGTCTTTGCGCAATCCTTCGTCCCGAAATCCGAGTTTCTCCACAACCCGCAATGATTTGACATTCTCCGGCCGAATATTGATTTCCATCCGGTGCAGACTCAAATGCTGGAAGCAATAATCCGTGGCCATCGCAACCGCCATGGGCGCTATCCCCCGGCCCGCCTGGGCAGCGTCCACCCAGTACCCCAGACTCGCGGACCGGAATGACCCCCCGATGATGCTGGAAACGCTCAGCTGCCCCACCAACTCGTGACGGCACGTGTCCGGGTTCAGCTCCGTGATCAACCAGGGCAGGCACGTGCCCTGTTTCGCCTGGGCGCGCATGAGCCGCACGAACTGACGGTAGGTGGGTGGATCTCCCCCCGGCAACGGGTTGCTGGCTTCCCATGGTTCCAACCACTCGCGGTTCCGATAGCGGACGGAGTCCCATTCAGCGCGGTCACGCATGGACAATGGGCGCAGCGTGAGCTGCGCCCATTGCACGCTTACCGGCCACACCACGTCAGTGCTCACGGTTGCTCGGATGTCAGTCCTGCAGATCCTTGGCGAATTCTTTGACCCATTCGCGCAGGTCCGGGCCCAGATCGCTGCGCTCACACGCCAGCACGATGTTGGCCTTGAGGTAGGACAATTTGTCGCCGGTATCAAAGCGGCGGCCCTTGAAGACCACGCCGTACATGCCGTGCGCCTGATCGCCCTCGTCGGAGATCGTCTGCATGGCGTCGGTCAGTTGGATTTCACCGCCGCGACCCGGGGCGGTGTTCTCCAGGATCTCGAAGATCTCGGGATGCAGTACGTAGCGGCCGATGATGGCCAGGTTGGACGGAGCCTCCTCCGGGGAGGGCTTTTCCACCAGGCCGTTGACCTGGACGTACTCTTCACCGTCCACCGCGGTGATGTCCGCGCATCCGTAGGCGCTGATCTGATCCTTCGGCACCTCCATGAGGGCCACGACGGACCCGCCGGTGGCTTGCTGGACGTCAATCATGCGCTCCAGCAGATCTTCGCTCTCGTCAATGAGATCGTCACCGAGCAGCACGGCGAAGGGGTCATCGCCCACGTGGGTTTTGGCACGCAGCACCGCATGACCCAGGCCCTTGGGGTCCTGCTGGCGGAGATAGTGGATTTCGCCGAGGTCGGAGGCGTGCTCTACTTCTTTGAGCAGCTTGTCCTTCCCGGATTCGTTGAGGGACGCCTCGAGCGCGGGTACGCGGTCGAAGTGATCCTCCAGGGCGCGCTTGGAACGTCCCGTGATCATCAGGACATCGTCCAAGCCGGCATCCACGGCTTCCTGCACAACGTATTGAATGGCCGGTCGGTCTACCACCGGCAACATTTCTTTGGGCATGGCCTTGGTTGCGGGCAGGAAACGGGTTCCCAGACCCGCCGCGGGAATGACCGCTTTGTGGGCGCGCTTGGTTTGATTAGGGCTCATAGACTCAGGTTAACGGACGATTCTTCCGAGCAACTGATTGAGGCGAAATATGCAGGCTTTGTCATCGTGGCTTCATAAGGGGACAACCGGCTCCCACCTGTTCCCCGCCACGGACTACTGCTCGAACCGACCACGGAGGGGGTTGTGATGGGCTCCGGAGACTTGAACGGGGCCATGAAAACTGACCTGCGCCAGCGCATCCTGGCCGAGCGGCGTCGTCGTTCACGCGAGGTGCGCGAGGCGGCGTCGCACGCGTTGGCCGAACACCTGATGCGGAAGTTGGCCGTAACGTCCACCGGGGACCTTGCCGCCTTCCTTCCCCTGGATACCGAACCCCCGCTGCTGGCCGCCCTCGAGGCGGCCCACCGTGGCGGCCACCGGGTCTGGGTTCCTGTGGTGAAGTCCGACCGCGCGATGCTGTGGTGCCAATGGCGGCCGGGCATCGCCCTCGCGGCAGGTTCGTTGCCCGGCTTGCGTGAACCGGTGGGGCCACGGCACGACATCGAGGTTTTCGAGACGATCCACCTCATGGTCATCCCGGCCGTTGCGGTGGGCGCCGACGGCGTTCGGCTGGGTTTCGGGGGCGGCTACTACGACCGCTTCTTGGAACGTCTCGCAGCCGCGCAGCCATTACCGGAAATGCTCGCGTGCGTGTTCCACGACGAGATCCTGGATCCGGGCAGCATCCCGCACGAGTCCCACGACGCCGTGATGACCCAGGCACTGACCGAACGCGGCATAGTAGCCCTTGGGGGCATCGAAGATCACACCCCCGCCCCGACCCGGGCGGAGTAGAATTGGCACTCGGTCCACACCAGTGCCAACCCGTAGTGAGGAATTCCGTGCCCGTTTACGCCTACGGCTGCAAAGATTGCGGCCATGCCTTCGACATCCGTCAGTCCTTCTCGGATGACGCCCTGACCGAGTGCCCCGAATGTGGCGGTCAGCTGCGTAAGAAGTTCAACACCGTGGGCGTGGTGTTCAAGGGCTCCGGTTTCTACCGCAACGATTCTCGTTCGGACGCCAAGTCCTCCGCTACGTCCGGATCGGAGTCGTCAGCATCCAGCTCGGTCCCTGCGGAGTCATCCTCATCCGGTTCGACTGAGAAAGCCGTGTCCTCAGCTTCCCCTTCAGCCAAATGACAAGGTGCCTACTACCGCGGAAAGGCGCGTTCTTTCGAGAACCACCAGAGCGCCCCGCCGACCACAAAAAGCGGGAGTCCGACCAGCCACAGGGGCCCAAGAAAGGCTGCCATGAGTGCGGCACCTTCATCGGAGCCACTACCCAGATGCGGTGAAAGCCACCCGTTCCAGGCGATGGCCAGACCCGAAGCCAAGAGCAGCAAACGTTCCAAGGTGCCGCGTCACTAGAAACACCTCGACATGTCATTTGCATGCCACTCCAGGACGAAACGTCACGCTTGGGCTAGACGTGTCATGCCTTCAGTACTGTTATTTCTCCCTCCACAGACCCCGCGCTTCGGGTGCTCCGATCCACGATGTCCCCAGCGTGCAGCCTGCCAACAATGGCGATCTGGAATTGCTCGTATTGTTCGGGCATGAGTCCACGAGCCCGCGCCCGCTATCCGCTGAGTCTGCGCTTTCGCACGGCGGTGAACCGCCGCCACCGACTGGTTGCCGCCGCACTGTGTGCCGTGGCGCTCACCCTGCTGATCCTGCGCTTCGCTCCCCCGAGCGCACAGACTTCCCCCGTGCTCACCGTCGTGAATCCGATCCCGGCCGGGCAGGCATTGACCAGTTCGGATCTGAACGTTCGGGATGTCCCAACCGATTGGGTTCCGGACGGCGCTCTCACGGATCCCGCGCTCGTGACGGGTCAGCCGGCCACCGTGGCCCTGACGCCCGGCCAAGTCCTGACCGAGTCCGCCGTGCTCGGTCCCGGACTGCTCAAGGGTCAGGCGGAAGGCACCACGGCCGCCAGTATCCGTGTCAGTGATCCCGCCGTGCTGCGGCACATCCGTCCCGGGGACAGCGTGGACGTGGTTCACCAGCCGGACAGCGCCGAACACGACACGCTGAAGACCGTGGCCGAATCCGTCACCGTGCTGTGGAGCGCGCCCGCGGATGCCGGCCAGGACTCGTCACCGTTGTCGGTCTCCGGAACCGACACCGATCTCGGCCTGGTGGTCCTGGCTGCGCCCCGAGACATTGCATCCGGCCTGGCTGCCCTGGATGGTTCCGGACGGACGTCGTTGGTGCTGGTCGCCGATTAGTTCGGGGTCTGCCCAATGACCTGCCGGGCCGGTGCGTTGAGCTCTCAGCCCCAGTGCGGTGGCCGCTGTTCCTTCAACCATTGCTCGTGGTCGCGGTCGGACTGTGCTTCCGTAGCACCGGACTCTGCTCGATCCGGATCACCCGGTCCGGCGGACAGCGCGGGATCATTGACTGCCAGGTTCGGGTCCGGCACACGCCCACCGGTGGCTCGTCGCTGGCCCCTGCGCCGCTTGCCCGTTTCGGGGGTCTGCTCAGACATGGCGTTATGTGCCGTTGACTCGTCACTCATGGCTGTTCTCAGTGTTTCTCGCCGTCACCCGGGTGTTCAGCCCCAGGTAGCGCTGCACCAGCGAAGCCACGGTCTGCGGGTCCGTGAAGACCTCCACGGACCACAGGCTCACATAGTTCCAGCCAGCCCGTTCGAGTTGCTGCGGGATCAGCCGGGAGCGTTCCCGCACACTCAGTTCTCGGCTGCGGTCCGATCCGTCGGATTCCATGGCCACGGGAATACGAGGAGGCTGGCTGCCCTGGGCCGGCTGCACCACGGCACCGGCGGACAGGGACTCGGCGTCAGCGTAGGCCACCACATCAATGATGTCCGCGTAGCCCGTATGTACCGTGGCACCGGCTCGGCTCAACCGGTGGGCGAGGTCCGCGACCAGGGCATCCGCGGCGTCGCCGGTGTTCGTGACGGGCGCCTGGGCCTTCTCGGAAACGGTGGACTCGCCGAACAGCAGCTCAAGCATGCGGTACATGTCTCGCGCACCGTACTGCAGGCGGCGTTCCTCGGTGTCCTTGGGGTGGATGGACGTGACGATATGCGTATGCCTGCGCGCCCGGGTCATACCGCGAACAAAAGCCTGCCGGCCGTTCTTCTCGGACAGCGCGCCCAGATTGGCAGTGGAGCGCCCTGAGGTGGTCCGGCCGAAGCCCAGCGAAAAAATCACGGTGTCTCGTTCGATCCCCGCGGCGCGATGGAGTTCGACCACGCGGAACGATTCCCGGCCCGGCGCGAAGAAATCCGCCGTCTCACCGTTCTCACGCAGCCGCCGCTGCACGGCCTGGGCCACCCGCGTCGCATGCATCGCGCTGGCCGTCACCACGGCCAGGGACCGCTCGGGGTGGCGCAATGCGTGGGCAAAAACCAGATCCACCGTGCGCGCAACCTCCGCCGACGGCGCCTGCACCCCTTCCGTACCGGCGGTCAGCACACCCACGCCGTCCGCAACGTACTCCGCGGACATTCCCGTGGTCGGGCTGACCAGCTCGGCCGCGTGCGGGAGGCGAGACAGCGCGCCGTCGTAGAACGCGGAGTTCAGGTAGTTGAACAAGCGCGGGTCCATGGCGCGGCGCACCGACGTCAAACCGCGCTGATCAAGCACCCGGCTCAAAGCCTCGAAGGCGGACTCCAGTTCGGCCACCGGTTGCGGGTCGTCGCCGGAATTCTGCTGCGGCGCCACGGTGAAGGGGTGTGGATTACCGGCGTGCGGGTCCCCGAACGCGATCACCTGATCCGCGCGCACCAGGGCGGGCAGAGTAGCCGCCAGCGGCGTGGACTCGGCATCCAGAATAACCACGGTGTCGATGTGCTGATCCTCGGCCAGGGTGGCCGAGAGCACGAGCGGGCTGGCGGTCCACACGGGGACCAGCTGTTTGACGAGCTCTTCCGCCGCGCTCAAGTGCGCCGGGCGTATCCGACCCGAACGCAACATGTCTCGGAGATTGCGGGCGGCCACGGGCCCGCGCCTGATGCTGTGCTTCCAGCGGGTTGCGAGTTCGTGGGTCAACCGGGCGGGTGCAGAGGCAACATGGGCGGAATCCGCTCGCCGAAAGGTGGACTCGGCGCGGCGCAGTTCATGACCGTGGGGCATGGCCACGAAGTCATCGCCGCTGATCATTGCCTCGAGGACGGACTGCCACCAGGCCAGCTCCAACTCACCACACACCTCGTGGGCGGGAACTCGCCGGTCCTGCATGTCCTGCAAAAACTCACCCAGCCCGCGCGAACGCAGGTCGTCCAGGAGCATGGTCCGCTCCGGCAGGGTGGCCAGGTGAGCCTCGTCATTGATGAGTTCGTCCAGCGTGGTTTCCAGCTGCTCCACGTCCGCGGATTCCAGTGTGGCCGCGGTGGCCGAGCCCTCCAGGGCAATCGAGAGACCTTCGAGGTCTTCGGTGAACCGACGTTGGATGTCACGGACCTCGCGTGCCCGCTCGGACACCGCCGGTTGCTCCAGGGAGGTGGCCCAGGTGCGCCAGCGGTCCCGTTCGGACTGCACCTTGACCAGCGCGGCGTGCAGGTCCGAGATGTGCACGCCCGGGCGCATGTACTCCTTGGCGGCCTTTCGCAGCCGCGAGCGCTGCAGGCCGGTCATTTCGATCCTGTGATCCCGGCGCCACCCCGCGGAAGCGGTCGCGGCAATCAGGTCGGTCACGGGACGGTCGTAAATGTCCGGGGTGAAATGCTTGAGTGAATCGCCCACCTCGATCACCAGGGACAGCTGTTGGGCCCACTCCTGGATGGTGGCGGCCGGTCGCAGCCCGGAGACGCCCAGCACACTGCGGACCCCGGTCTTCAGGGTGGTCAACTCGAGCAACAGCGATTTGGCCAGCTGATGGGCCTCATGGGCCTCGTCGTCGTTGACGAGCCGGGCGCCATTCCATGGACCCGCCAGGGTCTCGGCGTCAAAGGCACCCAGTCGGGCGGCGCGCTCCAACTGCTTCTCCACCTCGGAGCGGTGGGACACGGCGTCGAGCACCGAGCGGCGGAAGCGCACGGGCGTCTGCGGGCCGGGGTCGCGTGCGGTCAGCTCCGCCAGGGCCTGCATGGCCTGATAGGGCGAGGCCTGCCAGCGCGGACGCACCGCGTGCAGGGATTCCTCGTGGCCGCGCAGTTGATTGCGCGTCAACGTGAGGGCGTCGTGAAGCTGGTCGAGGTCCGGCTCCTCAGCGCTTTCGTTGCGGGCGATGGCGCGCACGAGGCGCTCCGCGACGTCGTCGTCGCTTAGATGCGACCCCAACGGCAGGACCAGAGAATCCAGGCCCAGACGATTCCAGGAGCGAGTGAAGGCGGCAAGTGTGGTGCGGGATTCGCCCAGCACCAGGACACTTTTGTTGCGGTACACGAGCGAACCCACGGTGGCCACCACCGTGTCGATCGCGGGGGTGCCCACGGGCGTGCCCACCACAAAGCTTTCGCCCTGTTCGGCGAGGTCCACGACCTCCTGCTGGCTTTCGTCCAGATCGGCCAGCGCCAGTTCCTGGGCGGGGTCGCGGTGGTCCAAGGGCTCGGCACGGTTCTCGAGCGCGGCAACCACCGGGAGCTTGCCCACCTCGCTGTTCTTCAGGCGCGCAAGATCTCGCACGAATGCGGTACGAGCGGCAACCTTCTCGTCCGCGGGGCGTTCATGCAGGTCCGCGAAGGTGGACACGAGCAACTGATGATCCACGTGCATGCCGGGAACGTGCGCGGCCAGTTGCCTCAGTGTTTCCAACACGGGTGCCGGATCCAGGCGACGGGTCCCGTAGGCCAGCCGGGACATCTCCCCGGTGGCAAGCTCCACGCCGTAATCCTCGCGCAGCCTCCGCACCAGTGCGGGATTCAACCGCGCCGGTGCCACAATCTGGAGCTCGAAGTCCTTACCGTCCTGGCGCAGCTTCACGGTCACCGGCGCCAACAGCACGGGCGCAATGAAACGCCGCTGCCCGTCCACCGCGGGGTTGGTCAACCACGACGCCGTTCCGGCCGCCAAATACGCCGCGTCCAGTCCGTGCATGACCGAGAGTTCGTGGATCTTGGTGCGCAGGGCACGTGCCGAACGCGCCGCGCGTTCGTAGGCGGGGTCCTGATGACGGATCATCGTGGACAGCCTGGTGGGGCGGCCCATCAACAATTGCGCCTGACCCGAGGAATTGGCTTCCGCGAGGTCGATGCACACGTTGTCCACGCGATTGAACTCCAGCAGCGTGTCCGGACCGGTATAGGCATCCATTTGCTGGGTCCATGCACGCAAGGACACCCTGGAATCCGTCCCGGTCCGGGGGGTGTTCTCGGGGCGTTCTGGGGGCGCGTCTGCAGACATGAGTCTCCTACTCACGAGTGCGCCGACCGCTCCGCCCGCTTCGGGGTGGCGCGGCCGACGCACCGGCACTGATGTTCGTTCACAACGAGTGTGGGATTACTCCCACTCGATGGTTCCCGGCGGCTTGGACGTGACGTCCAGGACCACTCGGTTGATTTCTTCGACCTCATTGGTGATGCGGTTGGAAATCTTGGCCAACAATTCCGAGGGCAGGCGTGACCAGTCCGCGGTCATGGCGTCCTCGCTGCTGACGGGGCGCAACACAATGGGGTGACCGTAGGTGCGGCCGTCACCCTGCACGCCCACGGACCGGACGTCCGCGAGCAGCACCACGGGCATCTGCCACACGTCGTCGTCCAGGCCTGCGCGGGTGAGTTCCTCGCGAGCAATCGCGTCCGCGCGGCGCAGGATGTCCAGGCGCTCCTCGGTGACCTCACCGATGATGCGGATTCCCAGGCCGGGTCCGGGGAACGGCTGCCGTCCCACGATGTTCTCCGGCAGGCCCAGCTCGCGGCCCACCGCACGAACCTCGTCCTTGAACAGGCCGCGCAACGGTTCGACCAGGTCGAATTGCAGGTCCTCCGGCAACCCACCCACGTTGTGGTGGCTCTTGATGTTGGCTGCGCCCTCACCGCCGCCCGATTCCACGACGTCCGGGTAGAGGGTGCCCTGCACCAAGAAGCCCACGGGCTTACCGTCAGCGGCCTCGGCGCGCAGGACCTGTTCCTCCGCGGCCTCGAACGCGCGGATGAACTCGCGACCAATGATCTTGCGCTTGGTTTCCGGGTCGCTCACGCCCTTGAGCGCGGACAGGAAACGCTCCGACTCGCGGGCCACGTGCAGTTTCACACCGGTGGCGGCCACGAAATCCTTCTCGACCTGTTCGACCTCGTCCTGACGCATGAGGCCGTGGTCGACCAGCACACAGGTCAGACGATCGCCGATGGCGCGCTGCACCAGGGCGGCGGCCACGGCGGAGTCCACGCCTCCGGAGAGGCCGCACAACGCCTTGCCGTCCCCCACCTGGGCGCGGATCAATTCGATCTGCTCCTCGATGATGTTCCCGGTGGACCACGAAGGAGCGATCTGGGCGCCGTTGAACAGGAAATTCTCGAGTACCTGCTGCCCGTACGCGGAGTGGTTGACCTCGGGGTGCCATTGCACCCCGTAGAGCTTGCGTTCGGGGTTCTCGAAGGCGGCCACGGGGGCGCCGTCGCTGGAGGCCAGGGTGGTGAAGCCTTCGGGTGCGCCGGTCACGGAGTCACCGTGGCTCATCCACACGGTCTGCACCTCCGGGGAGCCCTCCAACAGGGTTCCCGTCATGTCCTGGGACGCGGTGGCCATGGTGGCACCGTATTCACGGGCACCCGTGCGCTCCACCGAGCCGCCCAGGGCGCTGGCCATGACCTGGTAGCCGTAGCAGATACCCAGCACGGGCACGCCGGCCTCGAACAACTCGGCGTCACGCTGCGGGGCGCCGGGGGCGTACACGGACGATGGTCCGCCCGACAGAATAATGGCGGCGGGGTTGCGCTGCAGGATTTTTTCCGTGGACCAGGTGTGCGGAACGATTTCCGAGTAGACGTTCGCTTCGCGGACCCTGCGGGCGATCAGCTGCGCGTACTGCGCTCCGTAATCGACCACAAGAACCGGGCGGTCCTCGAGTTCGGTGAGGTTGTCAGGGGTTTCAGTCACGGCCCCAAGTCTAGAACACCCGGGACCGCCTTATCCCACGCTCAGTATCGCTTGGCGGCCTTGGGGTTCGCGGCCAGCTCCACCTCGGTGGAACGGTGGATCTTGCGCTCCACAATGAAGGACAGGAACGGCACCACACCGCCCAGCGCCATGACGATCAGCTGCGGGAACGGCCACCGCATGAGCGACCAGATCCGGAAACAGGCCGCCAGGTACACCACGTAGAACCAGCCGTGAATGATGAGGATCCAGGTGGAGATGTTCACTCCCCCGGCCAGGTTCTCCAACTCCAGGTTCTGCCAGCCCAGGGCCACAGGTTCCCCGGTGATTTTGTCGGTGCCCCCGGCAATCAAGTCGTAACCGAGACCGTAGCGGGTGATCATCTCGGCCACGAGCAACAACAGGAACGTGCCGGAGACCCACGCGCAGATCTTGTAGAACGTCAGGGCGCCCCGAATCTGGGCTTCGGTTCCACCGAAGCGACGCCGCGGCTGCAGCGCCGCAGCCCGGGCCTTCACATCGTCGGGGACCGTGGCGAGCTCCGGGGTGGCGTCCGCGGGAGTGCTCACGCGCACGCCGTCCGTGCGACGAACCGGCTTGGGGTTGTGCTGGGGATCAGGGGTGGGTTCGCTCATGGGAGGCTCCGTGCTCGGGGTGGGTTCGGTTCTCGGCCGCCGGCACCGCATCGGACGTGCTGCGCGCTGCCGGTTGGTCGTCAAAGTAGTAGTAGCACTGGTCGCGCTCATCCCAGTAGTAGAAGGACTGTTCTTCCTCGTCCCAGAAGTAGTCGCCCTCCAGGTAGAAGTACTTCTGGGGGTCCTGTCGGCGCAGGTACTCGTCGCGGACGAACCGCCACCACAGGAACACGGCGAAGCCCGCGAACACGATCCATTCGAGCGCGTAGAACAGGTTGAGCATGTTCAAGGAGGTGTCCGTGGGTTGCTGATCGATGTCCAGATGGAACAGCTCGTCGCTCAGCACGGAGGCTTCTGGGGCCAGGGTTCCCTGTTGGGTGACCGGCATTTCCTCAGCCGCGGGGACCTCGGCGGCCGCCGCGACGTAGCCGGAGTACAGCGGCGCGTCCCACACGTTGGTCAGTTGCGCCGGCGACAGGGAGGGTAGCTGCCCCTCCGGGAGGTCCTCATTTATCAGGGGTGACTCGGGCGGCAGGAGACGGCCCGCCACGGTCACGGGTTCCGACGGCGCCGCGGGCACCTGATCGCTCGAGCCGATCCAACCGCGCGCCACGGGCACGGACATCGGGCCGTCAGCGGTGTCCCACAGTCCCGCAGAATCCTGCACCACCAATTCCGAGACCACCCAGTAGCCGTCCACGCCATCGTGCAGTCGACCCGGTATCACCACGGTGGACCCGGGATCGTAGGTTCCGGAGATCTCCACGGTGTGATCGGCAGCGGCGGAGGTGACCACCTCGCCGGGCTTGATCACTTCGGTCAGCGGTTTCACTGTGTCCTTGTCCGGATCGGCCACCACGGCGGCCTGATCCGAACTGCTCAACTGCCACATGCTCAACACCACGAACAGCGCCGCAATGATCAAGCTCACCGTCAGAAAGGCGAGCGACCGGGGGCTGAGAGCGATCTTGAGCACCACATAAGAGTAGTGGGCCGCCCTGTGCGTTTCCCAAATCCCGTCAGGGGATCGGTCCATGCTCAGAGCGGCCCAACACTGGTTGGTGCGTGTGACTAGTCGCGGATCACGACCTCCGCGCGCTGGAACTCCTTGAGGTCCGAGTAACCGGTTGTGGCCATGGCCCGACGCAGCGCCCCAATGATGTTCGAAGACCCATCCACGTGACGCGCCGGACCGTTCAAGACCTCTTCCAGGGACCCCACCGTGCCCACGCGCGTGCGCTCACCGCGTGGCGAATGTTGGTGGTGGGCCTCTGCTCCCCACAACCAACCCTGCCCCGGAGCTTGCTCGGCGCGGGCCAGCACGGTTCCGAGCATCACGGCGTCCGCGCCCATCGCGATCGCCTTAACGATGTCACCCGAGGTCCCCAGGCCGCCGTCGGCGATCACGTGGACGTAACGGCCACCGGACTCGTCCAGGTAGTCGCGCCGCGCCGCGGCGACGTCGGAAATAGCCGTGGCCATCGCGGCGTGGATGCCCAGGATGGACTCGGTGCGCAGCGACGCGCCCCCGCCGAAGCCGACGAGGACACCCGCGGCACCGGTGCGCATGAGGTGCAGTGCGGGGGTGTAACCGGCCGCACCGCCCACGATCACCGGCACGTCCAGGTCGTAAATGAATTTCTTCAGGTCCAGGGGCTCCTGGTTCTGCGAGACATGCTCGGCGGATACCGTGGTGCCCCGGATGACGAACAGGTCGACACCCGCTTCCAGCACGGTCTTGTAGTGCTCCACCACGCGCTGAGGTGACAGCGAACCCGACACGATCACGCCGGCATCTCGGATCTCCGCCAACCGAGTCTTGATCAGCTCGGGCTGAATGGGCGCGCTGTAGAGCTCCTGCATGCGGCGCGTGGCCTCGGGGACGTTCTCCACCGAGAGGTCCGCGATCTCATCGAGTACCGGTTGCGGGTCCTCGTAACGAGTCCACAGGCCTTCGAGGTCCAACACGCCCAGACCGCCGGACCGGCCCAGGGCAATGGCCGTTTCCGGTGACATCACCGAATCCATGGGGGCGCCCACCACGGGAATGTCGAACTTGTAGGCGTCGATCTGCCAGTGGGTGCTCACGTCCTGCGGATCGCGGGTACGCCGGGACGGAACGAGTGCAATCTCGTCGAGGTTGAACGTGCGGCGGGCCCGCTTGGATCGGCCCAGCTCAATGTCGTAGCTCACGGATAGTCCTTTCCCCGCACATCACGCGCGAGTAGCGGGAGGGGCGAATCAGCGCTTGTAGTTGGGCGATTCCACGGTCATGGTGATGTCGTGCGGGTGCGATTCCTTGAGGCCCGCCGGGGTGATTCGCACGAACCGCCCCTTCATCTTCAGCTCCGCCACGTCATGCGCGCCCACGTAGAACATGGTCTGGCGCAGGCCACCGTCCAGTTGATGCAGCACGGAAGCCAGCGGGCCGCGGTAGGGCACCTGACCCTCGATACCCTCGGGGATCAGCTTCTCGTCGTCGGAGACGTCCGCCTGGAAGTAACGGTCCTTGGAGTAGGAGGTCTTCTTACCGCGAGACTGCATGGCACCCAGGGAACCCATGCCGCGGTAGGCCTTGAACTGCTTGCCCCCCACGAACACGAGTTCTCCCGGGGACTCGTCGCAACCGGCCAACAACGACCCGAGCATCACGGAATCCGCACCGGCAACCATGGCCTTGCCGATGTCACCGGAGAACTGCAAACCACCGTCCGCAATCATCGGGACCCCGGCGGGGATCGTGGCCTTGGCGGCCTCATTGATCGCGGTGATCTGGGGCACACCCACGCCGGCAATCACGCGGGTGGTGCAGATGGAACCCGGCCCCACGCCCACCTTCACGGCGTCCGCCCCGGCATCCACAATGGCTTGGGCACCGGCACGAGTGGCGGCCTGTCCCCCGATGATGTCCACGTGGGATGCGGCGGACTCATGCTTGAGTCGCGAAATCATGTCCAGCACACCCTGCGAGTGGCCGTTGGCGGTGTCGATGAACAGCGCGTCCACCCCGGCCTCGACCAGGGTCATGGCTCGTTCGAAACCGTCGCCGAAGAAGCCGACGGCGGCACCCACACGGAGCCGACCCTCATCGTCCTTGGTGGCCAGCGGATACTGTTCGGCCTTGGTGAAGTCCTTGACGGTGATCAGGCCCGTGAGGCGCTCCTGTTCGTCCACCAGGGGCAGCTTCTCGATTTTGTGCGTGGCCAGCAGCTTGTGAGCTTCGTCCTTGCTCATGCCCACGTTGCCGGTCACGAGCGGCATGGGGGTCATGACATCGCGCACCAGCCGGGTGTGGAAATCGGATTCCGGCAGGTAGCGGGTGTCACGATTGGTGATGATGCCCAGCAGTTTCTGGTTCTCATCCACCACGGGCAGGCCGGAGACCTTGTAGTAGCCACACAGGTGGTCCAACTCGGCCAGGGTCGCGTCCGGGCCCACGGTCACCGGTTTGGTGATCATGCCGGATTCACTGCGCTTCACGCGGTCCACATGATCGGCCTGGTCCTGGATGGACAGATTGCGGTGAATTACACCCATGCCACCCAACCGGGCCATGGAAATGGCCATGGCGGATTCGGTGACAGTATCCATGGCCGCGGACAGTACGGGCGCCTCGATCTCGATCCGGCGTGAGAGCCGGGTCTTGGTCGATGCTTCGGAAGGAATCACATCAGTGTTGCCGGGCAACAACAAAACGTCATCGTAGGTCAGTCCGGTCAAGCCGAACGGGTCATCCATCAGTGCGGTAGGCACGGCATCGGTCACGAAAGCTCCCTTTCACCAAATAGTTTCCGTTTCATTCTACGGTCATGCGGCTACGGCTCGGTTGCCGCCCTAGAGCAAACCGTTCTCGGCGAGGGCCTTCTCCGCGCGTTCCACGAAGAACGGGGACAAGGAACGGACGTAGTTCTGCGTGAGATGATTATTGTCCCAGTACACGATCACGTTGCCGATGACGGGTGCGCACATTCCGTCAGGACAAATGAGATCCCCCATGTCCACCGTGGAGATCCCCTCGTTCTGGCCGGCGATGGATTCGAGGGGGTTCGGAGAGGTCGTGATGTCGGTGGCGGGAGGGGTGCAATCCTGCGCGCTTCGCCGGTCGTCCTGGACGCAAAGACCCGGGGCGTCAACGAAACGAGGGTTGTCCCTGATAGCCAGGAGATGCCCGGTCTTTTGCGACAACTCCTGCAACTTCTCCACCATTCCCGGGCTCAGGTCTTCACCCCCGTCTTCCAAGGAGCGGGTGCCTGTCGTGACGACCAAGTCCGGATCTGCGTCATCGATGACCTTGTCGATCTCACTGAGCCATTCTGCGCACTCCGCCTGATCCCTCACTTGGTCATCGGCGCTGCCCAGGATGCAGTTTCCCCGAATGTAACTCACCATGTTCCACCCTTGGCTGCGCGCCAGATCCTCAATGGCCGGAAGCCATTGGATCGTGTGGCTGTTGCCCACCACGAGAATCGTTTGGCTTGCCTGCGGATCATCGATGGTGATTCCACACCATGTCTGATTTGCGGCACTCAAACCCATTTCTTCCGGGCAGGGCTCTCCCAGGGACGGTTTCGGGTAATCCCCTTGAATGATCGGCACCAGCGGCGCATCCGTCTCGGTGCCGCTGGGATCCTCGACCGCAAGTGCCGCTGCCCCGGGGTTGTTGCGCGCGGCCTCCGCTTCCAACTGCGCGCTGCGGTGGGCGTCCACGGCGGCCCAGGACAGTACCGCAGTGGAAACCACCGCTAAACACGCGATGATCACGAGTGCCAAACGGCGCTTGGTCTGCTCGGGCCACGTCCACGCCTTGAGCGGGTTTTCAATGAACGCCGTGAGCACCAGCGCCAGAACAATCGACACCAGCACCAGCGCAACACCCGAACGCGGTCCGGCCCAGGGACGATCCATGATGACCAGGTACGTGACCAGCAGAGGCCAATGCACCAGGTACAACGCGTAGGCGGCGTCGCCCAACTTCACCACGGGCCGCCAGGACAAAAACCGGTCGAACCCCACCCGGGACTCGGTGTTACCGGCCACGATGATTGCGGCCGCGGACAGCAGCGGCCACAGAGCGATCCAGCCCGGGAAAGCACCTTGAACGTCCACCAGGACGCCCACGGACACCATGCTCACAATGCCCACCCACCCCAGGATGATGCGCAGCACCCGCGGCGGATTGAGGTAGGGAATCGCCAAGGCGATCAGAGAACCCAGCGCGAACTCCCACAACCGGGCACGGGTGTCGAAATAGGCGTAAGCCTGCTGAGTCTCGGTCGTGATCACCGAAAAAATCATGGACGCCGCAAAAATCAGCCCGAAACACACCACCAAAATGGGCACCGAACTGATGCGTGTGCGGCGTCGTAGTAGCCACGCGAAACCAAAGAGCAACGGCCACAACAAGAAGACCTGGCCCTGGACGGACAGGGACCAGAAATGCTGGAACGGCGAGGCCGTGGAATGATCCGCCGCGTAATAATCCACCGACGACGCCGCAAGAGCCCAGTTCTCCACGTAGAACACGGACGCCAGGGCCTCCCAGCGGAACTGCGCGACCGAGGACTCGGGAAACACCGTGAGCAACCCGATCGTCACGAGAATCACCACGGTGGCCAGCGGAAGCAGCCGCTTGAACGTGTGCAACCAGTACCGGCCGATGGCCAGCGGGCGACCGCTTTCGATCTTGCGCACAAAAGACAACGTCATGAAGAACGCGGAGATCAACAAGAAGATGTCCACACCGCCCGACACCCGGCCCAGAAACACGTGGTAAATCACCACCAGCAGGACCGCTACGGCGCGCAAACCCTGCACTTCGGTTCGGAAACCGGAATAGCGCGAGACGACGTCGGGGCGAACGTGGGGCGCGCTCGACCGTGGGGGAAGGGTTTCGGGCATGACTGCCACCTTAACCCCCTCGAGTTGACATGCAGAATCGAGGTCCGTCGTCACCGCCAGTAAGGACAGCTACTGGATCCACGCAATGAAAAACCGGCGGCCCGCCCGTGATGTGGGCGAACCGCCGGTCAGCGTGGATCTCATCGCAGCAGATCAGTGCTGGTGGTGATCCTCAGAGTCGTTCTTCTTCTCGGCCACCAGAGTTTCGGTGGTGAGCACCAGAGCGGCAATGGATGCGGCGTTCTGCAGGGCGGAACGGGTGACCTTGACCGGGTCGATGATGCCGGCCGAGACCAAGTTCTCGTACTCTCCGGTCACGGCGTTGTAGCCGTGGCCCGGCTCGAGGTCCGCCACGCGGGAGGCCACTACGTAGCCGTCCTGTCCGGCGTTCTCTGCGATCCAACGCAAGGGCTGGACCAGGGCGCGACGCACGATACCCACGGCCGTGGCGGCGTCGCCGTCGAGACCGAGTTCGGCGCCGTCGAGCGCCTTGGATGCGTGCACCAGAGCGGAACCGCCGCCGGCCACGATGCCCTCTTCGAGTGCGGCGCGGGTCGAGGAGACGGCGTCTTCGATGCGGTGCTTGCGTTCCTTCTGCTCCACCTCTGTGGCGGCGCCCACCTTGACCACCGAGATGCCGCCGGCCAGACGAGCCAGTCGTTCCTGGAGCTTTTCGCGATCCCATTCGGAATCGGTGCGCTCCACCTCTGCCTTGATCTCAGCCACGCGATCGGCGATCTGCTCGGCCGTACCGCCGCCGTCCACCACGGTGGTCAGGCTCTTGGTCACGCTCACGCGACGAGCGGTACCCAGCTGGGTCAGGTCAACACTGTCCAGCGAAATGCCCAGCTCGGCGGTGATCACAGTGCCGTTGGTCAGCACGGCCAGGTCCTGCATGATCGCCTTGCGGCGGTCACCGAAACCGGGAGCCTTCAGGGCGACGACGTCCAGGGTGCCACGCAACTTATTGACCACCAGGGTGGACAGGGCTTCGCCCTCGACGTCCTCTGCAATGATCGTCAGCGGCTTCTTGGCCTGCAGCACCTTCTCCAGAACGGGCATCAGGTCCTGCACGGAGGAGATCTTGCCCTGGTAGAGCAGGATCAGGCTGTCCTCGAGGACGGCTTCCTGACGTTCCTGATCGGTGATGAAGGAGGGCGAGAGGTAGCCCTTGTCGAACTGCATACCTTCGGTGACCTCCAGCTCGACCTCTGTGGAGGAGCCGTCCTCGATGGTGATGACGCCGTCCGTGCCCACGGTCTCGAACGCGCGAGCAATCAGCTCACCGATCTCGGTGGACTGCGCGGAGATCGCGGCCACGTGGGCCACGTCCTGGCCTTCGACCGGGCGGGCGTTGTCCAGCAGTCGCTGGGAGACGGCCTCCACCGCGGCTTCGATTCCACGCTTGATCTCGCTGGGCGCTGCACCGGCGGCCACGTTGCGCAGACCCTCCTTGACCAGTGCCTGAGCCAGCACGGTCGCGGTGGTGGTGCCGTCACCGGCAACATCGTTGGTCTTGGTGGCGACCTCCTTGGCGAGCTGCGCGCCGAGGTTCTCGTACGGGTCGTCCAGCTCTACTTCGCGAGCAATGGTGACGCCGTCGTTGGTGATCGTGGGGGCGCCCCACTTCTTGTCCAGGACAACGTTGCGCCCGCGCGGGCCGAGGGTGACCTTGACAGTGTCGGCTAGCCGGTTGACACCGGCCTCAAGGGCTTTGCGAGCGGCGTCGTTGAACGCCAACTGCTTGGGCATGTGTGCTCCTTATCGGGCGAGAAGACTAAGAATGAATAACGCGGTACCCGTGCGCCACCCACTCACGAGTAGGCGCAGCGGGCACCGCGCAGAAAGGTTGTGGAAGATTTACTTCTCGATGACAGCCAGCACGTCGCGTGCCGGGAGCACGAGGTACTCTTCGCCGTTGTACTTGACCTCGGTTCCGCCGTACTTGGAGAAGATGACCAGGTCACCTTCCTTGACGTCCACGGGAATGCGGTTGCCCTTGTCGTCGACGCGGCCCGGACCCACAGCCAGGACGGTGCCCTCCTGGGGCTTTTCCTTGGCGGTATCGGGGATGACCAGACCGGAAGCAGTAGTCTGCTCGGCGGCCAGTGGCTGGACCACAATGCGGTCCTCGAGAGGCTTGATGGAGACCGACACGATCTCTCCCTTTCTTTAGGCGTATGAGACGGTGAGCGCCCACGGTGGTTCACGGGGTCCCGTGACCGCGGATGCGCTACGAGCCAGTTGGCGTGCCAACCGTCGTCGCGGTGCCGATTGAGCGCCTGGCCCTTAGCACCCTCACCCGGAGAGTGCCAATAGTCACTCTAGGGTTGGGCTGGCAGTCGGTCAAGGCGAGTGCCAAACGTTCACTCGCCGGTGAAGTCATTTAGGACATTAATATATTCGCTATTAGTTTGCGTACACGAGACGGCTCCCGATAGCTTGTCAGGTAAGGCAATCCTAAGACGATGCATCCGCGGGTCAGGGGACGACGGCGCCGTCGTACCTACCCGGCATCGCCACCGGCTTGCGCGGCCGCACGATCTCGCACCTTCCCTGACACTTGAGGAACGTAATGAACCGCATCAGCCCTAAGGCCATGGCACTGCTCACCGCAGGTGGCCTGCTCGCTCTCACCGGTTGCTCCACCGAAGCCGCCGGCGACTCCTCCTCCGAGGAAAGTTCGTCGAACGAAACCGTGACCGTGGAGCACGTCCAGGGCACCACCGAGGTCCCCAAGAACCCCGAGACCGTGATTTCCATGGATCTGGGTGTGATCGACAGCTTCGAGGCCCTGGGCGAAGAGGTCGACGGCCTCCCCAAGCCCGCGTCCCTGCCGGACGAGTTCGAGAAGTACCAGGACGAGAAGTACGTCAACGCCGGTGGCATGAAGGAACCGGACATGGAAGCGATCTCCGCCGCCAACCCGGACCTGATCATCATTTCCGGTCGCACCGCCGACTTCTACGACCAGTTCTCGGAAATCGCACCCACCGTGGATCTGACCATGGATCAGAAGGATCCGGTGGCTTCGTTCAAGAAGCAGTCCGAGACCATCGGGCAGATCCTGGGTAAGGAGTCCGAGGTCGAGGACAAGCTGGCCGATGTGGACCAGCAGATCTCCGACACCAAACAAGCCGCGGCCGACGCGGGTTCCGCCATGTTCCTGATGACCAACGCCGGCGAGGTCAACGCCTACGGCCCCGGTTCGCGTTTCGGCAACATCATCTTTGACACCCTGGGCCTGGAACCCGCCGGTGACGTGCAGTCCGAAGGCAGCCACGGCGAGTCCCTTTCCTTCGAGGCCATCTCCGAGGCCAACCCGGACCGCCTGTACGTGATCGACCGCGACGTGGCCGTGGGCCAGGGAGAATCCGGTCAGGCCGCGCAGCAGGTACTGGACAACGACCTGGTCAACCAGACCACCGCCGCCACCAAGGACCAGATCACCTACCTGGATCCCTCCGCGTGGTACATCGTGGGACCCGGCCTGAACAACTTCCCCGCAATGATCACTGAAGTTCAGGACAGCTTGACGTGAGCACTATCGCTCGCGCACCTGAGAACACCGGCGGCAACGGTTCGGTTCCCGAACCCGCTGCAACCCGTGGAAGGACCAACCGCACGGACCGGGCCACCACACCCGGGCCCTTCAAGCGGTTGCTCCGCTCCAACGGCGCCCTGGTGACGGCGGCCCTCGCGGTCTTCGTCCTGGCAGTGATCTCAACGTTCGTGGGCGTCGCGGATGTCACGCCGGCCACCCTGATCCGTCAGGTGGCCGGCGGGGACACCGCCGGACTCCAAGAGTCCTTCCATCTCCTCTCCGTCTCCCGTTTCCCGCGCACCATCTCCGTGATTCTTGCCGGCATGGCCATGGCCGTTGCCGGCCTGATCATGCAGCAAATGGCACGCAATAAATTCGTGGAGCCCTCCACGGTCGGCACCGTGGAATCCGCCTCCCTGGGTCTGCTCGCCGTCACCGTGCTGATCCCGAGCGCTCCTCTGCTCGGCAAGATGGGTGTGGCCGCGGTCTTCGCCGTGGGCGGTACCGCATTGTTCCTTGCCGTGCTGCAAAAGATCCCGCTGCGCAATGCGTTGCTCGTACCGCTGGTCGGCATCATGCTCGGCAACGTCATTGCCGCGATCACCACGTTCTTCGCCTACCGATTCAACCTGCTGCAGACGCTGAACACCTGGATGATCGGCGACTTCTCCGGTGTGATCAAGGGCCGCTACGAACTGCTCTGGCTCGTGGCCGCGCTGACCCTGATCGGCTACATTGCCGCCGACCGCTTCACCGTGGCGGGCATGGGCCAGGACGTCTCAACGACCCTCGGGGTGAACTACAAGCGCATCATGGCGCTCGGCATGACCATCGTGGCCCTGATCTCCGCCGTGGTGGTCGTGACCATCGGCTCCATTCCGTTCCTGGGCCTGGTGGTACCCAACATCGTGTCACTGCTGATCGGTGACAACATGCGCCGCTCGGTTCCATGGGTAGGCGTCTTCGGCGCGGGCTTCGTGCTCGTGTGCGACATTGTGGGCCGTGTGATCCGTTTTCCGTTCGAAATTCCCGTGGGCACCGTGGTGGCCGTGGTGGGTGCCGCTATCTTCTTGGCCATGTTGCTGCGGAAGCGAGCTCGTTCCCGATGACCCCCAAGTCCTCCGCTCTGCCGATGCCCAGCGCCATTCAGCAGAAGCGCAAACGCTTTGTCGTGCGATCCGTGTCGCCGGCCGTGGTCACCGCCGGTATCGGCGTCCTGGCGCTCGTGTGCATCGGCCTGTACTTGTTCCTGGGGCTCGACTCCAATGCCGCCTACGTGCTCCCCCGCCGCGCGAACCGCGTGTTCACCATGGTCCTGGTGGCCTTCTGCGTGGGTGTCTCCACCGTGCTGTTCCAGACGGTCACCTCCAACAGGATCCTGACGCCCTCCATCATGGGCTTCGATTCCCTGTTCATGCTCATCCAGACGGTCCTGATCTTCGCGATCGGCACAGTGGGCCGCACGCAGCTGGGTACCTATCCCCTGTTCCTGTTGGAGCTCGGACTCATGGTGGTCTTCGCGGCCATCATGTACCGCTGGCTGTTCACCGGTTCCGGCCTGTCCCTGCACCTGGTGCTGCTGATCGGAATCGTGTTCGGCACGCTGTTCCGCGGCATTTCCTCGCTGCTGCAGCGGTTGCTGGATCCCAGTGAGTTCATGGTGCTTCAGGACTCCATGTTCGCCTCATTCACGGGTGTGGACCTGGGGCTGCTGCAAATTTCCGTGCTCATCATTGCGGTCGCCACCGTTCCGCTGGTCGTGATGCGCCGTCGCTTCGACGTGTTGTCCCTGGGACGCGACACTTCCATCAGTTTGGGGATCAATCACACCCGTACCGTGACCACGGTGCTGATCGTGTGCTCGGTCTTCGTGGGTGTGTGCACCGCTCTGGTGGGTCCCATTACGTTCTTCGGCCTGATTGTCGCGAACCTGGCCTACGCCCTGTGCCGCACGTTCCGACACGCCTGGATCCTGCCGATCTCCGTGCTGTTGGGCGTTGTGGCACTGGTGGGCGGACAATTGATCCTGGAACGCGTGTTCGCGTTCGATACGGCATTGTCCATTGTGATTGAGTTCTGCGGTGGGTTGTTGTTCTTGTTCCTGCTGTTGAGAGGGTCCATCAAGTGATCGAGCTGTCCGGTCTCACCAAGACATATGGCGAGACGACCGTGGTGGACCATGTCTCGGCTCAGATCGAGTCCGGTGGCGTGGTGTCGATCATTGGCGCCAACGGCGCCGGCAAGTCCACGGTGCTGTCCATGATCGCCCGCCTGGTGGCCATGGACAATGGATCCGTGTTCGTGGATGAACACGACGTACTCAATACCCCCTCGGACGTGCTCGCCAAGAAGCTGTCCATCCTGCGCCAGGAAAACACGCTGAACGTCCGCCTGACGGTGCGCGATCTGGTGGGTTTCGGCCGTTTCCCGCATTCCAAGGGCCGGCTGCGTCCCGACGACACCGAACACATCGACCGGGCCCTGGACTATTTGAACCTCAACGAGTTCCAGGACCGCTATGTGGACGAGCTCTCCGGCGGCCAGCGCCAGCGCGTGTTCATTGCCATGGTGATCGCCCAGGACACCGATTACGTGCTCCTGGACGAGCCGCTCAACAACCTGGACATGAAGCACTCCGTGGAAATGATGAAGCTCCTGCGGCGCATGACCCACGAGCTCGGTAAGACCGTGATCCTGGTGATCCACGACATCAATTTCGCGTCGTGCTATTCGGACCGCGTCCTGGCCATGAAGCAGGGCGCCCTGGTCTGTCAGGGAACCCCCGAGGAGATCATGCAGCCGGACATCCTGCGGGACATCTACGACATGGACATCCGCGTGGAGGTCATCAACGGCCACCACGTGGGCATGTACTACATGTGACCCGCGAGCTCGTGATGTGATGGAACCGTGACTTCCCCCGCCGATGCCGAGATGCACGCCCTCGCCCAGCTCCTCACACCCCAGGGCCTGGCCCTGGTCGACTCGATCGGCGCCTACGATCCGGATCGCTCCCTGAAGCTGTCCGAATCGCTGCGAGCGCGGGGCTACGCCCCGGAACTGGTCTCCGCGGCCCTGACCCAGGCCAAGCTGCGCACCCACGCACGGGCCAAGTTCGGTGAGTTCGCCGACCACATGGTGTTCACCCGCAACGGACTCGAACAAGCCACCCGTTGGTCCGTCGCTGCCCTGCACGCCCGCCGGTTCGCCCAGGCAGACCTTACGCACATCGCCGATCTCGGCTGCGGCATCGGCGCGGACTCCCTGGCCCTGGCCGCCCTGGAACGCACCGTGACCGCCGTCGACAAGGACGAACTGACCGCGGCGGTGGCCACCGTGAACCTCACCGGGTGGCCCCGC
Source organism: Kocuria gwangalliensis (assembly GCF_039544365.1). Lineage (NCBI taxonomy): Bacteria > Bacillati > Actinomycetota > Actinomycetes > Micrococcales > Micrococcaceae > Kocuria > Kocuria gwangalliensis. Next base: position 45,493 of record NZ_BAABLN010000017.1, on the reverse strand, counting down.
ACCGCCGTGCTCTGCGGCGACGTCGAAACCCTGGATCTGGCCGGTCTGGACAACGGCGCGCCCGACGGCGTCTGGCTGGATCCCGCACGCAGGGTCACCGGTTCGGGGCGCACCCAGCGCGTGTTCGATCCCGAGGCGTTCTCGCCGCCCCTGTCCTTCGTGACGGGTTTGGCCGGGGAGGGTCTGGCCGTGGGCGCCAAACTGGGCCCGGGTATCCCCCACGAGCACATTCCCGACGGTGCCGAAGCCCAGTGGGTCTCCGACCACGGCGATGTGGTCGAAGTGGTGCTCTGGTTCAACGCGGTGCGCCGCCCGGAGGTGGCCCGCGCGGCCCTGGTCCTGGGCTCGCACGCGGACGGCACGGCGACCGCCGCCGAACTGACTTCCGAGAGCTGGGAATCCCCCGCCCCCGAAGGTGAGCTGCTGGGCGAAGTGGGCGAGTACTTCTACGAGCCGGACGGCGCCGTGATCCGTGCCGGTCTCGTCACGGACCTGGCGCGGGCCCTGGATGCGCGCCTGATCCACCCGACCATCGCGTATCTGTCCGGGGACGAACTCCACGAGAGCCCGCTCGCGACCGCGTACCGTGTGCGGGAGGTGCTGGGCCACAACGTGAAAACACTGAAGAAGTGGGTGCGGGATCACAACGTGGGGACCCTGAACATCAAGAAACGGGGAACGGACGTCACCCCGGAACAGCTCAGGAAACAGCTGGCGCCGCGCGGTACCGAACAAGTCACTCTGGTGATGACACGTTTGCAGCACGACGGGCGCGAACGTCGCGTGGTGCTGGTCGTTGAACCCGTACACTGAAGTACCCGCACAGCAGTACGAGACCGGTGAACAACTCCCGATCCCGTTCGTGGACCGCGGGACATCCCCGGTGCACCCATGAGAGGACCACTGCCGTGCACATTGATTTCGCCTCTTCCGATCGCTCTTCGCTGGGCGTTGAGTGGGAGATCGCCCTGGTGGACCGTGAAACCGGCGAGCTCGAGCCGCGCGGCCAGGAAGTCCTCGAAGCCGTCATTGCGGCCAACCCAGACATGGGCGAGGACGGCAATCACCCGCGCGTGACCGGCGAGTTCCTGCAGAACACCGTGGAAATGGTCACGGGTGTGTGCCACGACGTGGAAGAGGCCATGGCGCACCTGAAGCTGACCTCGGACGAGATCCGCAAGGTCGCAGACCCCGAGGGCCTGGAGATCTTTGCCGCCGGCACCCACCCGTTCTCGGAGTGGGAGGACCAGCCCGTGGTGGACAAGGAGCGCTACTACAAGGTGGTGGACCGCGCGCAGTACTGGGGCCGCCAAATGGTGATTTACGGACTGCACGTGCACGTGGGTGTGGACCATAAGAACAAGGCGTTGCCCGTCCTTGAGGGTCTGCTGAACTACTACCCGCATTTGTTGGCGCTCTCGGCCAATTCGCCGTACTGGTGCGGCCACGACACCGGGTACGCATCCCACCGCTCCCAGGTCTTCCAGCAGCTGCCCACAGCGGGGCTGCCGTTCCGGTTCTCGGCCTGGGACGAGTACGAGTCCTATGTCCAGGACCTGCTCACCACGGGTGTGATCGAGGATGAATCGGAGAACCGGTGGGACATCCGCCCCGTGCCGCGCTTCGGCACCGTGGAGATGCGCGTGTGTGATGGGCCCACTACCCTGCACGACGTGAGCGCATTGACCGCTCTGACCCAGTGCCTGGTGGAATCGTTCTCCCGCACACTGGACAACGGCGGCACGGTTCCCACCATGCCGCCGTGGCACCACCAGGAGAACAAGTGGCGCGCGGCGCGTTACGGCTTGGACGCGATCATCATCCAGAACGCCCAGAGCGACGAGCGCCCGGTCACCGAGGACCTCACCGAGTTGCTCAACAAGCTGGAGCCCATTGCCTCGGACCTGGGGTGCGGCACCGAGTTGGCGCGTGTGGAGGACATCATCCGCTACGGCGCCGGATATCAACGGCAGCAGCGCGTGGCCCAGGAGCACAACGGCGACCTGCGCGCCGTGGCCCTGGACATTGTGGAGCGCAACCGCGCCTCGTTCTGAGCGGTTACCCCGCCCCCATCGAGACAGTGGACACCGGCAGCCCCGGGTCAGCGGTGAACACGATGCCGGTCGGGGCTCGACCCTCGGCCACCAGTCGCGCTCCGAGTGCGGCCACCATGGCCCCGTTGTCGGTGCACAGCTCGAGCGGCGGCACGATCACCTCGATCCCCCGGGCCTTGCAACGCTCGATCACCAGGGCGCGTAACCGCGAGTTCGCGGCCACGCCGCCGCCCATGAGCAGCGTGTCGATTGAATTCTCGGTGCACACGAGCACGGTCTTGCGGGAGATCACGTCCACCACGGATTCCTGGAAGGACGCGGCGACGTCGGCGACCGGTACCGGCTGCCCGGAGGCCTCGAACGTCTCCACCACCCGCGCCACCGCGGTTTTCAGCCCCGAGAAGGACATGTCGTAGCGGTGCGTTCCCGGTTTCTCCGCCGAACCCATGTACTTGCCAGCCGTGAGCCCCCGGGGGAAGCGGAACGCGGTGGGGTCACCGTCCCGGGCGGCCATGTCGATGGCCGGCCCCCCGGGATAACCCAGCCCGAGCAGGCGGGCGACCTTGTCGTAGGCCTCGCCGGCGGCGTCGTCGATCGTCGCGCCCAGCAAGCGGACGTCACCGGTGATGTCCGGGACGGAAAGAATTTCCGTGTGGCCGCCCGAGACGAGCAGCGCACCCAGATTCTCGGGGAGCTTCCCCCGCTCGTCGAGTAATCCCACGCTCACGTGCGCCACCAGGTGGTTGATCGCGTAGAGCGGTTTTTCCGTGGCGACCGCGAGCGCCTTGGCCGCGGCCACGCCCACCATGAGCGCGCCGGCCAGGCCCGGCCCGGAGGTCACGGCAATGGCGTCGATCTCGTCCAACGTGACGTCGGCGTCGTCGAGGGCTGCCTGCAGCGCGGGAACGAAGGCCTCGAGGTGGGCGCGGGAGGCGATCTCGGGGATCACACCGCCGAAGCGCACGTGTTCGGCCATGGACGAGGACACCGTGTTGGTCAGCAGCTCGGTGCCGCGCACAATGCCCACGCCCGTTTCATCGCACGAGGATTCAATGCCCAGCACGAGCGGTTCAGCGGTTGCCATGGATGGTCCTTCCGTCCGCGCTGCGCTGCGGGGGTCCGGCCGGGGCCAGCTCGCAGCGCATGATCAGCGCGTCATGACCGTCCCCGTAGTAGCCGGGGCGGGTGTGGATGTGTTCGTAACCGAAGCGCTTGTACAGCGTTTGCGCCCGGTGGTTGTCCGTGCGCACCTCCAGCAGGATTTCGGTGCCTCGGGCGTGGCGGGCGGCCTCGTGCAGCGTGCGCAGCAGGGCGCTTCCGAGCCCCCTACCCTCGTGTCCGGCGGCCACGGCAATGGTCTGGACGTCCGCGACCGGCGGGATGCACATCATGCCCGCGTACCCCACGATCTCCCGCTCACGCGTGAGCACCCAGTACTGCCGGGTGGGGTGGGCCAGTTCCTCCTCGAACATGCGGCGCGGCCACGCGTCGTCCGGGAACAGCTGGGTCTCCAGGGCGTAGACCCGCTCCAGGTCCGCCGGCTGCATGGGACGCAGGGCATAGCCTTCCGGCAACGACGACGCCGCCGCCCCGGCCGGTTGATGCCCGGTCACCGCAGTGCCTTCTTGCGTTGCACGGGCACCTTGGCATCGGATTCACGCAGGTAGAGCGGTGCGGTGTCCGCGCTCAGCTCGATGCCGCGCTCCCGCAGCGCCCACGCGGCGCGGGACAGATCCGCGGCGGCGGGTTGCCACTCGGCGGACTCGGTCACCACGTGCGGCAGCTGCTCGGTGTACAGTCCCGCGCCGTAGCCGTAAGCCGGTAGTTCGGGCAGCTGGTCGGGCGCGGTGACCTGCGGGCCGTCCAACGGTTGCGCGAAGCGCCCGTGACCGTCCTCGTGCGTGATGTAGCGGCCCCAGTACAGCTCCTTGCGGCGGGCATCGGTGGCGACCAGGAACTCGGTGCCTCCCACCGCACCCTGCGCCGCACGGTGGGCCAACGCGTCGAGGGAGCACATGCCGTACACGGGCAGCTGCCATGCGAAGCCGAAGGTGCGGGCGCTCACCAGGCCGGCGCGCAGGCCGGTGAAGGGACCGGGCCCGGTGCCCACGAGAATGGCTTTCAGCTGGGCCGGCTCCACGTCCGCCCGACCCAAGAGGTTGTAGACGGCCGGGGCGAGCGCTTCGGCGTGGGAGCGGGTGTCCCGGGTGGCGAATTCCGCCAGCACCTCCCCGTTGCGGGTCAGCGCCGCGGACGCAATGGACGACGAATCCAGACTCAGCACAAGCACCCGAACAGTCTAAGCCCCGCCGCTCGGAGGGCCGGGTGCTCAGAGTTTGGGGGCTCAGAGGTCCAGTCGCTCGGACCAGCGGGGTCCGTAGCCTCGCATGATGATGGTGCGCGGCTCGTCCGTGTTCCGCTCGCTCTCGTCCCATTCCTCGTTGAGGGCCGCAAGCGCCCGGGAAATGTCCGCGCCGGGTTCGATCGTTTCGGTCTCAGCCGTTTCGGTCCCGGCCCGTTCGGACTCAGCCGTCTCACCCGCGGCCCGATTGATCTCGTAGTCCAGGGAGAAGGCCGCCGACGGCGCCCCCACCGCTCCCCGCGGCCGCACGATGTCGATGACCAGGCGGGATTCGCTCAGGTGCTCCACCTTGCCCGTGCCCCACTCGACCACGGTGACGCTGGTTGCCACGGTGTCCTCCAGGTCGATGTTGTCGATGTCCGCGGCGGTGTCCAGGCGGTACGCGTCCACGTGCACCAGATCCGGCCCGCCGGGGTTCGAGCCGCCCGGCAGGTTCGGGTGCTGGCGGGACAGCACGAACGTGGGTGAAATGATGCCCTCCCGCACCCCCAATCCGGCGCCGAGGCCCTGCGTGAACGTGGTCTTACCCGCGCCCAGTTCGCCGTTGAGCATGAGAAGATCCCCGGCCTTCAAGTGCGTGGCAAGTTTCCGCGCGATCAGCTGGGTTTCCTCGGCGGAGGCCGGGTAGCGGGTCAGGGTCCAATTTGGCTGGGTATAGGACTCCCCCGACGAATCGCGCGTGGGTCGCGGATCCTGCGGCAGGCTGTGTGCGGCCAGCGCACTCGCGCTGCGGGACACGGTGACGTCCCCCAGGGTCAGGTGGCTGTGACTCGTGTATTCACGCGGCACCCGCGGGGACACCCGCGTGACGATCTCGTAGTTGATGCTCCCGCTCGCATCGGCCCATTCCGTGGCGGAGGGGTGATCACCGGCCCCGAACAGCACGGCCTCGTCCCCGATGTGCACCATGGGATCCACCGCCTCGTCCACCATGGGGGTGCCCGCGGGGATGCCTTCCGGCGTCACCGTTTTGCCCCGTGCCAGGTCGATCACGCACTGGTCCATGGCGATCCGGCCCACTACGGGGTAGACCCGGCCCCCGATGTGAACGGGAGCTCCGGTCGCCACGCGAGGAACGCCGTCGGCGTAACCCAGGGGAATGAGCGCAAGGTGCGTGGGGGTCTCGGTGCGGTAGGTCAGACCGTACGACACACCGTGCCCGGCGGGCACGGCCTTGACGTTGGCAACGCGTGTGCGCAGGGTCATGGCGGGAATCAGGCCGAAGTCCTTGGGGGTCCGGTCCTCGAACGGACTCAGTCCGTAAATGCCCAGGCCCACGCGCACGGCATCGCGCAGAATGTAGTCGGGGTCCTCCAGCTGATCCGCGGACAGCAGGGCCGGGGTGTTGGCGGCGTGGATCATGGTCGGCTTCAAACCGGCCTTGCGGGCGATCCGCACCGCGTCCGTCAGCGCGTTGAGCTGTTCCATGGTCTCGTCACCGCGGGCGGGTTCGTCGGCGACCGAGAGGTGCGTGAAGATCCCCTCCACGTGCACCAGGCCCTGATTCTGCGCGGCCACCACGCGTTCCACCAGGTCCGGCCACTGCGCGGCCGTGGAGCCGTTACGGCCCAGCCCGGTGTCGATCTTCAGGTGCAACGTGGCCGTCTTGCCCGTCTCGCGGGCGGCCGACAGGATGGCGTGCAGCTCCCAGCCGCTGATACCCAATGAAATATTGTGCTCGAGGGCCTCGAGGAAGTCTGTGCTCGTGGTGTGCAGCCACGACAGCACGGGCGCCGTGATCCCGGCGTAGCGCAAGGCGAGCGCCTCACTCACGTGGGCCGTGCCCAGCAGGTCCGCACCGGCCGACAATGCCGTGCGGGCCACCTCGGGTGCACCATGGCCGTAGCCGTCCGCCTTGACCACGGCTATCAGCTTCCGCCCGCGGGCCAACTGCGTTAATCGGACCACGTTGTGCCACACGGCAGACAGGTCGATGACCGCGCTGCGCTCGCTGGGTTCCTGGGACTGCCACGACGTTGTTACGCTCACGTCCTCCATTGTGCCTTCTCCGCGCCCAGCTACTCGACGGTTCCCGTTAGGCTGGTCGCGTGCCTCAACAGACTCCGCCGCGCGTGCTGCTCGTCAGTATGCACACCTCGCCCGTGGATCAACCCGGCTCCGGCGACGCCGGCGGTATGAACGTGTACGTCCTGCACCTGGCCCGCTCGCTGTCCCAGCGCGGCTGGGCGGTGGACATGGCCACGCTGGACCGCGATCCGTCCCACCCCGCCGGTGTCAGCGTGGACTCGTTGCCGGACGGTCCCCGTCTGCTGACCGTCGCGGTTCCCGGTGCCGCCACCGCTCCCAAACAGCGCCTTTCCGAGTTCGCGCTCGCGTTCGGCGGCGCCCTCGCCGCCTTCTACGACGACGCCGCCGCTCCCCTCCTGGTGCATGCCCACTACTGGCTGTCCGCGGTTGCGGCCCGTGAAATCTGTGCGAACCTCCGCATCCCGTTGATGCTGACGCTGCACACGTCCGCCGCGGTGAAGAACCTGCGGGCCGGCCCGGGTGAGAACCCGGAACCGGTTGCTCGCGAGCGGGCAGAGCAGGACGTGGTGGCCACCTCGTGCACCCTGGTGGTCAACACCCCCGCCGAGGCCGATCACATGGTGGAGTTGTACGGCGCATCCCGCAACCGGATTCGCGTGATCCCGCCGGGGGTGGACCCGGAGATCTTTTACCCCGCCGTGAAAACCACCCCGCATCCCCACAGCACCGCGTCCTCCGACGGCGTCGATGCACGTCCGTTCACGGTGTTGTGCGCCGGCCGCATGCAACCCCTCAAGGGACCCCAAATTCTGGTGGCCGCCCTGGGACTGTTGCGCAAGAAGCATCCGGGCTGCACGGTGGATCTGACTCTGGCGGGTGCGGGATCCCCGGAGTTCCTGGCCGAGTTGCACCGGTTGGTGGAAGAACATGATGTGGCGGACGCCGTGGAGTTCCAAGGCTCCATGCCGTCTTCCGAACTTGCCGCACTCATGCGCTCCGCAGACGCGGTGGCCATGCCGTCCTCGTCAGAGACCTTCGGGCTGGTGGCCCTCGAGGCCCAGGCGTGCGGAACCCCGGTTCTGGCCACCGACGTGGACGGACTGCGCTACGCGGTGGAGGACCAGCGGACCGGGTGGTTGGTGCCCGGGCGCACCCCGCAGCTGTGGGCGGAGGCACTGTATCGAGCGGCGTCGAGCCCCGATCGTTGGCGGGCCATGTCCCGGGCTGCGGCGGAACGCGCGCGCGAGCTCACATGGGATCACGTTGCCGCCCAACATGAGGTGGCTTACATGCGCTGCGCGGGCGAGCGCGTAACCACCTAGACTCGAGGGTGTGACCACCGCGTATCTCAGCCGTGAATCGCTGGCCAGGTATCTGGATCGATCCAGGATCACCGGCGCCGTAGCGACCCCTCGCGAAGCCAACCTGCGTAATATCCAGGGTTTCCTGGATGGTGACCAGCACCAACACATGGGTGTCGAGCAAACCCGGGACTGGACCTACAAGTCTGTGTTCAAGCTCATGCGTGAGCGCGTGGGCATCAATGAGGACCCCAAGTACACGCAGGGCCAGGACTCCATTTCCGCGAATCTGTGCATTGCCGCGCTCGATAAGTACGCGGACATTTTCAGTGAGGCCATCAAGGGCCGCAACCGCTTGTTGTTCGCCACGGCGCACCCCGCCGGGCTCGCCCCGGTCTACGCCCGGCTCGCCCGAGTGGCCCGGAAATCCGGTGCGCGTGTTCTGCGCATTGACGGCGCCCTGCCCTTCGAGGACGGCGACGTGCGCCAGATCGAGGACGTGGTGATGGTCGAACAGTACGGCGGACTGCGGCACACCCACTCTCCCGAGCCCATGAGACTGGTTCTGGAGCAGCTGGCTGCGGAGGGCCGCGAGCAACCGGACCTCGTGATCTCCGATCACGGCATGGCCGGTTACGCCGGTTCCCGGGCCAAGCTACGCACCATTGCAATGGGTGACTGCAACGACCCCGGGATCTTCGTCGCCGAGGCCCAGGGCGATGTGGAAGTCACCGTACCCCTGGACGACAACGTGGCCCCGCACCTCTACAACCCGCTGGTCGACTACATCATTTCCCGCGCCGGGCTGGCGGGGCAGGACCGGCGGTAGGCCGCTCCCGTCGCACAACGCCGCCCGGCACCGACGTGCTTCGGTACCGGGCGGCGTCGTTCGTTCTAAGGCGTGTTAGCGCTCGATCTCGCCGCGGATGAACTTTTCCACGTTCTCGCGAGCGGTATCGTCGTCGAACTGCTCGGGCGGGGACTTCATGAAGTACGAGGACGCCGAGACCAGCGGGCCGCCGATGCCGCGGTCCAGGCCGATCTTGGCCGCGCGGATGGCGTCGATGATCACACCCGCGGAGTTCGGGGAGTCCCACACCTCGAGCTTGTACTCCAGCGAGATGGGGGCGTTGCCAAAACCGTGGCCCTCGAGGCGCACGAACGCGAACTTCCGGTCATCCAGCCAGCCCACGTAATCGGACGGGCCGATGTGCACGTCCTTGGCGCGCATCTCGTGCGGCACGTTGGAGGTCACGGCCTGGGTCTTGGAAATCTTCTTGGACTCCAGGCGGGAGCGCTCCAACATGTTCTTGAAGTCCATGTTGCCGCCCACGTTGAGCTGATAGGTGCGGTCGAGCACGTAGCCGCGGTCCTCGAACAGCTTGGCCAATACACGGTGGGTGATGGTGGCACCCACCTGGGACTTGATGTCATCGCCCACGATGGGAACACCGGCGTCGCGGAACTTCTGCGCCCATTCCTCGGTGCCGGCAATGAACACGGGCAGGGCGTTGACGAAGGCCACGCCGGCGTCAATGGCCGCCTGCGCGTAATAGCGGTCCGCGTCCTCGGAGCCAACGGGCAAGTAGGAGACGAGCACGTCCACCTTGGCCTCGCGCAGTGCTTGCGCAACGTCCACCGGTTCGGCGTCCGATTCGGTGATCATCTCGCGGTAGTACACGCCCAGGCCGTCCCGGGTGGGTCCGCGCTGGACGGTCACGCCCAGATGGGGGACGTCCGCGATTTTCATGGTGTTGTTCTCGGACGCCAGGATCGCCTCGGAGAGGTCCGAGCCCACCTTGGCCGCGTCCACGTCGAAGGCTGCCACGAATTCGACATCGCGCACGTGGTAGGCACCGAACTGCACGTGCATCAGGCCGGGAACGGCCTCAGACGGGTCGGCGTCGCGGTAGAAGTGCACGCCCTGGATCAGCGATGTGGCACAGTTGCCCACACCTGCAATGGCCACGCGAATGGGGTGTTCGGACACGGTTCTCCTAGGGGAATCAGGTAGTCAGTGGTCATTGTGCAGACCCGCGCCGACACACGGGTGGCTGACCACCACTGTGCAGCGCCGCACAGAACCAACTCCCCAGTCTAATCAGGCAGCGGGTCGGTTGGCGCACCGTTGCGAGCGGTCACGGGCGGGGGCTCACCAGGACAGCGCGGCCTCGCCGAGCAGCAGCACGGAAACCGCCAGGAACACCACGCCCGCCACGAGTTCCACACCCACCGAGTGGGCCTGGAACCGCGCGGCCAGCGCCGGCACGGATCCGAACCACGCGACCGCGCAGAACCACGCCAGCCCCACCACGAACAACAGCACGGCCACGAGCATGGATTCCCACCACAGCGCGTTCGCCGGTACTACCGACGCGAACAGCGCAATGAAGAACACAATGGCCTTGGCGTTGGAGAGGTTGGTGATGATGCCCTGCACCACTGCCCGGAACCCGGTCAGGTTCTTGGTGCCCAGGACTCCGCTACCGCGCGCACTGTACGCCGGCTCCGGGATCTGCTCGGCGGCCTCCACGGTGGCCGGCGACGGCGCCGCCTCGTCCGAGCCGGGTACGGCACCGCCCGGTGCGGACGCGCGCGCGGTCTCCGGACTACGTCGTGCATTCGCCTTGGCCGCGAGCGCCGAGCGAATCGAGCCGTAGCCCAGCCACGCGAGGAACAGGGCGCCCGCGATCTGGATGGTGAGTTTTAGAACCTCGTTCTGGTTGATCACCACCGTGACGCCGGTGAGCGAGAGGGTGATCCAGATGATGTTGCCGATCATCACGCCCAGGGCGGTCAGCATGGCTTTTCCGCGCGAGGACAGGAACGCGTTGCGGAGGATGACCAAGATGTCCGGGCCCGGCGAGACGATGCCCGCGACCCACAGACCGAGTAGCGCCAAGTACTGCGTTGTGCTCATGCGTGCTTGGATTCGGTTGCGGCACCCCAGATGTTGATGTCCGCGTCCGTGACGAGGGAGTCGATCCGTTCAAGTTCGGCAGCCGTGAAGTCCAGGTTGTGGATGGCCTCGGCGGAATCAGCAATTTGCTCCGACGAAGACGCGCCGACGAGCGCCGTGGTGACCTGGCCGTCGGTCTGCGGACGCAGCACCCACGCAATGGCCATCTGGGCCAGGGTCTGCCCACGGTCCTGGGCCATCGAGTTCAGTTCCGTGATTTGCTCCAGGGTGTTGTCGGTCAACCACTCCGGGTTGAGGGACTTACCGGCCGCGGCGCGGGATTCCTCCGGAACGCCGCCCAAGTACTTGTTGGTCAACATGCCCTGCGCCAGCGGGGAAAAGCTGATGGAACCCATGCCGGCCTCGGTCAGGGCGGCGAGCAGGTTCTTGCCGTCTGCGCGCTCGTCGGGCTGTTCGATCCACCGGTTGAGCATGGAGTAGGAGGGCTGGTGAATGAGCAACGGCGTGCCCAGCTCCCTCATGATCTGCTGCGCCGCGAGGGTGAGGTCCGCGCTGTAGGACGAGATGCCCACGTAGCTCGCCCGACCCGAGCGCACAATGTGATCCAGCGCACCCATGGTCTCCTCGAGCGGCGTGTCGGCATCCGGACGATGGTGGTAGAAGATGTCCACGCGATCCAGGCCCATGCGTTCCAGGGACTGGTCAATGGAGTCCAGCAGGTATTTCCTGGAGCCCCCCACTCCCCCGTACGGGCCCGGCCACATCTGCCATCCGGCCTTGGTCGAAATGACCAGTTCTTGACGGTACCGCGCGAAGTCCTCACGGAGGATGCGGCCGAAGTTCAGTTCCGCGGATCCCGCCGGCGGACCGTAATTGTTGGCCAGATCGAAGTGTGTGATGCCCAGGTCGAAGGCCTTGCGCAGGGTGGCGCGCATGGAGGTCAACGGGGTGTCGTCACCGAAGTTGTGCCACAGGCCCAGGGACAGCGCGGGCAACTTCAGGCCCGAGTTCCCCACCCGCCGATAAGGCATGGTGTCGTAACGGTCCTCGGCCGGGGTCCAGACTGTGTCATCACCGAAAGTCAGCATGGTGACCAGTGTGCCATCTGTTGGACGCCGGTTACTCACACCGCGTCAGACTCACGTTCTTGTGCTGCCGAGACAAGAGGCAAGCCGCGGCAACCGAGAATCCGTCGATTCCGGTCGCCGCGGCTTCAGTCCCGCTCAGACGCGCAGCACCGCAGCGGTGTTGGGCGCCAACGTCACCTTTCCGGGGGTGTCCAGTCCGGGTTCCGCACCGCTCGCGAACAGCACCTGGGGCGCGTGACCTCCCATGACGGGCAGCTCTCGCTCGTGGTCGGACAGGTTGATCGCGGTCACCACGCCGTGCTCGGACTCCGGTTCGCTCATGCGCTTGAGCACGAACCACTGCTCGTCGTCACTGGCCTGGGTGGCCATGGTGGCCCAGTCCTGGCTGGTCAGCTCGGGGGTGGTGCGCCGCAGCGCGATCAGGTCACGATAGGCGGTGAAGATCCGCTCGTGATCGCCCCGGTGCACCTCGTCCCAGTTGAGCTTGGACCGCTCGAAGGTCTGCGGGTCCTGCGGATCGGGCACGGACGCGTGGTCCCAGGCCATGGACGCGAATTCCGCCTTCCGACCCTCCGCCACGGCCTTGCCCAGTTCGGGTTCGGGGTGAGCGGTGAAGAACTGCCACGGGGTGCTCGCACCGAATTCCTCGCCCATGAACAGCATGGGGGTGAACGGCTGAGTCATCAGCCACGTGGCCGCGCACAGCACCCGGTCCGCGCTCACGGTGTGGTTCATGCGGTCACCGGCGGCGCGGTTGCCCACCTGGTCGTGGTTCTGCAAGAACGTCACGAACTGCCACGGGAACACCTCGGACGGGTTGATCTCCCGGCCGTGCGAACGCCCGCGGAACGTGGAGTACGTGCCGTTGTGGAAGTACGCGGTGTGCATGGTCTTCTCCAGCGCATGCAGGGAGTCGAAGTCCCCGTAGTAGCCCTGGGTCTCACCGGTGAAGGCCACGTGCGCGGCGTGATGCACGTCGTCCAGCCACTGGGCGTCCATACCCTGCCCGTGCTCCTCGGCGGGAATGATCATGCGCGGATCATTGAGGTCCGATTCCGCAATCGTGAACAAGTTCTTGCCCGTGCGTTCGGATTCTGTCGCGACGCGTTCGGCGATCTCCTGCAGGATGTGCTTGGCGCGCGAATCCGCGAGCGCGTGCACGGCATCCAGGCGGAAGCCGTCCACGTGGTAGTCGCGCAGCCACATGGTCACGTTGTCCAGGATGTACTCGCGCACCCCGTCCGAGCCCCAGTCGTCCAGGTTGACCAGGTCGCCCCAGCTGGAGGCTCCGGGCTTGAAGTAGTCCGCGAACAGGGGCAGGTAGTTACCACTGGGACCCAGGTGGTTGTAGACCACGTCCTGGATCACGCCGATTCCCTTGGCATGGCAGGCCGCCACGAAGCGCTGATAGGCCTCCGGACCCCCGTAGGACTCGTCCACGGTGTACCAGGCCACGCCGTCATAACCCCAGTTGTGGTCGCCGTTGAAGCCGTTGACCGGCAACAGCTCCACGTAATCGACACCCAGATCCGCCAGGTAATCCAGCTTCTCGATGGCCGAGTCCAACGTGCCCTCGGGCGTGAACGTGCCCGGGTGCAGCTCGTACAGTACGGAGTCCTTGAGCAGGGGAGGCTGCCACGCGGCGTCGTCCCACTGGAAGGCGTCGGGATCAAAGGTGCAGGACAGTTCATGCACGCCCTGCGGTTGGCGGCGCGAGCGCGGATCCGGCAGTACATCGGAGACGGATGTACGTTCCTTGGCCGTGCCCTCGTCGAAGACCTTGGTCAGCAGGTAGCCGTAACGCACGGTTCCCGACGCCGCCTGCTCACCGTCCGCGAGCGTCCACCACCCGGGGCGCTCGGCCAGACCCGCCATGGGGTGGTCCACACCTTCCACGCGGACGGTGACTTCGCGGGCGTGGGGTGCCCACACGTCAAAACGATGATCGTTGGTCATGCTCAGCGGTCCTTTCGGCGCAGTAGCGCCACGGGATAGGTATCAAGAAGTTCGGCCAGTTTCACGCCGCCGGTCGAGGTGAAGGTGCGGCGCGTCAGGATGTCCTCCCACTCGCCGTCGGCCAGGTTCACGGTTTCGTCGGTCCAGCCGCCGGCCCTGGCCAGGCCCACCGGGAAACGAGTCACCACGGTGGCCGCACCGCCACGGTCGAAGCCCAGCGCGTGATCGGACAGGGTGCCGGTGAGCCCGAGCGGTTCGTAACCGGTGAACAGCTCGGGGTGTTCACGGCGTAGCCGCAGTGCACGAGATGTCAGCAACATGCGGGCCGCACCGGTGTCGTCCACCGCCGGTGAGCCACCGGCGGTGCCCGGCAGGCCTGCGTCCAAATCGGTCAGCAGTTCGGCGCGCAGCTCGAAGTCCACCGGTCGCCGGTTGTCCGGATCCACCAGGGACGGCTCCCACAGTTCCTGCCCCTGGTACACGTCCGGCACGCCCGGCAGCGTCAGCTGCAGTGCGGTTGCGGCCAGGGCATTGGACCAACCCGGTGCCGTGGCGCGTTCCACGAAACCCTCCACGATGCCCCTGGCCCGCGGGTTGGTGAACACGAAATCAATTAAGCGGGTCAGCTGCTCCTCGAATTCCTCATCACCGTCCACCCACGCCGTGGACACCGATGCTTCCCGGACGGCCTTCATCGCGTAGTCCACGGCGCGCTCACGCTCGAGCGGCCACGCGCCCACAATGGCCTGCAGTACCAGGTTTACGGCCGGGCCGTCCGTGATGGCAATTCCGGCCTCACGAGCCCGGGGGAACAACGTGGCCAACACCTCGGACCATGCCTTGGCGGATTCGGACAGCACCGTGATGCGTGCGCGCACGGACGCGGAACGTTTGGTGTCGTGGGTGGTCAGCGCGTTCATGGTGTCCGGGGATTCCCGCTGACGCTCGGCGGCCAGCTCGTGGAACTCGGCCGGGGTCAGCGAGAACACGGACGGGTCACCGCCCACCTCGGTCAGCGAGGTCAGCTTGGAGAACCGGTAGAACGCGGTGTCCTCCACGCCCTTGGCCATGACCATGCCGGAGGTTTGCTGGAAACGCTGGGCGGCCTCGGTCAGTTCCTCCGCCGACGCCGCTGCGTCACCCAGCACCTGGGCGAGATCGTCGAGCACGGCGCTGAGTTCCGGGCGGGCCTGCTTCGCTGCGGCCACCGCCTCGCGCTGGTAGTCGACGCCGAAGGGCAGATACGTGCGATACACCGGGAAGTGCGCGAGGATTTCCGCCAGGCCGTCGTAGGCCTGCTCATCCGAATGACCGAAGTCCCCGGGGAGATCGCGCACCACGCGGTGCACTTCAGCCGAAAGCCCGACGTCTGCCATGCGGCGCTTGGTGCCGTGGATCAGTTCTTCCCACCGCACGGGGTCGCCCTCGCGCAGCTTGGTGTCCAGGGACGCCAACTCGTAGTGACCCTCTGGGTTGGTGAGCACGCGGTCGATCCAACCGAGGGAGTCGTAACCCGTGGTCCCGGCGGTCTTCCACTGCCGTGGCAGCGTCTCACCGGGTTCCAGGATTTTTTCCACGGTGGTCCAGGCACCACCGGTCACGTCCGCCAGTTTCGCGAGGTAGTCCTCGGGATCCCGTACGCCATCCGGGTGGTCGATACGCAGGCCGTCCACGAGCTTTTCGTCGAACCAGCGGCGCACCTCCACGTGGGAGTCGTCAAAGACCTTCTGGTCCTCCACTCGCACGCCCGCCAGGGTGGTCACGGTGAAGAACCTGCGGTAGTTCAGCTCGGAATCCCCGCGGCGCCAGTTGACGAGCTCGTAGTTCTGCTTGGCATGCACACCCTGGGGCGAGTCGCCGTCCTGATACGTCCCCTCGGCCAGCGGGTAGACGTTCTCGTAGTAGCGCAGGGTGCCGTCCTCCACGGTCAGCGCGGAAAGGTCCTCGTCCCCGTCGCCCAGCACCGGAATCACGATCTTGCCGTTGCCGGCCGCCCAGTCCACATCGAAGGAATCGGCGTGCGGGCTGTTCTTGCCGTCCGTCAGCAGCGACCACCACCACGGGTTCTCCCGTGGCACGGCAACACCCTGGTGGTTGGGCACGATGTCCACCACCACGCCCATTGCCGCGTCGTGGGCGGCCTTCGAGAGCGCGGTCAAACCGTCCGCTCCCCCGCGTTCGGGATCGATCTCGGTGGGGTCGGTCACGTCGTAACCGTGGTCCGAACCACTCGTTGCGCGCAAAATGGGCGAGAGATACACCCAATCCGCGCCCAGACGCTTCAGGTACGGGACGAGTTCCGCCGCGCGGAAGAGGTCCTGCTGTGAGGTGATTTGCAACCGGTACGTTGAGGTGGGAGTCAGCACGCTTCCAGTCTTGTCGCTCATGCCCCGCAATGCCAGCGGGTCCGCCACGAGCGAGAACGCACCGCCCGTGATCTTGCCGACCGTTAACGCAACCGCCGACGCCGCCCGGTGCGGGGCGGCGTCGGCGGTCGTGGTGCGCACCCTGGGTCAAGGCACGCTCGCACGGCGAAATACTACTGGCTCTGAGGTACCTGGGCGTACGCGGCCACGGAGGCTGCAACCGAGGCGTCCGGCTCTTCCTCGGGAGCTTCCCACGCGCGCAGGACCACCGTGGACTTACCGGCCAGCGTGATCTGCGTGGAATGATCGCGAATCTCACCGTCACCGTGCTCACCGGCGGTGTCCAGGATCTCTTCCCACTTCTCACCGTAATTGGCGGCGGGGAGGGTGAACTCCACTTCCTCGGGTGCCGAGTTGAAGTACACGATGAAGTTGACGTCCACGATCTGGCGGCCGCGCATGTCCACACCCGCGATGCCCTGTCCGTTGAGCCACATGCCCATGGACCGGGTCAGCGGTTCATCCCAGTCCTGCGGCACCATGGGCGTGCCATCGGCGTTGAGCCAGGCAATGTCCGGCATGGGATCCTCGTCCGAGAGCTCGCCCATGTCCACGGGACGGCCGTCGAAGAACTGCGAGCGGCGGAACGTGGGGTGGTTCTGCCGCAGGTGCGTGATCGCGGCCGTGAACTCGATCAACGGACCGTCCATGCGCTCCCAGTTGATCCACGACAGCTCGTTGTCCTGGCAGTACGTGTTGTTGTTACCGTCCTGCGAGCGGCCCAGCTCATCACCGTGCAACAGCATGGGGGTGCCCTGGGACAGCAGCAAGGTGGTCAGGAAATTGCGCTGCTGGCGGGCGCGCAGGGCCAAGACGGCGGGATCGTCCGTGGGGCCCTCCGCACCGCAGTTCCAGGAGCGATTGTGGGACTCGCCGTCGTTGTTGCCCTCACCATTGGCCTCGTTGTGCTTCTCGTTGTACGAGACCAGGTCACGTAGCGTGAAACCGTCATGAGCGGTCACGAAGTTCACGGACGCGAACGGACGGCGGCCACTGTTCTCGTAGAGATCCGCGGAACCCGTGATCCGGGACGCGAACTCACCCAAGGTGGCCGGCTCGCCACGCCAGAAATCACGCACGGTGTCACGGTACTTACCGTTCCACTCGGTCCACTGCGGCGGGAAGTTACCCACCTGGTAGCCACCCGGGCCGACGTCCCACGGCTCGGCAATGAGCTTGACCTGCGAGACGACGGGGTCCTGCTGCACGAGTTCAAAGAACGTGGAGAGCTTGTCCACGTCGTAGAACTCCCGTGCCAGAGCCGCAGCCAGGTCGAAGCGGAAACCGTCCACGTGCATCTCCGTCACCCAGTAGCGCAGTGAATCCATGATCAGCTGCAGCGAGTGCGGGTGGCGCACGTTGAGGGTATTACCGGTGCCGGTGTAATCCATGTAGAACTTGTGGTCATCGTCAACGGTGCGGTAGTAGGCGTTGTTGTCGATGCCCTTCATGGACAACGTGGGGCCCATGTGATTGCCCTCGGCGGTGTGGTTGTAGACCACGTCCAGGATCACTTCGATGTCCGCTTGGTGCAGTGCACGCACCATGGCCTTGAACTCCTGCACCTGGCTACCCAGGTGGGAGGCCGAGCTGTACTCGTTGTGCGGGGCGAAGAACGCAATGGTGTTGTAACCCCAGTAGTTACGCAGCCCTTGATCCAATAGCGTGGAATCCTGTACGAATTGGTGCACCGGCATCAGCTCGATAGCTGTCACACCCAGCTTCTGCAGGTGCTCGATGACCGCGGGGTGCGCCACGCCCGCGTACGTCCCGCGCTGCTCCTCGGGAACCTCCGGGTGTTGCATGGTCAGGCCCTTGACGTGGGCTTCGTAGATCACGGACTTGTGGTACGGCGTGTTCGGGGTGCGGTCGCCCTCCCAGTCGAAGAACGGGTTGATCACCACGCCCTTCATCATGTGCTCGGCGGAGTCCTGATCGTTGTAGGAGTCCTCGTCACCGAAGTGGTAGGAGAACATGGACTCGTCCCAGTCCATGACACCTTCCACGGCCTTGGCGTAGGGATCGAGCAGCAACTTGTTGGGGTTGCAGCGCAGGCCCCGGGACGGCTCCCAGGGGCCGTGCACGCGGTAGCCGTAGCGCTGACCGGGTTGGACCTGCGGGAGGTAGGCGTGCCATACGTAGCTGTCCACGGCGGTGACATCCACGCGGGTTTCCTGGCCGTCCTCGTCGAACAGGCACAGCTCCACCTTTTCGGCCACTTCCGAGAAAAGGGCGAAGTTGGTGCCTGTGCCGTCGAACGTGGCGCCTAACGGATAGGCGTGACCGGGCCAAACTTCCATGGGGTTGTCTCCTAGATATCGATGTCATGGCGAACGACGTTGCGTACGCGCGGGCGCGTTGGGGCGTCATTGGCCAACACCCAAGAGTAACGGGTACTCACTGTCCCTTGGTTCGTAACACCCTGCGGACGTTGGCAGCCAGCACCGTGGGGGGCACAGGGCCCTCACCATCGACGCGTGACGCGAGCGCGTGCACACCGGCCCCCAGTGCGGCCGCGGCGGCCCAGCGACCGTCCCCGCGGGCCCACTCCCCGAGCCGGCGGAGGGCCTCCGGGTGCTCGGCCACGTGGGCAACCACTGCGCCCAGGATCCCGGCAAGGGTGTCCCCCGATCCTGCGGTGGCGAGCCAGGGGCTGGCCTGCCCGATGCTCAAACACACCTGGTCCTGCTCTTCGGACCCGGGTGAGGCAATGATGGTGGTTGCGCCCTTGAGGAGCACGGTTGCCCCGGTCAGTCGAGCCGCCTCGCGTGCCCAGTGGACGGGTGCCGCTTCGATGCGGGTGCGGTCCGGGGCGTCGTCCGTGACGCCGAACCCCTTGAGCCATTCGTAGACCTGCTCGAGTTCCCCCGCGTGCGGAGTCAAAATCTTATGCGCACCCAGCCGTCCGTCCGCAACGGACTGCGCGGCGGCGGTGAGGGCACCGGCGTCGAGCACGGCCGGTTCCTGGGCTTCGACCACGGCCTGGACCCTGGCGGCCTGACTCTCGTCGTCAGCGACGCCCGGTCCCGCCAACCACGCCTGCACATGAACGTCCCACGGTTGGTCGTCCGAACACACCACCTCGGGACTCTGGGCCAGCACCATGCCCCGCGTGGAGGCGTCTCCCAGGAAACGAATCATTCCGGCTCCAGTTTGCACCGCGGCGTTCGTGGACATGATTGCCGCACCCGGATAACTGGGGGTTCCCGCAACCACACCCAAGACCCCGCGAGTGTATTTCGTGTCCGTGGCGGTCGGCCGCGGCCACGCGGCAAGGATGTCCTGGGCCTCGAGCCGGTACACGGAGGGGTGCTCCAACCGGTCTTCGATACCAATGGGAATCACCGTGAGGTGCCCCGTCAACTGTTCCCCCGGGGCCACCACGTGGGCCACCTTGGCCGCACCGAAAGTCACGGTGGCGTGGGCTTTCAGCACCGGCTCCGGAGCCTCGCCGCTATCCGCGTTCACCCCGGACACCACGTCGCACGCGACGATGCGGGGGCCCGTAGCGCTTTCGCGCCGGATAGCGTTGAAGTCCTCGACGAGGGCCGCGGCCTCCCCGCGCAGACCGCCCCACGCCCCGGTGCCCAGCATGGCATCGAGCACCAGGTGCGCAGAGGTCATTGTGGACAGCGCCTGGCCCCGGTCCAGGGCGTGAAAACCGGCGATCGACGCGTCGGGAGCTGTGTTCGGATCGGTGGCTGAACCCTGGCCTTCGAGCCGCACCACGGAACCACCCAGGGCTCGCAGGGCTTTGAGACCCTGCGGGTGAGCCGTGGAACCGGTCAGAATGGCAGTGACCATCACTCCCGCGCGGCGTAGGAACGACCCGGCCCACAGCCCATCACCACCATTGTTGCCCGAACCCACCAGGATGACGGTCGTGGTCCCGGACAGTAAGCCCTTGCGGTTGGCGCGGCGCAAATGCGTTTCGCACACCCGGGACAAGCCCAGTGCGGCTCGGCGCATCAAGATGTCCCCGTGGCCCGCATCGAGCAGGGGCTGTTCCGCGGCGCGCACGCCGGCGCCCGTGTATGCGTCAATCACTCTTGGGACCTCCCGACCCTTCGGCCACGACAAATGCCACGGCCATCCCACCGTCGTGGGAAATCGTCACGTGCCATGTCTGCACACCGCGCCGTTCGGCCACTTCTGCGACCGTGCCCGTGGTGTGTAACCGGGGCGCACCGTGTTCGTCATTGGTGATCCAGCAGTCCTGCCAGATCATTCCGGGAGGGGCCAGCAGTGCCTTGGCCGCGGCTTCCTTCACGGCGAACCGCGCGGCCAGCGAGTTCAGGGACAGGTCGCGTTCGTGCGCCACGAACAGCCGCTCCCGCAGCCGAGGTGTCCGTTCCAGCTGTCTCTTGAACCGCTCCACATCCACAATGTCCACGCCCGTTCCCACGATCATGCCCGCCAGCCTACCCGCGGGCGCGGACACGAATGACGACGGCGGGTGCCCACCAAGGTCTTGGTGGGCACCCGCCGTCGGCGATGCGTGAGTCGAAAAAAATTATTCGACGGTCACGGACTTGGCCAGGTTGCGCGGCTGATCCACGTCATAGCCCTTGGCGCTGGAGAGCTCGGCAGCAAAGATTTGCAATGGCACGGTGGCCAGCAACGGCTGCAGCAGAGTGGGAGCCTCCGGCACGTAGAAGATGTGGTTGGCGAAGTCCTTGACGGCCTCGTCCCCCTCTTCGGCGATCACGATGGTCACGGCACCGCGAGCGCGGATCTCCTGGATGTTGGAAACCACCTTGGCGTGCAACGAGTCACGGCCATTGGGGGACGGGACGATCACGAAGACCGGCTGGCCCTCGTCGATCAAGGCGATCGGGCCGTGCTTGAGCTCACCGGCGGCGAAGCCCTCGGCGTGGATGTAGGCGATCTCCTTGAGCTTGAGCGCACCTTCCATGGCCACGGGGAAGCCCACGTGACGGCCCAGGAACAGCACGGAGGAAGCGTCCTTCATGGCTTGCCCCAAATCCTTGACGTCGCCCTCGATCTCGTCGAGCACGCGCTGGATCTTGGCAGGCATGGCCTCCAGCTCGGTGAGCATGGTGGCTACCTCGTCCTTGAACATGTTGCCGCGCAGCTGTGCCAGGTACAGACCCAACAGGTAGGCCGCGGTGATCTGGGCGAGGAACGCCTTGGTGGAGGCCACCGCGATCTCGGGGCCGGCGTGGGTGTACAGCACGGCGTCCGCTTCACGGGGAATCGTGGAGCCGTTGGTGTTGCAGATGGCAACCACCTTGGCGCCCTGCTCCTGCGCGTGTCGCACGGCCATGAGGGTGTCCATGGTCTCACCGGACTGGGAAACCGCGACGACCAGGGTCTTCTCATTGACAATGGGGTCGCGGTATCGGAACTCGTGGGCCAGTTCCACCTCGGTGGGAATCCGGCACCAGTGCTCGATGGCGTAACGGGCCACCTGTCCTGCGTAGGAGGCCGTACCGCAGGCGATCACCACGATTTTGTCGATCGAGCGCAGAACAGCTTCGTCAATCTTGATCTCGTCCAGGGTCAAGCGACCGGACTCGTCCAGGCGGCCCAGCAGGGTCTGTTCCACCGCGGAAGGCTGATCGTGGATCTCCTTCTCCATGAAGGACGGATACCCGTCCTTCTCCGCTGCTGCGGCGTCCCATTCGATGTCGAAGGGCTTGCCCTCCGCCGGGTTACCGTTGAAGTCCACGATCTGGTAGTCATCGGCGGTGATGGTCACGATCTGGTCCTGCCCCATCTCCACAGCCTTCTTGGTGTAGTCGATGAAACCG
This sequence comes from Kocuria gwangalliensis, assembly GCF_039544365.1. NCBI lineage: Bacteria > Bacillati > Actinomycetota > Actinomycetes > Micrococcales > Micrococcaceae > Kocuria > Kocuria gwangalliensis. The sequence goes on along the minus strand of NZ_BAABLN010000017.1, from coordinate 23,623 downwards.
GAAACATCCGAGCCGAGGAAGTTCTCGCCCTCGCCCAGGCCGATGACCAGCGGCGAGTTACGGCGCGATGCGACCACGCGGTCGGGATGATCGGCGTGCACGGCCAGCAGCGTGAAGGCGCCTTCCAGGCGACGACTCGTGTCCTGCATCGCCACGGTCAGGTCCTTGGAGTCAGCGGGCTGCGCATTGTAGGTACGAGCCAACAGCACCGCGGCGACCTCGGTGTCGGTTTCGGACAAGAACGTCTCGCCCTCGGCGGCCAATTCGCGCTTGATCTCGTTGAAGTTTTCGATAATGCCGTTGTGGATCATGGCCAGCTTGCCGCCGTCAACCACATGGGGGTGTGCGTTGACGTCCGAGGGACCACCGTGCGTGGCCCAGCGAGTGTGACCGATACCGATCTGGGATTTCGGCAGCGGGTCTGCCTCCAGCTCGGCCAAGAGGTTGGTCAGCTTGCCCGCTTTCTTACGGTAATCCACCGTACCGTGCGCGATGACGGCGACACCGGCGGAGTCGTATCCGCGGTATTCGAGACGGCGCAGACCCTCAAGAATCACGTCCAACGCGTTGTGTCCACCGGCTTTGACGTCCGGGGATCCTACATAGCCCACAATTCCACACATGCGGAGAACTCTACCGGAAACCGCCTGAGTCCCTGCTGTAGCCTGCCACCGTCGGCCCTAGACTGGTCTGAACATGAGCACACACTCACTGACTCATCGCGCATCCCCGTTTGTGGAGCTGGACCGGCAAACGTGGTCGCGCTTGTCGCACGAAATAGACGTGCCCCTCACCGCGCAGGAGATCGAGAACCTGCGCGGTCTTGGTGACCGCATGGACGTGGACGAGGTGCGCGAGGTCTACCTCCCGCTCTCTCGACTGCTCACGCTCTACGACGCCTCCGCGAATCACCTCAACTCTGAGACCAACGCGTTCCTGGGCGAGGACCACGCGCGCACTCCCTTTGTCATCGGCATCGCCGGTTCCGTTGCGGCCGGTAAGTCAACCACGGCGCGTCTGCTGCGCGAGATGCTTGCCCGCTGGCCCTCCACCCCCAACGTCCAATTGGTCACGACGGACGGGTTCCTGTACCCCAATGCCGAATTGGTCCGCCGCGGGCTCATGGAGCGCAAGGGCTTCCCGGAGTCATACGATCGCAGGGCGCTGCTGCGATTCATGTCGGAGATCAAATCCGGCGCCCCCGAGGTCCGAGCTCCCAGGTATTCACACACCACCTACGACATCCTCCCGGACGAGGAAATAGTGGTGACCAAGCCCGACGTCGTGATCGTCGAGGGTTTGAACGTGCTCGCCCCCGCCAAATTGGGTCCGGGAAACCGCGCGGCTTTGGCCTTAAGCGACTTTTTCGACTTCTCCATCTACGTGGACGCGCGAACCAGCGACATTGAGCGCTGGTACGTGGAACGGTTCCAGGCCCTACGTAGCTCGGCCTTCGCCAGTCCGCAATCCTATTTCCACCGCTATGCCAACCTCACGGACGCGGAAGCAGTCGAAGTGGCCACTGATATTTGGCGACGCATCAATGAACCCAACCTGGAGCAGAACGTGCGCCCCACCAGAGGGCGGGCGCGTCTCATCCTCTCCAAGGATGGGGACCACAAGATCAGGCGCGTGCTCCTTCGGAAGAACTGATATCGGGGTCTGGGTAATCTATCGGCATGCTCAATGGTTTCAAAGAATTTATCATGAAGGGCAACGTCCTTGACCTTGCCGTCGCCGTCATCATCGGCGCTGCCTTCGGCCAGATCGTCAACGCTCTGGTTGAATCCGTTCTGATGCCCGCTATCTCTGGTGTGGTGGGCTCCCCCAATTTCGACAACTTCGCGCTGGTCACCTTCAACGGTAACGACATCAAGTTCGGTGTCCTGTTGACCGCCATCGTCAACTTCCTGTTGATCGCAGCCGCTGTCTACTTCGCCATCGTCCTGCCGATGAACAAGATGATCGAGGCTCGCAATCGCCGCTTGGGCATCGACCCGGCCGCCGAAGAAGCCGATCCCAACACCCTGCTGCTCACCGAAATCCGGGACGCGCTGGTCGCTGGCAAGGGCGGCACCGTGGACGGCCCCGGTTCCCAGACCCTGTAATTCTTACCCAATCAACACCAGAAACTATTCGGGCCCGCATCCCTAGGGATGCGGGCCCGAATAGTTTCTGTCGCTGTCAGCTCAAGCTCAAGTGGTGCTCCACGACCTTCACGAGCGCCTCTGCTTCGTGGCGCGCTTCCTCATGGCTCGCGGCCTCGACCATCACGCGCACCACCGGTTCCGTGCCGGAAGGTCGCAACAACACACGGCCCTTTCCGTTCAACCGCTCCTCGGTGTCCGTGACTGCTGCCAAAACTTGGGGGTGGGTCTTGGCCGCGGCCTTGTCCACGTTGGCCACGTTGATCATGGTCTGTGGCATTCGTGTCATGACGGAGGCAAGTTCAGACAGCGGCATACCGGTCTGGGCCACGCGGGAGGCCAACATCAAACCGGTCAGCAGGCCGTCTCCGGTCGTGGCGTAATCGGCCATGATCACGTGCCCGGATTGTTCGCCACCCAGGTTGTAGTTGTTGGCCACCATGGATTCCAAGACGTACCTGTCCCCCACCGCGGCGCGTTCCAGATGAATGTCGTGTTTTTCCAGGGCCAACTGCAGACCCAGGTTACTCATCACCGTGGCCACCAGGGTGTCCTGATTGAGCGTCCCCGCATCCTTCATGGCCAGGGCCAGGATGCACATGATCTGGTCGCCATCCACTTCGGCACCCGTGTGGTCCACGGCAAGGCACCGATCGGCGTCGCCGTCGTGAGCGATTCCAAGGTCCGCGCCGTGCTTGAGCACCGCTTCCTTGAGGGGCCCCAGGTGGGTGGACCCCACGCCGTCGTTGATGTTGAGGCCATCTGGCTGGGCCCCGATCACGTGGATATCGGCTCCTGCATCACGGAAGGCGTCCGGTGAGGCGCCGGACGCCGCACCATTGGCGCAGTCCAGAACCACCGTGAGCCCATCCAGGCGTTGCGGGATCGCTCCGACCAGGTGAAGGATGTACCGGTCCTCGGCGTCGGAGAGACGATTGATGCGACCGACCTCGTCGCCGGTGGGGCGCATGAATTCACGCTTCTCGTAGACCTCTTGGATCTTGTCCTCCATGGCATCCGGCAATTTTTTGCCGCCGTGAGCCAGGAACTTGATGCCGTTGTCAGGAGCCGGGTTGTGGGACGCGGAAATCATGACGCCGAAATCGGCGTCGATGTCCGCCACGAGGTACGCCGCGGCCGGAGTGGGAATCACCCCGGCGTCGTACACGTCCACGCCCGAGCTTGCCAACCCGGCGGTGACCGCCGCGCCAATGAACTCGCCGCTCGCGCGACCGTCCCGGGCGACGACCGCTCTCGGTCGGGAACCGGGCTTGGCATGCCCGTGTCCCAAGATGATCGCGGCTGCTTGTGACAGCTCCATTGCAAGGTCGGCTGTGAGGAGGCCGTTCGCGAGCCCGCGAATGCCGTCCGTTCCAAAAATTCTAGACATCGCCTGTCATCCTACGACGTGCCGCGCGAGAACCGCGAAGCGCATCCACTAGTTGTTGCCGGGTCGGAGTACAGGAAACCCATCGGGGTTGGCTCCGCTGTCATCCATGACGTCAATGGATTCGCCCACAATCTTGGGATCGGGCGTGCCCACCACGGAGTGATTCTTGTCCGGATAGTCGAACTGGGACAGCACGTGACGCATGGCTTCCAGGCGAGCGCGCTTCTTGTCGTTGGACTTGATCACCGTCCACGGTGCGTCACCGGTATCCGTGTAGAAGAACATGGCTTCCTTGGCCTCGGTGTAGTCATCCCACTTGTCCAGGGAGGCAACGTCAGTGGGTGAGAGTTTCCATTGACGCACGGGGTCGGTGCGGCGAGCCTGGAAGCGGGCCAACTGCTCGGCACGAGTCACCGAGTACCAGAATTTGATCAGGTGGGTGTCGGAGTTCACCAGCATGCGCTCGAACTCGGGGGCCTGTCGCATGAACTCGTAATACTGCTGCGACGTGCAGTAACCCATCACGCGTTCCACACCCGCTCGGTTGTACCAGGACCGATCCATGAGCACGATCTCACCCCCGGAGGGCAGGTGCTTGATATAGCGCTGGAAATACCACTGCGTCTGCTCGATGTCAGTGGGCTTCTCCAACGCGATCACACGAGTACCACGCGGATTGAGGTGCTCGGTGAAACGCTTGATCGAGCCACCCTTACCGGCGGCGTCGCGGCCCTCGAAAATGATCAGGAGCTTCTGACCGGTCTCTTTGATCCACAACTGCAGTTTGAGCAATTCGATCTGCAGAGCCCGCTTGGTCCTCTCGTACTCCTTGCGGCTGAGCTTCTCGTCGTACGGGTAACCGCGTTTCCACGCCTCGGAACGGGACAGCCCGGAGCCGCCGTGGAGTTTGCGATCCAATTCCGCTATTTCATCCAGCTCCGCGGCGTAATCCTCCACCACGGAGATCCGGTGGTGCTCTTCCTGGGCAAGCCCGGCGGTCACGAGGTCTTTTTCCCGGGCCAGTTCTTCCGCGAGGGCTTTTTCGTCGCCGGTCGTCTTAAAAGACGTTTCGCTCTGCTGTTGATCCGTTTGCTTGCTCATCCGGGCCCTCTCATGGATTCGGGTGCGGAGCCATTGTGCTCCACACCTCATTTTACGCCCCATTTGCAACTAGTTCGGCTTTCGTTGGCCGATGACGCGGTGTTGTCTCGCCGATGCCGCGGCGCGTTACCTGTCGCGCTGCCCCTGCTCCGGTGTGTGAAAGGGCCCCGAATGTCCTGGAGAACTACCGGCCCCCGGTATGCTGTGGCTCACAGTCGAGCCATCGATCTCTCCCGTTCAAAACCCCGCACCGCTGCCCCGGTACCGGATTCCGAGCATGTGAATCCGGACGATGACAGACCACCCGCCAGGTTGGGGAACCACGAGCCAGGAGTCGTTCATGGCGTACCTTCGGCGTTTCACGTCGTTCTTAGCAACCCTAGTGGCACTGTTCACAGTATTAGCCGTGAACGTGCCCGGCGCCGTGGCAATGCCCCTGCATCCCGCGCAGGAGACAGGCGGGGGATCGGGCAAAACCTATGTGATCGCCACGGACACCCTGTTTGCGCCCTTCGAGTTCCGGGACTCGTCCGGTGAACTCACCGGCATCGACATCAAGATCATGGAGGCCGTTGCCGAAGATCAGGGCTTCCAGGTGGAATGGTGCTCCCTGGGCTTCAATGCCGCGTTACAGGCCTTGAGCGCGGATCAGGCTGATGGCGTGATTGCGGGTATGTCCATCACGGACGAACGCAAGGAGGTCTACGACTTCTCCGATCCCTACTTCACCGGAACCATGACCTTGGCCGTCAACGAGGATCAGGCGGATGAGATCCTGAGCTGGGACGATCTGCTGGACAAGCGCCTGATGATGAAGACCGGTTCCATGTCCAAGGAAGTGGCTCGCGAGCGGCAGGACCAGTACGGCTACGAGATCACTTCCTTGGACCAAACCACCACCCTGGTGGAATCCGTGAAGTCCGGCAACGCGGACGTGCTCATGGACGATTACCCGGTGATCGCCTACGGCGTGCAGCAAGGATCCGGTCTCGTCACCGTGGTGAGCAGGTCAAGGCCGGCGACTACGGTTTCGCTGTGAACAAGGGCAAGAACACCGAGTTGCTGGAACAGTTCAACGTTGGGCTTGCTGAGCTCAAGGACAGCGGTCGGTATCAGGAAATCGTGGATGAGTTCCTGGCCAGCGATGATCAAGCGGTGGACCGATCCACGTTCTGGGGCCTGGTGGTCATCGCCATGCCCGCGCTTCTGACGGGCCTGAAGAACACCTTGATCGTCACGGCCGTCGCCTTCGTGATCGCCATGGTCCTGGGTCTGGTGTTCGGTTTCCTGAAGATCTCGCGCAACCGTTTTCTCAGGGCAATTTCCACGGCGTTCGTCAGTGTCTTCTGCGGCACTCCGATTCTGGTGTGGGCCTTCTTCTTCTACTTCGGTCTCCCCCAGCTGATCGGGACACCGGTGAACATCTGGGTTGCCGGTGTGCTCACCCTTGCGCTCAACGGCGCTGCCTACATTGCCGAGATCGTACGCGGCGGTGTGCAGTCCGTGGACCCGGGACAGATGGAAGCGGCGCGTTCGCTGGGACTGGGCCACGGCAAGTCCATGCAGAAGGTCGTTCTGCCGCAAGCGTTCAAGATCATGACCCCGTCCCTGATCAACCAACTGGTCATCATGCTCAAGGATTCCCCATTGCTGCTGGCCATTGGTTTTGCCGAACTGCTTTACCAGGCTCAGCAGATTTACGCATCCAACTTCCGCGTCACCGAAGTACTGCTGATTGTGGCAGTGATCTACTTCGTGGCCATTACGCTCCTGACCCAGCTCGCAAACTTCGCCGATAGGAAGATCAACAAATGAGCACTTCAGTCACTGATCGGAGCGAGTCCCCCCAGGACCAGCGCAACCAGAAGATCGTCGTCCGAGATCTGGAAAAGGCCTTTGGGGACAACCATGTGCTCAACGGCATCACCACGAACATTCACGAGGGCGAAGTGGTTTGTGTGATCGGCCCCTCCGGTTCCGGTAAATCGACGTTCTTGCGCTGTCTCAACCGTCTCGAAGATGTCACCGCAGGAACGGTGACCGTGAGCGGTTTCGACCTCACGGACCCCAAGGTCGATATCAACGCCGTCCGCCAACACATCGGCATGGTGTTCCAGCACTTCAATTTGTTCCCGCACATGACCGTGGCGGAAAACATCATGCTGGCACCCACCGAGGTCAAAAAACTCAGTACGGCCGATGCCAGGGAAGCAGCGCTCACGCTCCTGGACCGCGTGGGATTGAAGGAAAAGGCCGACGCCCGGCCGGCGTCGTTGTCCGGTGGACAAAGGCAACGCGTGGCCATTGCGCGTGCCCTGGCCATGAACCCGGAGATCATGCTGTTCGACGAGGCGACCAGCGCTCTGGACCCCGAAATGGTGGGCGAAGTCCTGCAGGTGATCCGCGACCTGGCCAAGTCCGGCATGACGTTGGTCCTGGTGACCCACGAGATGGGTTTCGCCCGCGAAGTCGGTGACCGAGTCATGTTCATGTCCGACGGTGCGATCATCGAGGACGGCGACCCGCAGCAGATCTTCGACAACCCACAGCAGCCCCGGCTTCGGGACTTCCTGTCCAAGGTGCTTTAACCCAGGGATTCCGCGGGGTGCACCCGTGCCGGCCATCCTGCCGGCCACCGAGTCACCGCGTGCACGAGTCTTGTATGCCGACGCCGTCGTCCCACCGTGCCCCTGGCCACGCACGGTGGAGCGGCGACCTCCGCCCCAAGAGCCGGCGGGACCATGCCGTACGTCCGAGGGGCCGGTAGCGCCTCTGTGGTCAGCAGCGCCAGGGCTATGACGGCCCCTCATCGGTAGTGGAGGGTTATAACGGCCCTTAAAACGAAGCGGGACCCCGTACAGCGGACGATGCCGATGTGCGGGGCCCCGAGTCCACGCCGTGTTCGACGTGGGGGCGCGCAGGTTTAGCGCTTGGAGTACTGAGGAGCCTTGCGGGCCTTCTTGAGGCCTGCCTTCTTGCGCTCGATGACGCGGGCGTCACGAGTCAGGAAGCCGGCCTTCTTGAGTGCCGGACGGTTGTGCTCCAGGTCGATCTCGTTCAGCGCGCGAGCGATGCCGAGACGCATGGCGCCGGCCTGGCCGGAGGGGCCACCACCGGAGATGCGGGCGCTCACGTCGTAAGCACCTTCGAGGTCCAGCAGACGGAACGGATCGTTCACTTCCTGCTGGTGCAACTTGTTCGGGAAGTACTCGGCCAGTTCGCGGCCGTTGACGATCCACTTGCCGGAGCCGGGCACCAGGCGCACGCGTGCAATGGCCTGCTTGCGGCGGCCGACGGCCTGACCGGAAACGGTGAGGGGCGCGCGCTCGGAAGCGGGGGCACCACCTTCGACGGGGCCGGTGGATTCCGAGGTGTAGCTGCTGAGCTCCTCGGTACCTTCGGTTACTTCGACAACTTCTACTTCTTCAGTATTCTGAGCCACGATTCTCCTTATGTGCTCTCGTTGGCCCGAATTACTGGGCGACCTGGGTGAATTCGTAGGGCTTGGGCTGCTGTGCCGAGTGCGGGTGCTCGGGGCCTGCGTAGACCTTCAGCTTGGACAGCTGCTGAGCGGCCAGCTTGTTCTTGGGCAGCATGCCCTTGATGGCCTTTTCCACTGCACGGGTGGGGTTCTTCTCCAGCAACTCTGCGTAGTTGGTGGACTTGAGACCGCCCGGGTAACCGGAGTGGCGGTAGGCACGCTTCTGTTCCAGCTTGGCGCCGGTCAGTGCGACCTTTTCTGCGTTGATGATGACGACGAAATCGCCCATGTCCACGTGGGGAGCGAAGGTCGGCTTGTGCTTCCCGCGCAGCAGTGTTGCGGTCTGGCTGGCAAGACGACCCAGGACCACGTCGGTGGCGTCGATGACGTGCCACTGACGCTGGACGTCACCGGGCTTCGGAGTGTACGTACGCACGTTGATCTGCCTTCGTTTGTCTACTGATGACACGACGGTCCGTGTCGGGTTGTTTCGCTGTGCTTCGGGGCCAGGGTGAGAGCCTGGCGGCATCCGCGCTCCCGCAACCCGGTGCACCAATCGGTCTTGCGCTCTGCAACATGAGCAACCGCTTTGGGTACACGTGACCGGGCGGGCACGCACAACAGCAAGCCATGTTACCGGAAGCTTCAAATCGGCGCCAATTAACGGGTCCTGTGCATTTCAGCAGGTAATGATTGGCGACGGCACGTGTTCACGTACCGCCGTCAGAATCCGGTTAACAAGATGGCGAGGGGCAGCACCGAGGCGGCGATGATGCACAGGATCATGGGCAAGAAGCGTCGCGCATTACCCCCGGCAACCGCACCGAGTAGCCCCAGTGGGAAAGAGAGCCATGTGCCAGCGGAGTAACCGGAGAGCGCGAAACCCACGGCGGTCAGGCTGAGCAGTGCACCCGCCCACGCCACTATCGGCGCGACTGGCCCGCCCCAGTTCGGCCGTGGTCGGTAGTCCGTTGCTGTATTGGTCATGAATGCCTCCAGGTCAGAGGGGCAAATATGCACGCTCTACCGCTGAGCCTACTCACTCAACCGCTCGGTCAGCAGGGGCTCAGCCCCCCGGGCGTCTGGCCCGCGTCTGCTCCGCCCGCGCGGCTAATTCGTGATCCGCGGGGTACTCCACGGATTCCAGGACCAGCCCGTGCGGGGGCGCGAGCAGCACCCGGGCATCGCGCACGCGCGCCGCCAACCGATCCCCCAACCAATCCTGTTCGTAGCGGCCCTGGCCCACCCGAACGGCCGCGCCCACGACGGAACGGACCATGTGATGGCAAAAGGCGTCGGCCCGCAGTTGCACGGTCACCAGACCCGATGCATCCCGTTCCACCGCTGCGGACTGCAGTTCACGAATCGTCGTAGCGCCTTCCCGTGGTTTGCAGAAACTTAAGAAGTCGTTGAGTCCCAGTAAATGTTCCACCGCCGAGTTCATGGCCGGAACATCGAGCTTTTCGTTGACCCACCACGCAAAACCGCGCGTCAACGGATCGTGACCGCTGGCGGCGTCGGAGATCCGGTAGGCGTAACTGCGGGACAGCGCCGAGAACCTTGCGTCGAATCCGGCGGGTGCCGCAGCGGCGTCGTGGACGATAACGGCGCCGAGAGCGGACGTGAGCCCCTGGCTGAGGCGGTCCTTGCCCAGCACCCGGTTGAGGGCACCGTTGAGCCGACGAACCAGCGCCTCCCCCGGAGCGACCCCCGCGCGGGCAGCCGTCGATTCCCAGGCGGCCACCGGCACATCCACGTGAATGGTTTGTCGCCGAGCATGCACACCCGTGTCCGTGCGCCCCGCAACGACCGTGCGCACCGGGCGGCGCAGGACCAGCTCGAGCGCGGCCTCCACCGCGCCCTGCACGGTGGGCAGCGAGGGTTGACGTGCCCACCCGCTGAACGGGGCGCCGTCGTACGCCACATTGATCCGCAAGCGCACCAGCTCACCCGACATGTTCATATCCTCCCGAAAAATGACGACGCCGCCGCAGGTTACCTGCGGCGGCGTCGGTCGAGCAGCGTAGTGCTTACTCAGCGATCTTCTGAGCGGCAGCGCCACCGGCCGGCTGGAAACCGGCGGCCTCGGCGTTGGCCGGGGAATCGAACCAGATCTCCGCGGTGGTACCGGAGTACCAGCGGGAGCCGGGAACGTGGTACTTCATGGAATTCTTGTTGCCCTTGATGGAGAAGCCCTCGGGGGCTTCACCGGACTCCAACGGCGCATGCGAACCGGCGAACTCGGCGTCCTGGTTCTCGGCTGCGACCTCGGCTGCCTCTTCGGGGGTCTCGGGAGCCCGCTCTTCAGCGGGGATCTCCTGAGCCTTGACCTCTTCGGCGGTGGTGTCGGCCGGGGTATCGACCGGTGCGGCCGGAGCCACGGCAGCCTTCTCCGTGGCCTTCTCTGCTTCGGCCACAGTGGACTTGGTGGCAACGGGCTCCATGACCAGCTCGATGACCGCCATGGGGGCGTTGTCGCCCTTGCGGTTACCGATCTTGGTGATGCGCGTGTAACCACCGTCGCGGCCGTCCATAGCCGGAGCAATGGCGGTGAACAGCTCGTGCACCACGGACTTGTCGTTGAGCTGACGCATCACGCGACGGCGGGAAGCCAGGTCACCGCGCTTGGCGAAGGTGATCAGACGCTCTGCCACGGGACGGAGGCGCTTGGCCTTGGTCACGGTGGTGGTGATGCGCTTGTGCTCGAACAACTGCTGAGACATGTTCGAGAGCATCATGCGCTCGTGGGTAGGCCCGCCGCCGAGACGGGGTCCCTTGGTAGGGGTAGGCATAGTAGATCTCCTGGTGATCGGTCTCTCGCGTGGCTAGCTCGCGGCCTCGTGAGAAACGGGAAAGTTGTAAGACTTCAGTCGAGGTCGACGTCGAACGGGTTGTTGTTCTCGTCCTCGTCCTCCAACGAAGCTGCGTGCGCGGCGAGGTCGTAACCTGGCGGGGAGTCCTTGAGTGCCAGGCCGAGCTCCTGGAGCTTGGCCTTGACCTCGTCAATGGACTTTGCACCGAAGTTGCGGATGTCCATCAGATCTGCCTCGGAGCGTGCAACCAGTTCACCCACGCTGTGGATGCCCTCACGCTTGAGGCAGTTGTAGGAACGAACGGTGAGTTCGAGATCCTCGATGGGCAAGGCCATATCCGCGGCGGCGGCAGCATCCGTGGGCGACGGACCGATCTCGATACCCTCGGCCGTGGTGTTGAGCTCGCGGGCCAGACCGAACAGCTCCACCAGGGTGGTACCGGCGGAAGCAATGGCATCACGCGGGGTGATGGCCTCCTTGGTCTCCACGTCCAGGATGAGCTTGTCGAAGTCCGTGCGCTGCTCCACACGAGTGGCTTCCACGCGGAAAGTCACCTTGAGGACCGGAGAGTAGATGGAATCAACCGGAACGCGACCGATCTCGGAATCCGCGGACTTGTTCTGCGAAGCAGAAACGTAGCCGCGACCGCGCTCAATGGTCAGTTCGATCTCCAGCTGGCCCTTAGAGTTCAAGGTGGCAATGTGCAGTTCCGGGTTGTGGACCTCGACACCGGCCGGAGCCGAGATGTCAGCGGCGGTCACTTCGCCGGGTCCCTGCTTGCGCAGCCACGCGGTCACGGGCTCGTCCTCCTCGGAGGACAGCGAGAGCTTCTTGATGTTCAAGATCAGCTCGGTGACGTCTTCCTTGACACCGTCCACGGTGGAGAACTCGTGCAGCACACCGTCAATGCGGATGCTGGTCACGGCGGCACCGGGAATGGAGGACAAGAGAGTGCGGCGCAGGGAGTTGCCGAGGGTGTAGCCAAAACCGGGCTCGAGCGGTTCGATCACGAACCGGGAGCGGTTATCAGCCACTACCTCTTCGGTGAGGGTGGGGCGCTGTGCGATGAGCACTGATGTTTCCTTTCAGCGTGCCTCCGCCATATGACGCACGCAGGTGGTGGAAAACAAGGGGTGAGGTGCGCGGAGACCAGGCGAGATCACCGCGTCGATGCGTGGGCACCGAACCTTGACGGCTCGGTGCTCACGCTGCGCGCATCAAACGCGACGGCGCTTGGGGGGACGGCAACCATTGTGAGCGGACGGGGTAACGTCCTGAATGGAGCCAACCTCGAGCCCGGTGGCCTGCAGTGCACGGATAGCGGTTTCGCGTCCGGAACCCGGTCCCTTGACGAACACGTCAACCTTGCGCATGCCGTGCTCCTGAGCACCCTTGGCTGCGGCCTCGGCGGCCTGCTGAGCGGCGAATGGGGTGGACTTACGTGATCCCTTGAAGCCCATGGCGCCGGCGGAAGCCCACGACAAAACGGCACCGGAGGGATCGGTGATGGAAACGATGGTGTTGTTGAACGTGGACTTGATGTGGGCCTGGCCCTGAGTCACATTCTTATTAACCTTGCGGCGCGGCTTGCGAGCAGCCGTCGCGCGAGTTTTCTGAGCCATGAGTTCTCCTACAAAGATCTTCGACGTTGATCAGCCACCGGCTTGGGTGGCGACCACGATTACTTCTTCTTGCCGGCGACCGTGCGCTTGGGACCCTTGCGGGTACGTGCGTTGGTCTTGGTGCGCTGGCCGTGGACCGGAAGGCCACGGCGGTGACGCACACCCTGGTAGCTACCGATTTCGACCTTGCGGCGGATATCGGCGGCAACCTCGCGGCGCAAATCGCCTTCGACCTTGTAGTTGCCCTCGATGTAGTCGCGCAGCTCAACGAGCTGAGCGTCGGTGAGATCCTTCACGCGCACGTCGCCCGAGATGCCAGTGGCATCAAGGGTTGCGAGTGCACGGGTACGACCCACGCCGTAGATGTAAGTCAGCGCGATTTCCAGCCGCTTTTCGCGGGGGAGGTCTACGCCTGCGAGACGAGCCATGTTGGCGGTTCTCCTTGTACTGTCCGGAGGTCTTGAACACTGCGTCCCGAACAAGGTGTTCCGTTCGGTCTCCGGCCTCCGTGCCGGGGGTTGCCGCACCGTGCGGTGCTGGCTGCAGTGTCCGTTCTGTCAATCCACTTGCGTGGACGGGAGCGCTCCCGTCAGCCCTGGCGCTGTTTGTGCCTGGGGTTCGAACAGATCACCATGACTCGGCCGTTACGGCGAATCACCTTGCAGTTGTCGCAGATCTGCTTGACGCTCGGTTGGACCTTCATCGCATTCCTTCGCGTACTAGTGGTGGTGAATAACGCAGCAAACACCCCGCAGATCACAGCGATCCGCGCGGTGTGTGGCGCCGCGATTGTGCTACTTGTAGCGGTAGACGATCCGGCCTCGGGTTAGGTCATACGGGCTCAGCTCCACCACGACCCGGTCCTCGGGGAGGATTCGGATGTAGTGTTGGCGCATTTTCCCAGAGATGTGGGCAAGCACCTTGTGACCGTTGTTCAGCTCAACACGGAACGACGCGTTGGGCAGAGCCTCGACCACAGTGCCTTCGATCTCGATGACTCCGTCTTTCTTGGCCATATCCTCCGCTAACTTTTCGAGGGGTCCGGTTATCTATCCGGACGGTTTACAGAACTCTCGCCACTGACGGCCGGCAGCCACAACTCTCCCCTGAAACGTACGTTCGGGGTGGGTTCGTGGGTGGGCACAGCTCAGCGGCGCGAGCACAGACAACCAACGCAATACGTTACGCGGTTGAGACTTGATATGCAATCCGGTAATGGGTAGGGGCTACCGGCCACGTTCTATTCCGGCGACGACGCCGCCGCGGGCCTAGACGTCAGCGGCCAGCTGGCCGCATGCGCCGTCGATGTCGGAACCGCGGGTGTCGCGCACCGTGGTGGGGATGCCGTGGGCGCGCAGCCGCTCCACGAAGTTCTGCTCGACTCCCGGGCGCGACGCCGTCCATTTGGAACCCGGCGTGGGGTTCAACGGGATGGGGTTCACGTGAACCCATCCGGCACCGCGCTTGTTGAGCTTCTCCCCCAGCAGGTCCGCTCGCCAGCCCTGATCGTTCATGTCACGGATCAGCGCGTACTCGATGGATACTCGGCGGCCGGTGGCGTCGTAGTACTCGCGTGCGGCGTCCAACGCTTCGTCGACCTTCCAGCGGTTGTTGACCGGGATCAGTTCGTCGCGCAGTTCGTCGTCCGGTGCGTGCAGGGACAGCGCCAGGGTGATCGGCAGCTTTTCCTGGGTGAATTTACGCATGCCCGGCACCAGACCAACGGTGGACATGGTCAACCCGCGTGCGGAAATGCCCAGGCCTTCGGGCGAGGGATCGATCAGACGATGCACGGCGCCCATGGTGGCCTTGTAATTGGCCAGCGCCTCACCCATGCCCATGAAAACGATGTTCGACACCCGCAGCGGGGCCTCCTCTGCGGGGCCCACCACGCCGTCACGCAGGGCCCGGATGCCTTGCACGACCTGGTCCACGATCTCCGCGGCGGAAAGGTTACGCGTCAGCCCGGCCTGGCCCGTGGCACAAAACGGGCAGTTCATGCCACAACCGGCCTGGGAGGAAATGCACATGGTCACGCGCTTGCTGTAGCGCATCAGCACCGACTCGACCATGGCGCCGTCGAACAGGCGATGGACGGACTTGACCGTCATGCCTTGATCGGCCTTGAGGTTCTTGACCGTGGTCAGCAGCTGAGGCATGGCGGCGACAACCAACTCCTCGCGTTGGCCGGCCGGTAGGTCGGTCATCTTCTCCGGGTCGGATTCGAAGCGCTCGAAGTAGTGCTTGGACAGTTGCGCGGCGCGGAAGGCCGGGTATCCGGCTTCTCGCAGCATGTCCTTGCGCCCGGCCAGATCCAGATCCGCCAGGTGCTGCGGCGGCTTCCCGCGACGAGCGGGCTTGAACACCAGCTGGCCGGGTTTGGGTCGTTGCGTGATTTCTACAGTTTCGGTGGCCATGTCTGGTCCTCTCGCTCGTGCGTACCGCGCGTGCGGTTCAGGATGCGGCTATCGGGACGGGATGTACGCCCAGTGGTTCAAGTTCGCAAGCACCGCCGTCTTCGGCTGTCAGCACCCACAGTCCCTTGGAGTGCAGGCAGACGCTGTGTTCCCATTGGCTCGCGTTGGAGCCGTCCACGGTCACCACGGTCCAATCGTCCTCGAGGATTCTGGTTTCAATACCTCCGCGCACCAGCATGGGCTCAATGGCAAGTGCCATACCCGCAACCAGTCGGGGTCCGCGGTTGCGCACCGCGTAGTTGGGAACGTCCGGTGCCATATGCATCGCGGTGCCGATGCCGTGACCCACGTAGTCCTCCAGGATACCAAGACGCTGCCCGACAGCACCGTGCACATAGTTCTCCACCGCCTGCCCGATGTCGCCCACGTGAGTGCCCGTGGCCATGGCGGCGATGCCACGCCACATGGCTGCGCGGGTCACCTCGGACAGCTCGACGTCCGCGGGGTCGTGCTGCTCCCCCACCAGCACGGTCCGGGCCGAGTCACCATGCCAGCCGTCGACGATGGCACCACCGTCGATGGAGACGATGTCCCCGTCCGCCAAGACGTCGCTGCCTGGAATTCCGTGCACCACCCGGTCATTGACGGACACGCACACCGTGGCCGGGTAGCCGAAGTACCCTAGGAAGTTCGACTCCGCATTGTTGTCCGCGAGGACGTCCCGAAAGGCCCGGTCCACGTCAGCGGTCGTGGCGCCGGGGACGGCCGCGGCAACGGCGGCGTCCAAAGCGCGCGAAGTTACCACCCCTGCGCGGGCCATGACCGCGAGCTGAGCGTCGGACTTCAGTTCTACCTTGCGGCGACCAAACACGGTGAGCCATTCCCTTCGTAGTGATGTGTATTGACAACGGCTAAGCCCTCGGAAGGCGCACAGCAGCGCCGCTCCGAGGGCTTACAGCCGCGATCCGTGTCAGCGGGCCAGTGTCGCCATGATGCGTTCGGTGACCTCGTCGATGTCACCGAGGCCGTCCACCTGAGTCACGATGCCACGCTGGTTGTAAACCTCGACGACCGGTGCGGTCTGCTCGTCGTACACGTCCAGACGATGCCGAATCACATCTTCGGTGTCGTCGGTTCGGCCCTGGTCCTGGGCGCGACCCAATAAACGCTTGACGAGCTCGTCATTGTCCGCGGTCAGCAGCAACACCACGTCCAGGTGGGTGTCGTTGGCCTCCAGAATGTTGTCCAGCTCTTCGACCTGAGCCACGGTGCGGGGGTAACCGTCCAGCAGGAAACCGTTGTTGACGTCCGACTGCGCCAGACGATCCCGAACCATGGAGTTGGTCACCGAGTCCGGGACCAGGTTGCCCGCGTCCGTGTAGCGCTGGGCTTCCTGACCGAGCTCGGTCTGCTCCTTGATATTGGCTCGGAAAATATCCCCCGTGGAGATCGCAGGAACGCTCAATTGTTCACAGATGCGAGCCGCTTGCGTGCCCTTGCCAGCGCCTGGCGGTCCGATGATCAACATACGGGTCATGGTTTCTCCTTGCACGAACTTCTCTGGTCCCCCACCACTTTACTGGCAACGGCCCACTGGCGGGGCAGATCCTCGGGATCGTGGGAACTCGGCGGGCAACTACTGACGCAACAGTCCCTCGTAATGGCGCTGCTGCAACTGGGCGTCGATCTGCTTCACGGTGTCCAGACCCACACCCACCATGATCAGCAGCGACGGGCCGCCGAACGGGAAATTCTGGTTCGCGTCGAAAAGCACCAGTGCAACGAGCGGGATCATGGACACGATGCCCAGGTACAGGGCACCGGGCAGGGTGATCCGGGAGAGCACATAGCGCAGGTAGTTCTCCGTGGGGCGCCCCGCACGGATGCCCGGGATGAAACCTCCGTAACGCTTCATGTTGTTGGAGACTTCCTCGGGGTTGAAGGTGATGGACACGTAGAAGTACGTGAACGCCACGATCATCAGGAAGTACGTGACCATGTACACCGGGTGATCACCCGATGTCAGGTACGTGTTAATCCAGGTGACCCAACCCGGCACCGGTGAGCCGTCGCTGGGCATTCCGAACTGCGCGATCATGGACGGCAGCATCAGCATGGACGACGCGAAAATGATGGGGATCACCCCGGCCATGTTGACCTTGAGCGGAATGTACGTGCTGGTGCCACCGATCGTGCGGCGACCCACCATGCGCTTGGCGTACTGCACGGGAATGCGGCGTTGTGACTGCTCCACGAACACCACGCACGTGATGACCACCAGCCCCACGGCACACACCGCCAGGAACAAGCCCCAACCGCGGGTGCGGAGAATGTCACCGAGCGCGGAGGGGAAGGTTGCGGCGATAGACGTGAAGATCAACAAGGACATGCCGTTACCGACGCCCCTGTCGGTGATGCGCTCACCGAGCCACATGATCAAGGTGGTGCCGGCGGTCATCGTGAGGATCATGATGACCAGGATCATCAGCGAGTCGTCGGGAATGATCGGCAGGGGGCAGTCACCCAGCAGAGCACCGGAGCGAGCCAGCGACACCACCGTGGTGGCGTTGAGTGCGGCCAGACCAATGGTCAGATAGCGGGTGTACTGCGTGAGCTTGGTCTGCCCTTGGGCGCCCTCTTCGTGGAGTTCCTGGAAACGAGGAATGACCACGCGCAGCAACTGCACGATGATACTGGCCGTGATGTAAGGCATCACGCCCAACGCGAAGATGGACAGTTGCAGGAGCGCACCGCCGCTGAACAGGTTGACCAGGTCGTACACGCCGCCGCTGGTGTTACCCAAGGCCAGACACTGCTGCACGTTGCCGTAGTCCACGCCAGGCGCGGGGATGAAAGTGCCCAACCTGTAGATCACGATGATCCCGAGGGTGAACAGCAGCTTATTGCGCAGTTCCGGCGTTGTGAACGCCCGTGCGAAAGCACTGAGCACAGGTCCTCCTCCAAAAACTTCAGTGTTGGCCCGGCCGGTCCCGACCCCGGGCAAGTCTAGCGAAGGATGCCGCGCGCTCACGATGGGAGGTGAGCGCCGACACCCCGGTAAAAAGTAGCGGGCCCCGCGCCGACAATACGGCACGGGGCCCGCTTCAGTTCAGGGTTACACCCTACAACCGATTACTGCGTTCGGTCTCACGCGGTCTGCGTGGAACCGCCGGCAGCGGCGATCTTCTCAGCCGCGGAGGCGGAGAACTTGTCCGCGGTGATGTTCAGTGCAACGGAGATCTCTCCGGTGCCCAGAACCTTGACCGGCTGGTTCTTGCGGACTGCACCCTTGGCGACCAGATCGGAGATACCGATCGTGCCTCCTTCGGGGAACAGCTCGCCCAGACGGTCCAGGTTCACGACCTGGTACTCCACCCGGAACGGGTTGGTGAACCCACGCAGCTTGGGCAGACGCATCTGCAACGGCAGCTGACCGCCGGCAAAGCCGGCTTTCACCTGGTAACGCGCCTTGGTGCCCTTGGTACCACGACCGGCAGTCTTACCCTTCGAAGCCTCACCACGACCCACACGGGTCTTGGACTGGTGAGATCCGGGGGCCGGACGCAGGTGGTGAACCTTCAGGGCGTGCTGCTTCTTGCTCCCAATGTTTTCAGCCATGCTCACTCGGCCTCCTCAACCTCTACGAGATGCGACACGGTATTGATCATGCCCGCGGTCGCTGCATCGGCCTTGCGTACCACCACGTTGCCCGGCTTCTTCAAGCCCAGGGAACGCAGGGTGTCACGCATGTTCTGCTTCTGACCGACCATGGAGCGGATCTGCTTGATACGCAGGTTGGCACCGTCGGCCTGAATGCGCTTTCCGTTCATCAGGCACCTGCCTTCTGGATATCGCGCAGCAGCGGAGCCGGAACAACCTCGTCCATGGGCAAGCCACGACGGGCAGCCACGGAAGCGGGCTCTTCGAGCATCCGCAGGGCCTCGATGGTTGCCTGCACGATGTTGATCTGGTTGGACGAACCCAAGGACTTGGACAGCACGTCGTGGATACCCGCGCACTCGAGTACGGCACGCACCGGACCACCGGCGATAACACCGGTACCCGGGGTGGCCGGACGCAGCATCACGACACCGGCAGCGGCTTCGCCCTGCACACGGTGCGGAATGGTGCGATCTTCCACGCGAGGAACCCGGAAGAAGTTCTTCTTGGCTTCCTCCACGCCCTTGGAAATAGCGGCGGGAACTTCCTTGGCCTTGCCGTAACCCACGCCGACCATGCCGTTGCCATCGCCAACCACCACGAGGGCGGTGAAGCTGAAGCGGCGGCCACCCTTGACCACCTTGGACACACGGTTGATGGTCACGACGCGCTCGAGGAACTTGTCCTTCTCCTCGTCACGACCGCCACGGCCACCACGGCCGCCGCGTTCGTTACGACCGCCGCGTTCGCCACGGCCACCACGCTCGTTGCGGTTGCCGCGACCGCCGCGGCCACCGCGGTTGTCGTCAGCTCCCTGCTGAGCCTCGGTAGCTTCGTTGGAAGCGTTGGTGGCTTCGCTCACCTTGGTTTCCTTCTCATTGTTCTGCTCGCTCACAGCGCCAGACCTCCTTCACGGGCACCATCGGCCACCGCGGCCACACGGCCGTGGTACTTGTTACCGCCACGGTCGAAAACCACAGTTTCGATTCCGGCAGCCTTGGCGCGTTCGGCAACGAGCTCGCCCACGCGCTTGGCCTTGGCGGTCTTGTCGTCCGAGGCGGACCGCAGGTCAGCTTCCATGGTGGAAGCGGACGCCAGGGTGACACCCTTGTCGTCGTCGATCACCTGAGCGACCATGTGACGCGCGGAGCGGGTCACTACGAGACGGGGACGCACAGCGCTGCCGGCAACGTACTTGCGTACGCGGCGGTGACGGCGTGCACGCTGAGCGGACTTCGACTTGCCCTTGATTACGAGAGCCATGATTACTTACCAGCCTTTCCGGCCTTGCGGCGGATCTGCTCGCCGGCGTAACGCACGCCCTTGCCCTTGTAGGGGTCGGGCAGACGCAGCTTACGGATCTTCGCGGCAACCTGGCCAACCTGCTGCTTGTCGATGCCGGCGACGGTGACCTTGTTCGAGCCTTCGACGGACAGCGTGATGCCGTCCGGAGCCTCGAACGGGACAGGGTGGCTGTAGCCCAGAGCGAACTCCAGGTTGGCGCCCTTGGCCTGCACACGGTAACCGGTTCCGACGATTTCCAGCTGCTTGCTGTAACCCTCGGAGGCACCCTGGACCATGTTGGCGATCAGGGTACGAGTCAAACCGTGCAGAGCGCGGGATTCACGCTCGTCGTTGGGGCGGGACACCTGAACGGTGCCGTCTTCCACAACCACGGTGATGGGAGCGGCCACGGTTTGAGTCAATGCGCCCTTGGGGCCATTGACCTTCACCACGGAACCGTCCACAGCGACCTCCACACCGGCGGGCACAGAGATCGGGAGACGTCCAATACGTGACATGTTCTCTTCCTTTCTTGTTCTGTGCTACCGATTACCAGACGTACGCGAGGACTTCCCCGCCCACGCCCTTCTTGCCGGCCTGCTTGTCAGTCAGCAGACCCGAAGAGGTGGAGAGGATCGCGATGCCCATACCGCCGAGAACCTTCGGCAAGTTGGTGGACTTCGCGTACACGCGCAAACCCGGCTTGGAGATGCGGCGAACGCCCGCAATGGAACGCTCACGGTTGGGGCCGAACTTCAGGGACAGAACGAGGGTTTTTCCGACCTTGGCCGGCTCCTCGTTCCAGTCCGCAATGTAACCCTCGGCCTTAAGGATGTCCGCAACCCGAGCCTTCAGCTTGGAGTACGGCATGCTCACGGTGTCGTGGTATGCGGAGTTCGCATTACGCAGACGCGTCAGCATGTCTGCGACAGGATCTGTCATTGTCATGTTTGGGCACATGCCCTTCCTCGTCACGGTTTCCCGGCCGGTTACAGCCAGTCGGGACCTCTGACGTCGCGGGAATTAGTTGGTCTTGAACGGGAAGCCGAGCGCCTTGAGCAGCGCGCGACCCTCGTCGTCAGTCTTGGCGGAGGTCACCACGGTGATATCCATACCGCGCACGCGGTCGATCCGGTCCTGGTCGATTTCGTGGAACATGGACTGTTCCGTCAAACCGAAGGTGTAGTTGCCGTTACCGTCGAAGTGACGATCGGACAAACCACGGAAGTCACGGATACGCGGCAGGGCCAGGGTCACCAGACGGTCCAGGAATTCCCACATGCGATCGCCACGCATGGTGACGTGAGCGCCAATGGGCATACCTTCGCGCAGCTTGAACTGTGCAATGGACTTCTTGGCGCGGTTGACCACGGGCTTCTGGCCGGTGATGGCCGTCAGGTCCTTGATGGCGGAATCCACCAGCTTGGAGTCCTTGGCTGCCTCGCCCAGACCCATGTTCACGACGACCTTGGTGATGCGGGGCAGCTGCATGACGTTCGTGAAACCGAACTCTTCCTGCAGTGCCGGCGCAACGGTCTCGTGGTACTTGGTCTTGAACCGCGGTGTCATCTTGGTTTCGGTCGTTTCGCTCATCACAGATCCTTGCCGGTGCTCTTGGACACGCGAACGCGGACGGTCTTCTGCTTGCCGTCGCGCTCCACGGTCTCGGTGCGGTAGCCCACGCGGGTCGGCTTGCCGGTCTCCGGGTCCACGAGCATCACGTTGGAGATGTGAATGGGAGCCTCGGTCTTGACGATGCCACCGGCTTCGCCCTGGGCGCTGGCACGCTTGTGCTTGGTCATCACGTTGACACCCTCGACCACCACGCGGGAGGTTTCGGTGTTCACGCGCAGGACCTTGCCCTGCTTGCCCTTGTTCTGCTTGCTGCCGGAAATGACCTGAACCAGGTCTCCGGTCTTAATCTTGAATTTCGCCATGTCAGAGCACCTCCGGAGCCAGCGAGATGATCTTCATGAACTTCTTGTCGCGCAGCTCGCGACCCACGGGGCCGAAGATGCGCGTGCCACGGGGATCCCCGTCGGTCTTCAAGATCACTGCGGCGTTCTCGTCGAAACGAATGTAGGAGCCGTCGGAACGGCGCCTCTGCTTCTTGGTACGGACCACAACGGCCTTGACAACGTCGCCCTTCTTGACGTTGCCACCGGGGATTGCGTCCTTTACGGTGGCGACAATAACGTCGCCAATGCCTGCGTAACGGCGTCCGGATCCACCGAGTACACGGATGGTGAGGATTTCCTTCGCACCCGTGTTATCGGCGACCCTAAGCCGCGACTCCTGCTGAATCACTGATTTCTCCTGTCGTCGCGCCGGTTCTCATCCATATCTGGACGATGTCGAGCCTTGCGGAACGGTAGATATTTGAACGCTTCGCTGCACGGTGCTCCCCGTGACCGTAGGAGGGGTCCGAGGCGTTTTCACAAAGCACGTACGCGCTGGGTTTGTGGCGTGAGTGGTTCGAAGTGACTCAGACGAACGGGTCATCTGCTTCGCTGCCCCACTGAGGATCGGTCTGCGCAACCAGAATCCGTGAACGGGCAGCTGAGGCGCGGTGATCATCGCTTGACGATGCCGCGCGCTGTTTCGCGTGTCGGAACGCGCGAATACGCTGGCTCGTGCCCCGCTTTCTCTTCCGAGAATGTGGACCGCCAGGCGGTTCCAGGAGCATTGAGGATTCTGACTCAGCAGTGTCGAAGTCAGTGATGTGGGCACACGTGTGCCACACGCGTACTGCCCCACTCTACAGCTCAGGCACCCTCGGGTCCAACTGACNACTTCCTCACGCCCAAAATCAATTCACCCGGTGCTTCTGGAATCACACTCCGGCCTGAACCCGCGTCGGTGGATCGAGGCTTAGGTATCCACCCCGATCGCGCGCCAAACCCCGAACACGAAAAGAGCCCCGGCGGACCGGGGCTTCTCTCGATGCTTGCTCCCCCGACTGGACTCGAACCAGTAACCCTTCGATTAACAGTCGAATGCTCTGCCAATTGAGCTACGGGGGACCGTGCACATCCGTGCAACGAAAAGCTACTTTACAGACCCTTCGCCGGTTCCTCAAATCCACGCGTTGACTCATTGAAGATGCCCGCGTAGGTCGAGTCGTTGACTCATCCGAGAATGCCCGCGTGCGAGAACATCTGGGATGGAGCTCACGATGGGACAACGCAGGGCGGTCATGGCAGCTCAGCTCAATAAATGGCCAAAAGCCACGAAAGCAGAGAAGTCGGCGATCCTAGACGCGGTGTGCGAGGTGACCGGCTGGCACCGTGACCACGCACGCAAGGCGATCCGACGGGGATTGACCGAGCGTGCTCGCGGCGGCCCGGCACCACACAAGCAGCGTGTTCCAGTCCGGACCTATGATGCGGCCGCAGTCGAGCTGCTCACTCGCTGTTGGGCCGTGTTGGACGGCCCGACGGGCAAGCGGCTGCATCCGGCGCTGCCGCAGGTGCTGGCCAACCTGGAACTCCACGGCCACTTGGACGGGGTCGCCCCTGAGGTCATTGCGCAGGTGCGTTCGATGTCGCCGGCCACGATCGATCGACGCCTCGCCGACGCCCGGGCCGGGCTGGTGGCCCGCAAACCGATCAGCCATACCCGGCCGGGATCGATGTTGAAGGCCTCAATCCCGATGAAGACCTGGCGAGAGTGGAACGACGCCGAGCCCGGGTTTATCCAGATCGACCT
>NZ_BAABLN010000016.1:0-2419 GCF_039544365.1 Kocuria gwangalliensis | reverse complement strand
GTGCGGGTCGGTGTGTTCGTTGGCCTGTCCCGGGCCCACGAGGTACTTCATCAGCCCGATCGGCTTGTCGCCCTTGGTGATGTTCGGGATCACGGGATCAACTCTTCGATCTTGGCCAGCACGTCCGCACCAAATCTTCGGGCTTCCTGCAAGGTCTCGACCGTCTCGGGCAGCACCTCGCCGGTGCTGTTGGCGTGCCGGGCGATCTGGTTCACGTTGTTCGCGATCGTGGCCATCAGCTGTCGCATCTGGATCAGCTCGGCCAGCTGGTTCCTCCGCAGCTGCACCGCCACCGGATCCGCCGAACCGAACACCGCCTGGACCATCAGCGCCGAGGGCGACAGCCCGGTCTGCTGCTCCAACACCATCAGCTGAGCACGCTCGGCCTCCGACATGGACACCCGGACGTACTGGGTTTTGCCCTCGATCCGCTTGCGCCTCGACTTCCACACGTGGCGCGGATTCTCCTGCTCCACTACAGCACCTCCTCTCGTCTCAGCCCAGCGCAGCGCCCCCACTCTGTGGGCCCCACACGACCAGTGTGCCACCGCAAAACCGGCAGGGCCAGCGGTGTACCCGTTTTATGGCACATAAAACATAGCTTTGCTCCGCTGTGGTACCACGGGTACGAAGTGGCAGCTGAACATGGGTGATCTCTAGAACGGATCGTGTGCGTCCGTTAAGGTAGGGATATGGCTAAGCTCACTGATCCCCAGCAAGCAGAAGAAGCCGCGCAGCGGCTGCTCAAGGACCGGATGGACTACGTGCGGGCGGCGATCACCGCACGCGGTGCCCTTGATGAAGCACGCGATGCACTGAAGGAGGCAGAGAAGGACGACACCGCAGCGTTCCAAGCCGCCGTTACCACCGGTGGCTGGACCGCCGAGGAGCTGCGCAAGATCGGGCTCACCGCCCCCGAAAAAGTTAAGCGGGTGCAGCGTCGCCAGCAGGCCACGAAACCAGCCACGGACACTTACGCCGAAGAGCCAGTGGCCAACAACGGGAAGCCAGTAGCACGGAGCTTTGACGTTGCCTGACCATGGTTCAGGACAATGGCCCCAGACCCACAGTCGGCAGCACTCGGAGAGCACGAACGTGACGGTGCCGTACCCGCTGGCAATGTATGGCCTCGACGGCTGGGTGCCGAGCCACCAGTAACATCTCAGTCAGTGGAGGGCGCTGAAAACTGAAGAAAGGCATCGCCGTTGATCGACTGGACCACACTCAAGCGGGAAAAGTTCGACCGCATCACTGCCGCCCTCATCCGCCGTCATCATCCCGAAGCGGCCACCGTACGAGAACGGGTCATAGTGCCCGACCCGCGGGGCGGTGACGAAGGCATCGACCTTCTCATCATCGACCCTGACAAGACATGGCTTTACCAACAGAAGTACTTCCCCCAAGGCTTCTCTGGCAGCATGAGGGACACGCGGCGGAAACAGATCCGCGGCTCCTTCGACCAGGCCATGCGGCTCGAGCCTCGCCCCGACGTGTGGGTGCTCGTGGTTCCACACAACCTGAACACCGGCGAACGAAAATTTATCCAAGCCCTTCCGGATCGCATCGAGGACGGCCCCAAACCCCGGATCGAATGGGTTGGTCAAGCCGAGCTGGACGATATGGTGGCCCGCCACCCAGACGTCGAAGGCTACGCCCTACGCGACGCCGCCAGCCTTGCACTCGAGCGGGCCGGCGGCGCCCTTCCACGCAACGCTGTTCTACGCAACCTAGAGGACTACACCGCCCGCATGGGTGACCTGGAGACGGCAGCGGATGAGCTCGACACCGACTGGACTCCCCGGTTCATTACCGACCCGACCGGCGAGCAAGCGCTCACGGCAGTGCCCAAGCACAACAACCCCCGCCCCATCGAACAGGTGATCCGAGTGTCCACCTCCGACATGGACTCCGACGCACGCAAACAGTGGGAGGAGGTCCTCGGATACGGCATACCCGGAGAGGTGCGCGTGCAGACCCGCCCCGGCGACTCCTTCTACCGTCAGGCTCCCCAGTTCCTCAAGGAGTCCCACGACCCCAACCAACCATACGAGTACCGCATCAAGAAGCACGCCCCGGATCCTCACCCGTTGGTCGGCGGACGGGTGGAGCTGCGCCTGGAAATGCCCAACCATACCCAGGTCGCCGAGTTGCTAACGGTGACTGCCGTCAGCCAAGGCTACCGGGGCATGCGCATAGAGCTGAAAGCCTCGGACTGCTGCACCCTGGAGTTGCGCACTCCCTTAGCTTCTTCCCCCGACCGAACGGCAGGACACCTAAACCTCACCTTCCACCTGGGCAACAGCGTTCCTCAGGATGCCCTGGACGCACTAGACCTGAAGGCAGCCGTCCGCGCCTGTGCCAAGGTGGTCTTGAACCTTCCTGCGGTGGTCATGGGACAGCCGACCCAACCCATTGTGAT
>NZ_BAABLN010000015.1:0-38585 GCF_039544365.1 Kocuria gwangalliensis | reverse complement strand
CCAACATCACCGCCACCCTGCGCGCACTAGACCACCACCCCGAAATCGTCCGCCAACTCACCGGACTTTGAAATGGCCCTGCCTAATTTTGCACTTGGCCGCCACCGGTGTAAGTTATTACCCGTTGCAGCCGAGTACATCGGTTGGTGCAAATGCGCCCGTAGCTCAACGGATAGAGCATCTGACTACGGATCAGAAGGTTGGGGGTTCGAATCCCTCCGGGCGCACCATGTGATCTCTCAGGAGATCAGCGACAACCCGGACCCTTATTTTGGGGTCCGGGTTTTTTGGTCTCCCAGTGGTGGCCCCGGGGGTCGTTCGGTAAAGCCCACGTGTCCCCCGAGCTCCCCTTACACTGGACCGCATCAAGGGTGCTGGCATCCCGCTGGCCGAGGGGGAGGGGGAGGCCGAGATGGCGGCTGACGGCGAGCCTTCCCCACACCGGCTGAGACGCCCTCAGGTGGTGCCGGCGGCCCTCACCGCGGTGCTCGCTGCGGCCGGCGTTCTCCTGCTGCCCGTCCTCGCCGCGGCCAGCAACGATCCAGGGTCGGATTTCCCCCCGGTGGGCAGTGCCCCCTGGTGGGTCGTGCTCACCGTGGTCCTCGCCCAGGCCGTGGCCCTGCTGTGGACGCGGAACAAGCCCGTCACCGCGGCGATCGTCGTCACGGCACTACCCGCTGCGCTTGTGCTCCTTGCCCCAGGGCCACTGTTCACCCTCACCGCGCTGGCCACCGCCGTTGCGGCCTACTACGTGGCGACCGCGGTACCGAATCGCCAGATCATCGGAGCCTTGGCGGCCCCAGTTCTCCTGGTCGCCGGCCTCCAGTTCGCCAATGAGATGCTCATGGCGGACCTGACGGCGGCTGTCGCTGCGGGCGCCGCCCTCCTGCAGGCCGTGCTGGTCATCGGCGCTCCCGTGCTGATCGGACTGCTGGTCGCTGCGAGGCGAGAGGCGCAGGAGGCACGCCTCGCCGAGTCGGCCGCCCTCCAACGGGAGCGCGACGTGCTGGTCCAGGCCGACATCTCCCGGGAGCGCACGGCGATGTCGCGGGAGCTCCACGACATCGCCGCTCATCACATGTCCGGGATCGCTTTGCTGGCCGGAGCCGTCGAACGACAGATAGACAACGACCCGAGCGCCGCTAAGCGCTCCGTCGCGCAGATCCGGGCGCAGAGCCGGACGGTTCTGGACGATCTGCGACGACTGGTGGGTTTGCTGCGCGAGGAGGCCGAGGCCGGGCGGACGGTGGCGACCCTGCCGGCCGTGCAGGAGTTCGTCGAGGCCCAGCGAGACGCAGGCGCCGGGGTGGAGCTGGTCATCCACGCGGCCGGCGCGGGCCGGCCTCTCGACACCGGGATCGGGCCGCTCGCGCAGGTGGTCGTCTTCCGGATGGTGCAGGAATCCCTGGCCAATATCGCTGAGCACGCCCCCGGCGCACGGTCCACGGTGACCCTGGACGACCGCGCGGATGAACTCACCGTGGTGGTGGCGAACGGGCGGCCGCCCGTCGCCGATCCCGGCACGGGTGGGGGCTTTGGGCTACTCGGGATGCGTGAGCGCGCCGAGATGATCGACGCGGACCTGGCCTACGGCCCCACCGCCGACGGCGGCTGGCAGACCCGCCTCACCATGCCGCGCGATCCGCGTGCCGCCGGCCCCACCGAGTACGGCGCGCGTCGCGAGCGCAGCGCGAAGGAGACCGCATGATTCGGGTGATGATCGCCGAGGACCAGCCGCTGGCCCGCGCCGGCCTCGTGGCGGTGCTCGAGAGCGAGAGTGACATCGAGGTGGTGGGCACCGCGGCCGACGACCGGCGGGCGCTCGAACTGGCACGAGAACTCTCCCCGGACGTCGCTTGCCTGGACATCCGGATGCCCGGCCGCGACGGGATCGCGGTGGCCAGGGAACTGTGCGGGCCCGCCGCCGACCCGGTGATCCCGGTGCTCATCCTGACCACGTTCGACCTCGATGAGTACCCGTTCGGGGCGCTTGAGGCGGGCGCGTCGGGGTTCCTGCTCAAGGATGCCGAACCGGAGTTGATCGTCCAGGCGGTGCATCAGGTCGCGTCCGGCCAGGGGACGATCGATCAGTCACTCACTCGGCGCGCCCTGCGCGAGTTCGTCGAACGCCGCAGCCTGCAGCCCGTGACCGCCTCGCGAGCGTCCGAGGTACTGACCTCCCGGGAGCACGACATCCTGTTACTTCTCGCGCAGGGCATGTCCAACGAGGAGATCGCCCGGGAGCTGGTGGTGGAGGTCTCCACCGTGAAGTCGCATCTGGCGCGGATGCTGCCCAAGCTAGGTGTCCGCTCGCGATTACAGGCCGTCGTGTGGGCTTACCAGAACCGGGTTGTCGGCGTGCCGGGCCCCGAGGGCCGATGAGGTCCTCGGGGCCCGGTGCTGGGGTGGGTTGTCATCGCGGGAGCGGGTTGGGGTAGCCCAGCCGACCGCGGGTGGCGAGCACCACGGCCGCGCCGGCCACAAGTCCGCCGACGGCCAGCGCATGCATCCACGAGTCGCCGTCGATGCCGGGGAACATCTCGCCCCAGATCACCCAGGCAAAGGTGTTCACGCTGACGTGGGCGAGGATTGCCACCGGCAGGCTCTGCCCCGTCCGGTTGAAGATCCAGGTCATGACCAGGTTGAAGCCGATGCAGAACAGTAGGAACGCTGCCGCGCGGGTCCAGCTCGCCTCCGGGTACTCACCCCAGGGCGTGAAGAACAGCGGCAGGTGCCACACGGCCCAAATCGGGCCCAGGATCATCGATGCAGCCAGGGGATGGAAGCGGTCTTGCAGCCGCGGCAGGGCGAAGTCCCTCCAGCCGGGCTCCTCTGCCAGACCTGTCGTGACGAACTGCAAGATCAGCATGGGGACGTACAGCGCGAGCGCCATGGCCGACGGCGGGTGAACCACGCCCCCGGAGAACGCCAGTCCGGTCAGGAGCATCCCCGCCGGAACGCCGAGCAGGGCGACCGCGTACCAGCGCGGCGCAACCCGCCAGCGCAGCAGGCGGCCGAACTAACGTCGCAACCCCTGTCGGCCGTCGGCTATCGCAGTGACCAGGAACGCGGAGAAAATCGGCCCCAGGTAGGCGCCGGGCAACATGCCGGTGATCTCGTCGACGTGGATCGGCAGCACGCCGAGCCCGCTCTGCGAGAGCACGTAGGGCGCCCAGGAGATCCAGCTCAGCAGGTTCGCCAGCAGAAAGAACGTCAGCAACGGATGGCGTCGAACCACCGCGAGAGGACCGGTGCGAGTCGGCGTATCCGGAGCGTTTTGGGTGGAAGTCATGGTTGTTCCCTTCCGGGGGCGGTGCGAAATGTGCTTGCTCAATAACCGTAGGAAGCAGCGCGTCGCCGGGAGAAGGATTGAAGCCGGGAACCTGCATCGAAAGGTGCAAGACACCGCCGCTCCCTGCTGCGGGCGACCGCCGGCCGCCTCGGTGCGGCCCTTCCCGCATAACCCGCTACGATCTCAACTACCCCCCTCCTCCCATGACAGAGGTGTCGCCCCGTGGCTGCTTCCCCCCGCTCATCCCTGCGCACCACTGCGCTCGCCGCCCTCGCATTGATCGGCCTCCTCTCCGGTTGCGCCCCCGTGGACGCGCCGACGTCCCCCGGCCCGTCGGCAACCGCGAGCGCAGCGGCGTCGGCGTCGGCGTCGGTGGTTTCAAGTACGACGCCGCCCGCGCCCGTTCCCGACTCCGGCGAACCGGCCGTTACGCAGACCCCCGAGGCCGCCGCGCAGCAGGACGAGACGGCCGACGCGGTCCAAAGCCCCGCGCGCGCAGCCCTGGACGAGCTGCCCGTGAAGGGGCGGGCTCCCAAGACCGATTACTCGCGGGAGCAATTCGGCGCGCGGTGGTCCGATACCGATCGCAATGGGTGCGACACCCGCAATGACATTCTCCGCCGCGATCTCACGGACGTGGCCGTGGCCCCGGGCACCCAAGGCTGCAAGGTACTCAGTGGCGATCTGACGAGCCCCTTCACCGGCGAGTTCATTGATTTCGTGGCCGGCGTCCAAACCAGTTCCGACGTGCAGATCGACCATGTGGTGGCCCTGTCCGACGCGTGGCAGAAGGGCGCCCAGAACCTGGACGCGGACCGGCGCACACAGTTCGCCAATGACCCACTGAATCTCCTGGCCGTGGACGGGCCCAGCAACTCCGCCAAAGGAGACGGAGACGCCGCCACCTGGCTGCCGCCCGCCAGGGAATTCCGCTGCGAGT
Organism: Kocuria gwangalliensis; assembly: GCF_039544365.1. Classification (NCBI taxonomy): domain Bacteria; kingdom Bacillati; phylum Actinomycetota; class Actinomycetes; order Micrococcales; family Micrococcaceae; genus Kocuria; species Kocuria gwangalliensis. Next base: position 34,353 of record NZ_BAABLN010000015.1, on the reverse strand, counting down.
ACGTGGCCCGGCAGATCGTCGTGAAGCAACGCTATGAGCTGTGGGTCACGGATGCGGAGAAGCGGGCCATGGATGGGGTGCTCAGCCAGTGCCCGGACCAGTCGCTGACCACCGACCCTGTGGTTCCGGAACCCATCGACGCCCCAGGCACCCCTGCGCCCACGCAGCCCGCCCCCGTGGAGCCCCCCGCCGTCATTGCCACGGCGGCACCCGTCCCGGACGCACCCGAGGTCCCCGCACCTGAGGCGCAGACCGACGTGTACTTCGCAAAATGCGCCGACGCCCGCGCCGCGGGTGCCGCCCCGCTCCACGCCGGCCAGCCGGGATACCGCCCCGGTCTCGACGGCGACGGCGACGGCGTTGCCTGCGAGTCCCGCCGCTGAGCCATGCCGCGGCTCTCGACAGCTCACGTGGCGGGTGGTTAATTGATCACTGAACGGGGGCAGCCGGTCCTCGACAATGCCGGGCTCGGCGACAAGGAGAGCGCTCGTGATCACTGGAGTCCTGGAAACCATTGACGGTGCGCCGAATCTGGTGCTCACCCGCAACGTTCCCGCGCCTACTGAGAAGGTGTGGAAGGCATTCACCGAGTCGGATCAGTTGGCCCTGTGGTTCGGCACCTGGGCGGGTGACCCCACCTCGGGCCGGGTGGAGGTCAGCATGGCCTTCGAGGAGGAGGCCGGCTCCGAGCCCTACGTGATCGTCACGTGCGAAAAATCCTCTCACTTACGCGTGCACAGCACCAACGAAGACGCCGCGCAGATCTGGACTTTGGACGTGCAGTTGTCGAAAACCGATGCGGGTACGCACGTGAAGTTCGCCATGCCCGTCCCACCCGGCATGGACGTGAAATACATCGGCGCGGGGTGGGAGTACTACCTGGATCGCATGGTCGAAACCGTGGAAACCGGGCGGGTCAGCACCAAGCAGTGGCCGCCCTACGAGGCCCTCATGCCCGAATACGAGGCCGAGCTGGGCTGACCAGGATTCGCTCGACCGCTAGCCCCGCGGCACCTCGAAATGGACCAGCCGCGCATTCCCGCCATCCAACAGGGCCCAGTCGTCCGGAACCTCCAGCACCGTGATCCCCGATGTGGGGAAGCCACCGGAAACATCCATCATTGCGTCCACATCCGATTCGCGGGAGGCCAACCGCAGTACCGTGTCCAGCACCCCCGGCATGTGGGCGACCACCAAGAGCGTGCGCACTGCTTCCGGTGCGTGATTGATCGCGGCGATGATTGCGGTGTCGTGCGCGTTGTACAACTCGTCCACCAGCTGCGGGGTGGGTGCCTTCTCCCCCAGTTCACTGCACACCCACGTCACGGTCTGGCGGGTCCGCAGCGCGGAGGACACCATGATCATGTCCGGGGTGTATTGCTGCGCGAGCCACTCCCCGGCCGCGGCGGCATCCTGCGCACCGCGGGGCATCAGGGGCCGATCATGATCCAGGGCACCGGGCGGGTGATCCGCCTCCGCGTGCCGCATGATCACCAGGTGCTTTACATCGTGGCGTGCCATGCCCACCAGTCTGACACGCGCCTGCCGCACCCTTAACCACGCCGACGCCGCTCGGCGTCCCGGGTGGGGCGCGCGAGCGGCGTCGGCGGTGAAGAAATCCGAGAAGGCGTCAGATCGAATACTCGGGGGCCGCCCACACAACCACTTCCGGGTGGTCGTAAAAGCGGTAACCCTGACCGCGCACGGTGCGCACGGTATTGGCCAGGCGGCCGAGCTTGGAGCGCAAGCGGCGGACGTGAACGTCAATGGTGCGCTCGGAAGGGACCTCTTCCGCGTCGTCCCAGAGGTTGTCCAACAGCTCGAGACGACCCACGGTGCGGGTGCCGTTCTCCACCAGGTAGTTGAGCAACTCGAATTCGCGGTGCGTGAGGTTGAGCAGATCGCCGTCCAGGAACACCTCGCGGCGGGACAGGTCGATCAACACGCCCACGCGCTGGTGGTCAATGGTGGAACCGGATGCCGGAGTGGGCAACGGGACCATGGGTTCGATCACCGGGTCCGCGCAGGTGGGGTCGCCTAGTGCGCTACGCACGACCTCGAGGTCGGTGCCTTCCGCATTGATCGGGGCCAGCGCCACGGCCGCGTAGGAATCCGATTCGGGAACGAGTTGATGGATGTGATTGCGCACGTCCTGGACCAGCTGGACCAGGTTGATCCCGCGATCGGCGGCGGCCTGCTCGTCCACGCCCACGTAGACCACGAACCCGCGAGCTTCGGTGGGCTGCTGGTCCGCTACGGAATGGCGTTCCAGGCGGGCATCCTGGGACTGGTCGCCGGCGAGGGAGCGCAGAGTGCGATATTCCTCGACGGACCCTGCCACGCGATGAGGTCCGCGCGAACGCATCGCCGCCTGCGCGGCATTCAATCGATGCCGCTGAGAAATGTGGACGTAGCCCGGTGCGCCTGACATGTGAGTATCCCCTGCCTCGTGGAACGCCGAACCCGTGAGTTTCCTGGACGCGACGTACTCAACATCGTGGGCGACAACACCGACACTTGCAAGTAACAAACCCGTTTGTTTCTCACATAATGAGACAAGAGGGCGCAAATGTAATCCAAATCACCTTTTCGGAGAACTTACGGCAAGGGCCATACAAGGCCAACCATTCCCTCAAAAACGCACGAACCCGCGCCATCCCGGGGCTTGATTCGGAGCGTGGTCGTCTGAATCAGAATCTTCGCTCGATGTCAAGAACCTGGGACGCCCGGTACCACTTACACGGGAAACTCACCCGCACCGGACGGGTCAGTCCACCACGCCGTACAGGCGATCTCCGGCATCCCCCAAGCCGGGCACGATGTAGGCGTTCTCGTCCAGGCGTTCGTCGATGGCGGCCAGCACCAGGTTCACCTCGGCGTCTCCGAGTTCTTCCTCGAGCTTGGCAAGACCCTCCGGGGCAGCCAGCAAGCAGACGCACGTGATCTGCTCGGCACCACGGCGGTACAGGAACTTAATGGCTTCGCGCAGGGTGCCGCCCGTGGCCAACATGGGGTCCAGGACGTAGACCTGGCGACCCGTCAGGTCCTCGGGCAATCGTTCGGCGTAGGTGATGATGTCCAGGGTGGTGTCATCCCGGGCCATCCCCAGGAAGCCGACCTCCGCGGTGGGGATCAACCGGGTCATGCCTTCGAGCATGCCCAGCCCGGCTCGCAGAATGGGGACCACCAGCGGTCGGGGCCGCGACAGTCCTACACCCTGGGTCTGCGCCACCGGTGTCTGAATGGTGATGGGCTCCACACGAACCTCGCGCGTGGCCTCGTACGCAAGCAGCGTGACGAGTTCTTCGACCAGCTGTCGGAACACCGGCGAGGGTGTCGACTTGTCGCGCAGAACGCTCAGCTTGTGGGCAACCAGGGGGTGATCCAAAACGGTGACTCGCATACGGTCAAACTAGCACCGGCGGCTCCCGTTCGCCCCGGAGCGAAGCCGGTTCACCTCGGTGTCACGGGTGAAAGTTCCACCCGTCGTAGGATGCGTGGCCTATCGTCGATACGAAAGAGTTGAACACAACCACATTGGTACATCAGCTGAAGCCCCCGAAAGGAACAACCTCTTATGACGGCTCCGGTCCTCGAAACCGAGAATCTGGTCAAGATATATGGCAGAGGGGAAACCAGGTTCGACGCTCTGAAGGGCGTGAACCTGCAGATCAACGAGGGCGAGTCCGTAGCCGTTGTTGGTAAGTCCGGTTCGGGCAAATCCACTCTCATGCATTTGTTGGCTCTGCTCGACGCCCCCACCCACGGTGTGGTGGCCCTCAAGGGGCAGCCCACCAATAATTTGGATGCCAAGCAGCTCAACGAACTGCGCAACTCCGCGTTCGGTTTCGTGTTCCAGCAGTTCTTCCTCACGCCCAACCAGACCGTTCTGGAGAACGTGACGCTGCCGCTGAAAATCGCCGGCGTCCACTCCGCCGAACGCAAGCGCCGCGGCATGGAGGCCCTCGAGCAGCTTGAGATGGCGGACAAGGCCTCCAACAGGGCCACGGATCTTTCCGGCGGTCAGAAACAGCGCGTGGTCATTGCCCGCGCGCTGATCAACGAACCTTCCGTGATCTTTGCGGACGAGCCCACGGGCAACTTGGACACGGCCACCTCGGACGTGGTGGAAGACATCCTGTTCGGCCTCAACAAGGACAAGGGCATCACCTTGGTGGTGGTCACCCACGATCCCGACCTCGCTTCTCGTTGTTCTCGCCAGATCTACCTGGTGGACGGGGAAATCGACCGGAGCGCATCGCCCGCCGCGGCGTCGTCGTTGTTTGCCGATCGCTCCCAATCGCGCCAAGGTGAGCAGGGGCAGGTCACCGTCAAGGAACCCGCGACGGGGCAGCTCATCGCCCTGAGCGAGGCCGACGCCGCCGAGATCGCCGAGGCCGCTCGCCGCCCCCACCGCGCGGGCCGCCATGCCGCCCCGTGGGCCCAATCGACCACCCCCGACCAGCAGGGAGTCTCCGAGTGAAGTTTGTCGATCTGCTGCGGACGGCCATCGGAAACACGTTCCGTTCCAAAGCACGAACCGTTCTGACCGTCATCGCGATCTTCATCGGTGCGTTCACGCTGACCCTCACCTCGGGTGTGGGTACCGGTGTCAACGACTACATCGACAAGACGGTGGCCGGCTTTGGAGACCAGAAGTCCATTTACGTGCAGAAGGTCGAGGAACAAACCGCACCCCAGGACGACGGCCCCCGCGAATACGACCCGGAGGAATCCAGCATTCAAACGGGCTTCGGATCAACCAGTGGTCTGAACAACGATGACATCGAAACCATCAGGAACATTGACGGGGTCACGTCCGTGGACCCCATGTACATGGTGGCCCCCACGTACCTGGAAACCTCCGACGACAAAAAGTTCCAGCTGAGCCTGGGCATGCCCTCCGACGCAGAGGGCGTCCAGCTCGAAGCCGGCGAGGTCCCCGCACGCGAGAGCGACGAAATGCTTGTTCCCGCCTCATGGGTGGCGGACCTGGGCTTTGATTCGAACGAAGCCGCGGTGGGTGAGACCGTGGATGTGGTCATGACCAACATGGCCGGGGAGGACAAGGCCTTCGAGGTCACCATTTCCGGCGTCTCACAGGCCTCCTTGGCGGGCACGTCCCTGACACCCATGCCGTCTTCGAGCCTCAACGAGAAACTCTACGACTACCAGAGCTCCGGGTCCCCGCGGGACGTCCCGGACACCTACTTCATGGCCGTGGCCAATGTCGAGAACATCGACGACGCCGGTCGGATCAAGTCCCAGCTCGCGGACGAGAACATGATGGGCATGACCGTGGAGGACCAGCTTGGCATGTTCCGCGCGGTCATCAACGCCATCGTGTGGATCCTGAACTCCTTCGCGATCATTGCCCTGCTGGCTGCGGGTTTCGGCATTGTGAACACGCTGCTGATGTCCGTGCAGGAGCGAACCCGTGAGATCGGTCTGATGAAGGCCCTGGGTATGAGCGGCGGCAAGGTCTTCGGCCTGTTCTCCCTCGAGGCCATCTTCATTGGTTTCCTGGGTTCGGCCATCGGTGCTGCCTTGGGTGTGGTCACCGGTTCGATCATCAGTTCCGTGTTGTCCAACGGGTTGCTGGAAGGTCTACCCGGCCTGAATCTGTTCCTTTTCGACCCGGTCAAGACCGTCCTGATCATCCTGTCCGTGATGGTCATTGCGTTCCTGGCCGGCACCATTCCTGCCATGCGAGCAGCACGGCAGGATCCCATCAACGCCCTCCGTTACGAATAATCCACCCGCAGCACTCGCACCGAATCGAAGAAGGGAACTTCCCCCATGAGCACCACACCCAATGATCCCCGCGACCCGCAGTTCGGTGATCAGAGCCGCCCGCAGCCCAATCCCGCTCAGCCCTTCGGCGTTCAACCCGGCAATGTTCAGCCCGGTGCCGGCCAGACCCCGCAGAACGCACCCCAGCACGGTTACGGCCAGCAGGGTGGCAAGTACGGCACCAGTGAGTACAACCCCAACCAGTACACCGGCATGGTGGAGCGCCCCGCGCTACTCGACAAACTGCTCAAGCTGACGCTGTTGTCCGCAGCGCTGTACGTGCTGTTCACGATCGTGAGTCTCATCGCCAATTCCACGACCGATCTGGCAGCGGTCTACCGTGACCAGGGCATGAGCAGTGAACAGGCCGAGATGTTCGCGAGTTCCACCGGTGGCGTGCTCGGAACCGTCATTGGCCTGGCCATCGCCCTCCTGCTGTACTTCCTGGTCTACCGCGGTCTGGCCAAGGGCAAGAACTGGGCCCGTATCCTGGGCACCGTCTTTGCGGCCCTGTCCATCCTGTCGTACCTCTTCGGGATGCTCGGCGCGCTCATGTACGGCGGCCTGGGCATCGTGCTCATCGTGATTGCACTCATCGCACTCATCGTGGACATCCTGTGGATCGTTACCGCGTTCAAGGCTCCCAACTCCGCGTACTTCGCGCAGAACAGCCGCCGGTAAGTCACCCATGGCGTTACCGCCCACTGCCAGGTCCATCCAGCACGAACGTTGGATGGACCTGGCTTTGTCAGAAGCCCAGCACACCGCGGCGAGCGGAGACGTTCCGATCGGTGCGGTGGTCGTGGACTCCCGGGGCGAGGTGGTCGGCCGCGGCTTCAATCGCAGGGAGGCCCGCGGCGATCCCACCGCCCACGCTGAGATTCTCGCCCTGCGCGACGCCGCCGCCCGTACGGGCTCGTGGCGCCTCGGGGGCTGCACACTGGTGGTGACCCTGGAACCGTGCGCCATGTGCGCCGGGGCCATCGTGCTGTCCCGGGTACCGAGGTTGGTGCTCGGGGCGTGGGATCCGAAGGCCGGAGCCTGCGGGTCCGTGTTCGATGTGGTCCGTGAACCGCGACTCAACCACTGGGTGGAAGTCACCGGTGGGGTCCGCGAGGCGGAGTGCGCCGCGCTACTGCGGGAGTTCTTCGCGGCCCACCGCACGTAGCCCCTGTCGGCACGGTTTGGTTCCCGGTGGAACCTGACGGTAAAGTACTTCGAGCTGGTGACGTGTCCGAGCGGCCGAAGGTGCATCACTCGAAATGATGTTTGGTGTTAAAGCCAACGAGGGTTCAAATCCCTCCGTCACCGCCACTCGAAATCGCCCGCTATCCCTGGTCAAACAGGGGTAGCGGGCGTTTTTCATGCCCAGGGGTCCGCGCGTGGACACCGCGTGGACACATCCGCTGGGCTGACGTATCGACGCTATGACCCTGGGTCCCGCGCCGCCGCATTCTGGTCGACGGTAGCGCCACTCCTCGCCGGATTTTTGGCGTTACCGTCGATGGGAATGCGCGCCTCCCAGTTGGGTTGGACATAGCGTCGATGAGACTGCTCCGCCGCTCCGGCCGATGGCTCAACAGGCCGCGGGTGCACGGCGATATCGATGCGGGACTCTAAAGTGTAATACAGGACACAAACACCACCTTTCAGGAGGACCCGCAGGACGACCACCGAACCCAAGCCCCAGCACCTCGGCGCCAACGGGGAAGAGGTCCCCGACGCCCACTACGTGCGGACCGGGGAGCACAGTTTCCGGACCACGGTGTACACGCAGGGGGCGTGGAGCCCGCTGGAACAGCACATGGCGGCGTCGTCGGGCTTGCTGGTCCATGAGGTGGAACGCAACCACCCGCGCGAAGACGTGATCCCCGTGCGGTTGTCGTTCGACATTCTGGGGTTCATTCCCGGCGGTGACATCGAGGTGCACACCCGCGTGCTGCGCCCGGGCAAAACCATTGAGCTGCTCGAGGCCACCATGAGTGCGGACGGCCGCCCCTGCATCCGATTGAACATGTGGCGGCTCAAGACCTCGGACACCCAGGACGTGGCCGGCGGCGAGATCCGCCCGCTCCCACCGGTGGACCAATGCCCACCGGTGGACATGACCGAGACGTGGGCCGGTGGTTTCATTGCCACCCTGGAGGCTCACCTTGCTCGCGAACCCCGCCCGGGAAGTGCCGCGGGGTGGCTGCGCATCAAGCACCGGATTGTGGCGGGCGAAACGTCCTCCCACACCGCTCGTTTCGTCAGTGCCATTGACACCGCCAACGGTATTGCGCCCCGCATCGAACCCGGTCAGTGGGCGTTCCCCAACGTGGACCTGTCCATCCACTTGATCCGCGAACCGGTCTCCGAATGGGTGGGCCTGGACACCAACGTGGAAATCAGCCCGGTCGGTGTGGGACTGACCCACTCGGAACTCTTCGACGAGAACGGCCCGATCGGGCGCGTGGCCCAGGCGCTGACCGTGCGCCGCATGGGGGACTGATCACACTTTGCCATCCGGTGGCCCCCCGCCGCGCGCCGCAACCGTAGAATGGCCACTGGTTCCGTGAATCCACAACGGGTCGTAACTGTAGGAGGTCCACCCGAGTGAGCAGCATCAAGATCAATGTGACCGACCGTGACGGTGTGCGCACCGAGGGCGTCGAGTGGAAGGACTACGAGTCCCTCATGGAGGCCCTGACCCGGCACAAGTTCCCCATCCTGGCGACCTGCGGCGGCAATGCCTCGTGCTCCACATGCCACTCGTACCTGGATCAGGAATCGTTCGTGAAAACCGGCGGCACCAACGAGGAGGAGGAAGACCTCCTGGAGATGCTCGACGACACCCGCCACGACACCTCCCGTTTGACCTGCCAGGTCGAGTGGAACGAGGACCTCGAGGGCGCCGAGATCATCATTGCCCCGGAGTGGTGAGTCACCGGTCGTAAATCCCGCCGACGCCGCCCGCGCACCTTCCCCACGAAGGCGCGCGGGCGGCGTCGTGGTCCGTCCAGGACACCGCGACACGGACCGCGGGCGAGCCAATTGGAATCCCGGGGTCGGGTGCGCGAAAGTTAGACCATGACAGCTCTCCGGGATGATCTGACCACCCGTGCCGCGTACGTGTCCGACGCTTCCATTTACCGCAGGTTGCCCCGGGCCGTGGCGGAACCGCGTTCCGTGGCGGACATCCGCGAACTGCTCGCGACCGCTCAAGAGAAGGGCTGGCCGGTGATTTCGCGCGGCGGTGGAACATCGGTGGCGGGCAACGCGATGGGCGATGGTCTGATCATCGACACCTCCCGGTACTTCAACCGCATCCTGGAGATCGACCCGGACCTGCAGACGGCCACGATCGAACCCGGGGTGATTTGCGATCAGCTGCGCGACGCCGCAAGCGAATTCGGTCTCACCTACGGACCGGACCCGTCCACGCACGCTCGCTGCACGGTGGGGGGCATGGTGGCCAACAACGCGTGCGGTTCGCACTCGGTCGCGTGGGGCACCAGCGCGTCCAACCTGGTGGCGGTCACGGTCATGCTCGCCGACGGGCGCGAGGTCGCTCTGGAGGCCGGCGGCACCTCGGACGCCGCCCTGACTTCCCAGCTCACGCAACTGCGCGACCGCCATCTGGCCATGCTACGCACCGAACTGGGTCAGTTCCCGCGCCAGGTCTCCGGCTACGGGCTCCAGTACTTGCTGGGTGAAAACGGCTTCGACGTGGCCAAGGCCTTCTCCGGCACCGAGGGCACGTGCGGGATCATCACCCGGCTCACGGTCAAGCTCGTGACCAAGCCCAAGTTCACCGCGCTCGCCGTGCTCGGCTTCAAGGACGCGATCGAGGCGGCCACCGCGGCACCGAAATTCCGCGTACCCGGCGTGACGACCATCGAGGGTATGGGCTCGGACCTGCTGACCGCGCTGCGTACCCGCCCGGGCCAGGAAAACGCGGGCGGTGAACTCCCCGCCGGTGGCGGCTGGCTCTACTGCGAAGTGGGCGCGGACACCCAGGAAAAAGCGTTCGAAGCGGCCCAGAAACTCCCCGGGCTCGTGACGGAAACCGTGGTGGACTCCGTGGTCGTGGGCGACCCCGCCGAGGCACGTGCCCTGTGGCACATCCGCGAGGCCGGTGCCGGTATCGTGACCCGCCTCCCGGACGGCGGCGAGGCCTGGCCCGGCTGGGAGGACTCCGCAGTGCCCCCTCACCACTTGGGCGCCTACCTCAAGGACCTCTACGACCTGCTGGGTGAGATGAACCTGCGCGGCATCCCGTTCGGTCACTTCGGTGAGGGCTGCGTGCACATCCGCATCTCCTTCGACTTCAACACCGACGACGGCGTGGCCCTGTACCGCGAGTTCATTGAACGCGCCGCGGACCTGGTGCACCGCTACGGTGGGTCGGTCTCCGGCGAACACGGTGACGGTCGCGCCCGCTCCGAGCTGTTGGCCACGATCTACTCGCCCGAGGCCCGCCAGGCCTTCGCCGAGTTCAAGCAGATTTTCGATCCCGGAAACGTTTTCAACCCCGGTGTGGTGGTGGATCCCGAACCCATCGACCAGGGCATCCGCCCCGGCCCCGGCGCTCGTACCTTCGAGCTCACCCCGGTCCATGCGTTCTCCTCGGACAACGGCTCCTTCGGCCAGGCCGTCAACCGCTGCGTGGGCGTGGGTGCGTGCCGTTCTGACGCCGGCGCCATGTGCCCGTCCTTCCAGGCCACCCACGACGAGGTCCACTCGACCCGGGGCCGCATGCGCTCGCTGGCCGAGATGCTCCGCGGGGAAACCATCACGGACGGTTGGAAATCCAAAGAAACCTTGGAGGCTCTGGACCTGTGCCTGTCCTGCAAGGCCTGCGCCACCGAGTGCCCCGTCAACGTGGACATGGCCACCTACAAGGCCGAGTTCCTGCACCACCACTTCCGCCAGGGCCTCACCTCGTTCATCGGTAAGGACCGCCGCCCCATGGCCCATCTGAGCATGGGGTGGATGCCGTGGCTCATGAAACTCGTGACCAAGGTCCCCGGCTCGCTGCGCGCGGTCAACGTCCTGGAACGCTTCCGCCCCGTGGAGGAACTCACCAAGAAGCTCGGCGGCATCGAGCCGAAACGCCGCATGATTCGCTTCAACAACGCCCCGCTCACCTCCTGGTACAAGGCCCGTGCCAAGGGCGACGACGCCGCTCGCGATCTTGCGCGCGGGGGCCACCGGGCGGCGTCGGCGGGGGACGAAAAGCCGTCCGTGGTGCTGTGGCCGGACACCTTCACCAACTTCTCCGCGGATGCCCCCGGCAAGGCCGCGATCGAGGTGCTCGAGGCCATGGGCTACCGCGTGCTCATGCCCATGGGCAACGTGTGCTGCGGGCTGACGTGGCACTCGACCGGGCAGTTGGACATGACGCGCAAGACCCTGCGGCAGACCCTGGACGTGATGGAGCCGCTGCTCGAGGCGGGCTACCCGATCATCGGCCTGGAACCGTCCTGCACGGTGATGCTCCAGCACGACATCACCGAATTGCTGCCCGAGGACCCCCGAGCCCACAAGGTGCAGGCCCTCACGGTCACCCTGGGTGAGTTCAGTGCCAAGCACGCCGAGGACGGTGGCCACTGGCCCTTCGGCACCCTCGAAACCCAGGCCGGGCCCGGCCGGGCGCTGTGCCAGGTGCACTGCCACGAGCAGTCGGTGGGCAACTACTCCCCCGAGCTGCAGGTCCTGGACAAGCTGGGCGTGAACACCAGCGTGGTGGGTGGCGGCTGCTGCGGGCTGGCCGGCAACTGGGGCTTCGAACCGGGCCACTACGAGGTCTCCCAAACCCTCGGCGAGCGCGAGCTGTTCCCGAGTATCCGCGCGGCCGAGCCCGGAACCATCGTGCTCGCGGACGGTTTTTCGTGCCGCACGCAGATCGCCCAGGGAACCGGCGCAGAAGGAGTTCACCTCGCCCAGGTGATGCGTGCAGCGATTCAGCCGGAAAAGTAGCACACTGTTGCCATGAGGAGAATCACTCTCGCCCCCCAGAGCAATCGCACCGGCACCCGTCCCGCAGTGATTGCAACCGGCCTGGCCGCCGTGCTGTTCTTGTCCGCCTGCGGTGCCGGTGATGACACCGCCGCCGACGAGCAGTCCGCCACGCAGTCACCATCCGCGTCGGTGAGTGCCACGGCATCCGAATCGCCGGCCACGTCGGCGACCCCTGAGCCGACCCAATCCGCCTCCGAGGCCGCGCAAACGGAGGCGGGACCCGAGGCCCCGGGACCCGAGCGCACGGCGTCGGCGCCCGAACTGGGCATGCCGCCGGCGGTGCCGTTCACCCCGCCCGCCACGGACGGTCAGAGCAACCCCGGCGCGCAAGCCGGTTCGTGCAGCGTGTCCCAGCTGTCCGGAAACGTAACACCCAATCAGGGTGCTGCGGGATCGGTGCTCGCCTCCGTGAACCTGACCAACACCGGCAGCGAACCGTGCGTGTTGCACGGCTACCCGGGGGTGTCCTTCGTGGACCCCAGCGGTGGCACCGTGGGTGCTCCCGCGGCCCGCGACAGTGCTGCCTCCGGAACCGCCGTCACCCTGCAGCCCGGTCAGTCCGCCTCGGCCCCGCTGAAGATCACCCAGCCGGGTACGATCGGGCAACTGTGCAACCCGCAGCAGGCCAACGGCTTGCGCGTCTACCCGCCGGGCAGCTATGAATCCCTGGTTCTGAGTTACCCCGGCCAGGCGTGTGGCAACCCCAAGGTCGAGCAACTCCAGGTGCGTGGCTTTGGGTCCTGACCCGTCCCTGAAGCTCTTCTCACCCGCGACGGCCACCTGGTTCGACGCCGCGTTCGACGGCCCCACCGCCGCCCAGCGCGGCGCGTGGGAGGCCGTCTCGGCGGGCCGCCACGCCCTGGTGGTCGCCCCCACCGGGTCGGGTAAGACCCTCGCATCCTTCCTGTGGGCCATCGATCAGCTCATCACGCGCCCCTCCGACGATGACACCGATGAGCACACCTCGGTGCTCTACATTTCCCCGCTCAAGGCCCTGGGTGTGGACGTGGAGCGCAACCTCCGCGCACCGCTGATCGGCATCACTCAGGCCGCGAAGGCCGCGGGCATCGCCCCGCCGGACGTCTCCGTGGGTGTGCGTTCCGGTGACACCCCGCAGGCCACCCGGCGAGCGCTGTTGGCCCATCCGCCGGACATCCTGATCACCACGCCCGAGTCGCTGTATTTAATGCTCACGTCCAAGGCGCGGGAAACGCTCCGGCAGGTGAAGACCGTAATCATCGATGAGGTGCACGCGGTGGCCGGCACCAAACGCGGGGCGCACCTGGCGGTGAGTCTGGAGCGGCTCGACGATTTGCTGGACCAACCCGCCCAGCGCATCGGCCTGTCCGCGACCGTGGAGCCGGTGGAGACCGTGGCCGGCTTCCTGGGCGGCTCACAGCCGGTGACGGTGGTGCGACCGCCGTCCGAGAAGGACTGGGACCTCACGGTGTCCGTGCCGATTCCGGACATGACCGCGTTGGGTGGCGCCTCGGCCTCGCCGTCCACGGCGGACTCGGCGAACGTCGACGCGAACCTGGAGGCCTCCGACTACCAGGCGACCGCCTCGATCTGGCCTCACGTGGAGGAGCGGATCGTGGACCTGGTGGAGCAGCACCGCTCCACGATTGTTTTCGCCAACTCCCGCGGACTGGCCGAGAAGCTCACCGCGCGGCTCAACGAGATTCACGAGTTCCGGCTCAACAATGCGCCCCCCGGCACGGAAGACCCCGAGCAGGCCGAGTCGATTGCGACCACCGATGCCGAGACGACCGGTGAGTTCGCGGACATCTCCCGGCAGCACAATCGCTTTGAAGGGGCCACCTCCGTGCTGGCCCGCGCGCACCACGGTTCGGTGTCCAAGGACCAGCGCAGCCTGATCGAGGAAGACCTCAAGACCGGTCGGCTGCGCTGCGTGGTGGCCACGTCATCCCTGGAACTCGGTATCGACATGGGGCACGTGGATCTGGTGGTTCAGGTGGAGTCGCCGCCCTCGGCGTCCTCGGGGTTGCAGCGCGTGGGACGCGCGGGCCACCAGGTGGGCGAGGTCTCGATCGGGCGCATGTACCCCAAGCACCGCGGTGACGTGCGCGATGCCGCCGTGATTTCCGAACAAATGCTCGCCGGTCGCCTGGAACCCCTCGCGGTCCCCGCCAACCCGTTGGACATCCTCGCCCAGCACACGGTCTCCACAGCGGCCGCCGAGGACGTGGACGTGGAGGCCTGGTTCGACACTCTCCGCCGCTGCGCCCCGTTCCGGAATCTGCCGCGCTCCGCCTACGACGCCGTGTTGGACCTGCTCGCCGGGCGCTACCCCTCCGACGAATTCGCGCACCTGCGACCCCGCGTGGTGTGGGATCGCGAAACCGGCACGCTCCAGGCCCGGCCCGGGGCGCTGCGTCTGGCCGTGACCTCCGGCGGCACCATTCCCGACCGCGGGCTGTTTCCCGTGTTCCTGGTGGGCGATCAGGACGGCAAGAACCCCAAGCGCGTGGGCGAACTCGACGAGGAAATGGTCTACGAATCCCGCGTCGGGGACATCATTGCCCTGGGCGCCTCCAGCTGGCGGATCGAGGACATCACCCACGACCGCGTGGTGGTCTCCCCCGCCCCGGGAGTTCCCGGCAAGCTCCCCTTCTGGCACGGCGACGGACTGGGCCGGCCCGTGGAACTGGGGCGCGCCGTGGGCAGTTTCACGCGTGAGATCGGCGGGGCCTCGCAGGTGGGCGCCCGCGAGCGCTTGGCCGCCGCCGGGCTCGACGAGTGGGCGCAGGACAACCTGCTCGCGTACCTGAACGAGCAACGCCAGTCCACCGAGCACATTCCCGATGACCGCACCCTGGTGGTCGAGCGGTTCCGCGACGAGTTGGGCGACTGGCGCGTGGTGCTGCACAGCCCGTTCGGCAAACCGGTGCACGCCCCCTGGGCGCTGGCCGTGGGCGCTCGCCTGGAGGAACGCTGGGGTCTCGACGCCGCGTCCCAGGCCGGTGACGACGGCATCGTCCTGCGGGTGCCCGCCATGGACGAGGAACCGCCCGGGGCCGAGCTGTTCCTCTTCGACCCGGACGAGCTCGAGCGCACGGTGACCGAGGAAGTGGGCGGTTCGGCGCTGTTCGCGTCCCGGTTCCGGGAGAACGCCGCCCGCGCCCTGCTGCTGCCGCGCAGCGATCCGGGTAAGCGCACCCCGCTGTGGCAGCAACGTCAGCGTTCGGCCCAGCTGTTGGACGTGGCCCGCAAGTATCCGCAGTTCCCGGTGATCCTGGAAACGGTGCGCGAGTGCCTGCAGGACGTCTACGACCTACCCGCCCTGCTCCGGTTGCAACGTGAGCTGGCCGGGCGGAAACTGCGCATGGTCGAGACCACCACGGACACGCCCTCTCCTTTTGCGCGCACCCTGCTGTTCGGCTACGTGGCGCAGTTCCTCTACGAGGGCGATTCCCCGCTGGCCGAGCGCAAAGCCGCCGCGCTGTCGCTGGATCCGGCATTGCTCAACGAATTGCTGGGCCGGGCCGAGCTGCGGGAACTGTTGGATCAAGAGGTCATCGAGCAGATGGTGGCCCAGCTGCAGCGGCTGGCCCCGGACCGCAGGTTGCGCGGGGTGGAGGGCGCGGCCGATCTGCTGCGCCTGCTGGGCCCGATGACTCCCGCCGAGACCGCAGTGCGCCTGCGCCCGCAGGACTCAACGGAGACCGACGACGTGCACCTGGGCGAGTCCGACGCCAAGGCCCTGCTGGAGCAGTTGGTCGGCACCAACCGCGCGATCATCATGCGCGTGGGCGGCACGGAGGTCTACTGCGCAGTGGAAGATGCCGCCCGCATGCGCGACGCCCTGGGGATTCCGCTGCCCATGGGGGTGCCGCTGGCGTTCCTGGAACCGGTGGCCGATCCCGTGGGTGACCTGGTGTCCCGCTACGCTCGCACGCACGGCCCGTTCAGCGTGACCGAGGCTGCCACGGCGCTGCACCTGGGCCCGGCCGTGGTCGAGTCCGCGCTGCGGGCCCTGGGCACACAGCGCCGCGTCAATGAGGGTGCGTTCCGTCCCAGTGGCGACCCGGCGGCGTCGGACTCGGAATGGTGCGATATCGAGGTGCTGCGCACACTACGACGCCGCTCGCTCGCCGCGCTGCGCGAAGACGTGGAGCCGGTCGCGCACAGCGTCTACGCCAAGTTCCTGCCGGCGTGGCAGCACGCGGTCAAGGGCCATCAGTTGCGCGGGCTGGACGGTGTGCTGACCGTGATCGACCAACTCGCGGGGGTGCCGATTCCGGCCTCGGCGTGGGAGCCGCTCGTGCTGGCGCAGCGGGTCGTGGGGTATCGCCCGGGGATGCTCGACGAGCTCATGGCCACCGGTGAGGTGCTGTTCTCCGGAGCGGGTTCCCTGGGAGGCGAGGACGGCTGGGTTGCGTTCCACTTGGCGGAGTCCGCGGAGCTGTCCCTGCCGCCGGTCGAAAAGCTGCAGGTTACGGCCTCGGAATTGGATTCCGAGCTGGAGAAGCAGGTGCTCGCGGTGCTGCAGGGCGGCGGGGCGTATTTCGCGTGGCAGCTGATCGAGCCGCTGAGCCAGGCGGGGCTGACCGCGGGCATGCCGCAGCTGCGGACCGCGCTGTGGAACCTGCTGTGGGCCGGACTCATCACCAATGACACGTATGCGCCGGTGCGGGCGCTCATGGCCGGCGGGCATTCCTCCCACAAGACACCCAAACGACCCGCCCGCTCACGCGCGGCCGGGCGGCGCGGCGCGGCTCGGTTGCGGGGATTGTCCCGGCCGGGGGCGGCGTCGGGCGTGGGCGTCTCCTATGAAAGCGCCGGTACCGATGCGGGTGGTCGCGCGGTGCGCGCCCAGGGCGGTGCCGAGGAACGCACCACGGCCGGCCGCTGGTCGGTGCTGCAACCCGAACCCCTCAATGCGACCGTGCGGGCGCAGGCGCAGGCCGAGCTGTTACTGGATCGCTACGGGATTCTCACGCGCGGCCCGGTGGCCGTGGAGGACGTACCGGGTGGCTTCGCAACCGTGTACAAGGTGCTGCGGGCGTTGGAAGATGCGGGGCGCTCCCGGCGCGGCTATTTCATCGAAGGCCTGGGCGCCGCGCAATTCACCCAACCGGCAACGGTTGATACCCTCCGCAGCTTCACCGAGGACGATTCGGTGCGCGCCCCGGAACCGCAGGTCCTCGCGTTGGCGGCCACCGACCCCGCGAATCCGTACGGTGCCGCGTTGGACTGGCCGGACGCCGTGGCGCTGGAGTCCTCGACCAAGCACCGTCCGGGGCGAAAGGCCGGTGCGATCGTGGTGCTCGTGGACGGCAATCTGGTGCTCTACCTGGAGCGCGGCGGCAAAACCGCGCTCGCGTTCACCTCCGCCGAGAGCGAGCTGCGCCTGGCCGCCGAGGCCGTGGCCGCGCTCGTGCAACGCCGCGCCGTGGACTCACTCGTGGTGGAGAAGGTCAACGGTGAATCCGTGCTGTCCTCGATCGAGATGGTCACTGCACTGCGCGAGGGACTGTTGTCCGGAGGCTTCTACCAAACACCACGCGGGGTGCGCATGCGGGCCCCGCTGAGCGGGTGATGGCCCATGCCAGAGGGTGATTCCGTCTACCGGCAATGCAAGATGCTCCGCGAGGCTCTCAAGGGGCACGTACTGGATTCCTCGGATCTTCGGGTGCCCGCGCTGGCGACCACGGACCTGTCCGGGCGCACGGTGGTGGATGTGGTGCCGCGGGGCAAGCACATTTTGATCCGGTTGTCCGCCGCCCCCAATGCTTCCGAGCTGAAGTCCGGGGCCGAACCGCTCACCCTGCACTCGCACCTGATGATGGACGGGACGTGGCGGGTGTTCGAGCGTGCCGTGGCCGCCCAGGATGGTGCGGAACGTGAATCGGGGGCGCGGGCGGCGTCGTCAGCCGGGACAGCCCCGGCGGTTCGGGGACGGCGCGGTCGGCAGCCCTATCGCCGCTCCGCGAGCGTGCGTTCCCGTGCGGAGGCTCGCACACCGTTGAGCGCGGACGTGTCCATTGGGCAGGGTTCGCACACGATTCGCGCGATCCTGCGCACCGCCACCGTGGATGCCATTGGTTTCGACGTGAAGGACGTGCGGTTGGTGCCCACGCGGCTCGAGGACCAAGAGCTCGTGGGTTTTCTGGGCCCGGACATCCTCGGCCCCGATTGGAACCTGGACGAGGCGCTGCGCAGGCTGCGGGCCCAACCGGATCGCGCGATCGGCACGGCGCTGATGGACCAGCGCAATCTTGCAGGGATCGGCAACGTGTACCGGGTGGAGGTGCTGTTCATGACGCGCACCAATCCGTGGGCGCCAGTGGGGTCCCTGCCCGAGGGGAAGCTCACCGAGATCGTGACGCTGGCGCACAAGCTGCTCAACCTCAACCGCGATCGGCCGCTTCGCTCCACGGTGGGCCACCCCGCGACCGGCCGCCCGCTCTTCTGGGCGTACGGCCACTACGACCAGCCGTGCCGCCGCTGCGGCGCGCGCCTCAAGCGCGGCGAGATCGACGACGCCGCCCCGTCCACCACCGAAGCCCGCGGTGCTTCCGCGGTTCAGCACCTGCGACAGATTGCGTGGTGCCCGACATGCCAGAGCGGGGGCGCCTGACCCGCCACGGGCCCATCAGCGGCTGATCGAGCCGTTTCGACAGCCTGGGAGTCAGCGGCTCGCGCCCATTTCTGGGTTATTTGCCGCCCCGCCCAGCACGATCCTGCGCGCCCCGGTGACTGCGTACCCGATCACCCGTTCAAGAGGGCCCTTTCCCAGGTTGAGGTACCACGCCATGGCAAAGGCCGCGGCGACCCCCAGGTGAATCACGTACCACAGGTAGGGACGGTCGTAGTGAACTTCGAAGGACAGCGCCACCAGGTGGGCCGTGTAAATCGTGAGCGTCATGATGCCCATGGCCGTGAATGGCAACAGCCAGGCACCGACCTTGCGGGCGATCAGCAAGAAGGCACCGAGAGCACCCATGGCCACGCCCAAGCTCGCCGCAAGCGCCAAGGGCGTGTCCGTGTGCGGCGTGGTGATCGCCAACCACCATGGCGTGTCGGTCGGGAATCCGTCCGGTCCCCACGTCAGCCACTCGTTCAGGGTGCTCACCCGTAGGTCCGAGGTCTCCAGTAACCGCTGGTAGCCGCCCAGTCCGTACAGCAGGATGTATGACGTGAGGTGCGCGAGAACCGCCACCCCCACGCCCACCACGAGAATTCGCACCTGAGTGCCGATCTCGCGCAGATTCAACCGTCCGATGCCCATCCCGGTCAGCAGGAACGTCATGTATTGCAGCGCCGGATAATTACCCGTCAACAACAGCTGCGATGCCGTGGGCACCGGTTCGGCGAGCACAGTGCCCAGGGAGGGATTGTAGGAACTCCAATTGGGTAGGACATCGAGGAGACTCTGCATCAGCAGTGGAGCCCCAATGGCGAAGATCGCCGCCGAAACGAACAGCATCCTGGGGCCGACCCGCAGGAACGGGATCGCCAGCAGGAAGAACACCCCGTAGTAGATCAGGATGTTGTAGGCGGGAGGGTTCTCGGGCATCAGGGTGCCGATCCACAGTCCCACCACACTGATCAGGATTGCCCGCACGGCTATCCCGGCCCGGTTCGCTGTCATGCGCCGACCCTCGTGCGGGTGCCTGCCTCCTGTGCTCAGCGCCAGACCGACCCCGGCCAACAGCGCGAAGAGAGCCGCTGCATTGCCGGAGAACAGTCTCCAGCTCAGAGTCGCGTCTCCGGTGGTCTCGTTCCACGCCGGTAGAAGGTGGGTCGCCATCATCCCGGCCAGTGCCAGTCCCCGGGCAGCATCGATGCCCACCAATCGTTTGGATGACGTTTTCGGCGCCACTACTACTTCGCCCGGGCGATCGTTGCCCGCCTCGGCTGCTGTCGCGTTCATGCTTCCCCCATAGATGCCTTGCCTGCTCGGAGCACAGACGCACCCCCCAAGGTAGCGTCTCGCCTCGCTGTAATCATGCGCCGGGCAGCGCCATCTTCTCACCCGAATTCTTTGCTAACGCTGAGAGAACCTAAAACGTACCTTTCGGATTTGCAAATGGCGCTCATTAGAGGGCCTGGCGTCCAATGCCGCGGCAGGTAACCCCGGACACACGTCAGTGGCCCGTTACCGCTGCTGCGCAGCGATAACGGGCCGTTCCTGCCGAGTCTAACGACGCCGACGGAGCCGTTTTTCGGGTTCGCCCAGGCTGGGCGCGCAAAGGTGACCTACCGCGTAACCCAGGTTTTCCCGGTCACCGAGGACCAGTGGGCAACGTAGCCGTTCGAGAAACGCTGCTGAACTTCGCTGCCGACCCGGTACTCCTCGGTGGTGGGGTAACCCCAACCGCGCTCGAACCCTGCCCTCTTCCATGCACTCCCAATGGCACCGGTTTCCTTGACCGCGTGCGCACCGCTGGCCGGGGACCACATGATCTTGTGCTCCACCCCCGCTGCGTTGCGGAAGACCTGATACACGCCGCCGTTGAGGAGCCCGCCGCGCTCGTTGGTGATGGGATAGCCGATGACCGCGGCTCCGCCCAGGGCGTTGTACCGGGCCTTGATACCGCCCTTGACCGTGTAACCGGTGGCCGGTGTGGGGGTCACGGTGCGGGATTGCGTGGCCACCCCGCCGAGAGGACTTCCGGAAACGGTGGTGGACACATCGGATGGCCCCTNTCCACGTGGGTCAGACCTATGCCGATGACCGTCATTTTCGGATCGGTCAGTACCTTGTTGTGTCCGTTGGACCCCTTCCACCATTGCACGAGGTCGGTGACGGAATTTTGATACGAGAGAGCGTGAATTTCTCCCGCCGCGTTATATCCGGCGGCGCGCGGGTCGGTCTGGAATGTATTGCTGTGATCAATGACTTCCTGCTGCACCAATCGGTTGGACTGACCCTGAGCTATACCGGACAAGCTGGCCGAGTATTTTACCGGAGCCAATCCCTTTGATTTCCGGTGAGCATTGATTTGATTGAGCATGTTCTGCGCATCAGAGGCGCGACTTGCCTGGGAGACAGAGACAATGTCCGCGGTTGCGGCGTGGGCCGGTGCCACGGTTGCCAAACCACCGAGCACGATGCAGGCGGCTGTAGTGGTGGCAATGAGTCGATGGGTGGATCGACGTTTGGGGGCGGCGTGTCGGGGGGTGCGGTACTTGAACATCAGTATCGGGCCATTTCGTCGTCGGGCGCAGAAGTGCGCAGAGTCATCCAATGACCAGACGAAATTGCGCACGGGGGGCTGCGTCAAATAAGCGGTTCAGAAAAAGAGCACCGTCCACCGTGAGGTGGCTGGGGGGAAGTAGAGCCACGGTTGACACTACATGCAAAGACGTTATCTTGCCGTTATACACCACATTGTTTCAAGACAATTTTTTCATGCGAGCGATCAATGGGAATCCCTGCCCGGTGCCGCATGACTACTGGGCGTCAACCGAGAATTGATCGTCACCGGATCCCCCGTTATGGGGTGCACAAACGTCATGGACCTCGCGATCAACTGCATGGGGTTGTCCGGATCCTCCACATCGAAATCTTCACGCGGCACCGGGTAGAGCTTGTCATTTCGTAGCGGCAGCCCCAGCGAGGTCATGTGCACGCGGATCTGGTGGGTGCGCCCTGTCAGCGGACGCACGTCGTAGAGCCCCCACTCGCCGGAGCAATCGGAAAATGTGGACACCAACCGCACGTCCGTGATCGCGTTGATCCCCCCCGGGCCCTCGCGGGCCTGCAGCTCCCCTTGGGTTTTGCTGATCCGCGATTCCACGCGCACCGGGTCGATTCCCACCCGATCATTGAGTGCAGCCACCGCCCAATACGTTTTGGACACCGACCGTTCCTCGAACATCTTGTGGAACGCCCCGCGATCCTCGCGCCGCTTGCACAGCAGCAGGACCCCACCGGTGGAACGATCCAACCTGTGCAGTGCGGAAATCTCATCGTTGGCGAACTGTACCCGCCCGGCCACCACCGCGCTGCGGCGCACATTCTCGCCCTTGGGCGTGCTACACAGCCCGTGGGGCTTGTCCACGGCAATGATCCACTCATCCTCGTAGAGCACATCCAGGGTGACGGGAGCGGCGTCGTCGTCGGGAATGGGCCGGTGGAACCACACGGACGTGCCCGGCGCGTACGGCGAGGAGGTGGTGACCACGGCGGCGTCGTCGAATACAACGCGGCCGGCCGCGACCTCGTCCGCGAACCACGCGGCGCTGTCGGGGAACCGCTGCATCACGTATGAAACGGCGGTTGTGGGCAAGGACCCCAGGTCCACCAGAACGGGATCCGGCGCACCCGGCCCCGGCATCCGCACCCGCGTTGGCCCCACCCCGCGGTCCATGGGCAGGGGCGGTGCCGTGCGACGTTTCCTCATATCGTGTGAGACCTGCCAGCTACCATGGGCTGGAACCTAACACACCACCTCGAGGCGGCTCATCGTGACCCAGCAGACCACCGCGGAGCACGTGGTGCTCCTGGACGACCAGCACCGGCCCAGCGGCACCGCTCTCAAGTCGGAGGTCCACACCGAGGACACTCCCCTGCACCTTGCCTTTTCATGCCACGTGCTCAACACCAAGGGTGAGGTCCTGGTGACCCGTCGCGCGCTGAGCAAGAAGACCTGGCCGGGCGTGTGGACCAACAGTTTCTGCGGCCACCCGGGCCCGGACGAGTCCTTCGAGTCGGCCATCGCGCGTCGCGCGCAGCAGGAGCTCGGCCTGGAAATTCGCAATATCGCCCCCGTGATCCCGGAATTCAGCTACCGCGCCACGGATGCCTCCGGAATCGTGGAGAACGAGTTCTGCCCGGTCTTCGTGGCAACCACCGATTTCGAGCCCGAACCCGTGGAGTCCGAGGTCGCCGAATACGCCTGGGCCTCACCTCAGGACTTGGCCGGTGCCGTGCAGCGCGCCCCGTTCGCGTTCAGCCCGTGGCTCGTTTCGCAGATCGCGGAGCCAGAGTTGCAGGCCCAGCTCGGCTAGGCCGATAGGCTCGGTCCGTCCCGTTTTCCGGCCCAGGAGCACTGTCATGTCCGAATCCCCGGCGTACCGCGCCGCAAAAGCCGCGCACTCCGTGGATCACTTGTTCGGCTCCCGCGCACTGCGCATGCCGGGCACCTATCTGGGTGCCGTGGCTTTCCCGCACCCGCGCGTGGGCCCGTGGCATTACTGGTGGCAGGCCCATCTCCTGGACGCACTGGTCGACGCCGCCACCCGCGAGCGCCTGGCCGGTCATCGTGACCGCGCCGCCCGCCTCCGTTCCCGCGCCCACCACCTGTTGCGCGGCATGGCCGTCCGCAGCGGCGGACGAGTCACCAATAACTTGTTCTTCGACGACATGGCCTGGCTCGCCCTGGCCCTGGGACGACTGCGCGAGGAGGACCTCGAAGCGACCGGCACGTGCGGCAAGGACGTGCTCAGCGCGGGCAGCTCGCTCATGAGCCGGCTGGATTCCGGCTGCGACTCCAACCTGGGAGGCGGTACGTGGTGGAACACCACCCGCGATTACAAGAACACCGCTGCCACGGCTCCCACTGCACTCGCGCTGCTGCGGACCCACCGTGTCGCGGAAGCCCGCGACCACCTGAACTGGTTGTTCGACACCCTGTGGGACGAAAAACGTGGCGCTTTCCTGGACGGCATCCGCTTGGTTGCCGCCGGGTCCGGCACGGAAACCACGGCCGTGGATCGCGCACTGTACAGCTACAACTCCGGCCCGGTGCTCGGCGCGGTCCTGGAGCTGGCCGAGCTCACAGAGGATCCCGGGGGGCGGCAGTTGTGGTCGGATCGCGCGGCCGCCATCGTGCACGGTGCCGCCGAGCAGTTCACCGAGGAAGACCCCCTCGGGTCGCCCGTGCTGCGCGCCCACGGCGGCGGGGACGGCGGGCTGTTCATGGGGATCCTGGCGCGCTATCTGGGCCAGGCGGCGGCGTCGTCCTTGGTGGGCCCGGAGGCACGGAACCTGGCTCGCGAACTCGTCGAGGAAACCGCCCGGGCGCTGTGGGACAGTCGGCGCGAATTCGATCCGACCGAGGACTTCTCCACGCCCGGCCCGCAGCGACATGAGGGCCAAACCGTGGCTGTGTTTTCCCCCGAACCCGCGCGGCACTCGAACGAGGCGCAACGGGTGGGAGCCCCCGTGGAACTGAGCACGCAGGTGCAGGCGTGGACCGTTCTGGAGGCCGCCGCGCGCCTGGCATGAGGTTCGGCTGTGCGCTGAACGACCCCGCTAATCCGGCCCGCGGCATGGCCCCAAAGGGTGTGCTGCGGTAGAAACACTGTATGAGTTCTGTACGTACTCCGGACCCTAATCCAGGCTGGCTCAACGAGGACGACCTCAATCACGCCCGGTCGTTGCTGCCCATCGTCTACGTCCAGGCGATTCCCGTGCGCCTGGACCCCCTCGGCTGCATTTCCGAGATCGGCCTGCTGCTGCAAGGGACGTCGGAGGGCCACATGGTGCGCACCTTCGTCTCCGGGCGGGTGATGTACCGCGAGACCGTACGCGCGGCGCTGTTGCGGCACCTCGAGAAGGATCTCGGCTCGCTCGCGTTCCCGCAGATGCCGTCTTCCACAGTGCCGTTCGCGGTCTCCGAATTCTTCCCGTCCCCGTCCGAGACCGGGCTGACCGACGACCGCCAGCACGCCGTGGCCCTGAGTTACATCATCCCGGTGCGCGGCGAATGCGAACCGCGCCAGGACGCCCTGCAGTTGTCATGGATGACCCCTGACGAGGCACTGTCGGCGAGCGTCCAGGGCGAGTTCGAAGGCGGCCGCGGGGATCTGATCCGCCAGGCCATTGCCCACGCCGGCTGGGGCCGCTGAATCTCGACGACGCCGCCGCTGGGTCGCGTTTCGCGCACTTTCCCCCCGGGAGCATTCGGCCCGCGGACATCCGGGGTTGAGGAACGCACCTGAACATCTGGGGCAGAGGATCGCGCCTGGAACCCGGTGTTTTCTACGAACCTGTGCCAGAAATGTCTCCGAGGTGCTCCGCCCGGTCTGCGACAAGGCCCGCAGTTCCATGGCTGCCCCGGCTCACACGTCAGCCCCGCGGCTCCTCACCATTGGCCGCCTGGCGGATCAGCGGAACGGCACGGGTGTCCGCTTCACGCTCCGAGCGGGACCGGAAGAAGTACACGACCGCCAGACCGCACACCGCGCCGATCACGGTTTCCACCGCGCGGGCCTGCAACAGGGACAGTGTCTCCACCGGGTGGGCCAGCTGGGTCATCAGCAGGGCCAGCGGAGTGATGAACAACAGCGCAATGGAGTAATTGCGGCCGATGAACAGCTCGGCCAGGAACTGCAGGATGATCACGAACACCACGATGTGCCACGTTTCCAACTGCATGGACAGCAAGAACGCCGTCACCCCCACGCCACCCAGCGTGCCGACCATGCGGTGCACGCCGCGCTGGAGCCGGGCACTCAGGTCAGGGGCCGCGATTGGGGCGGCCGCCGCGAGCATGGCCCAGTAGCTGTGGGACATTCCGCTCAGCAAACCCAGCGCGCCGGCAACGGAGGTGGCCAGGAAGAACCGGCCGGCGTGCGACCACAGTTGCCCGGTGGCGAGTCCGTGATGGGCGGGGACGGGGGCGATGGGTCCTTGGACGCCTTCACCCACCCATTGACCGGCCAACCCCAGCGCCACGGAGAGCCCGGCGGACAGTGCCGCGATCAGGCCGGCCAACCACGGGGGAGCCGCCTCGGGCAGGGAACCGATCGCACCCACGGCAAAGATGAAGAAGAGCGATCCCGCCGGCTTCAGGTTGAGATAGGCCGCCACGAGGGCACCCACACCGGCGACCACCGCGGTGACCCCCAACGTCACCAGCTGCGCGGCACCCATGTTGGACAGCAGCGCACCCAGCAGGATGCACACCAACAGGATGAGCGCCGCCTGCGATTGGTGCTTGAACCGATCCCGGATGGGTTCGTTGCGCGCGTAAATGGAGGTGAACGCACCGAAGGCCGCGTAGATCGCCAGGTCCGTCCGATCCAGGGCCAGCAGAACCAGCAGGGGTATGGCCACGGACAGCGCAATACGCGCCGCCGGGATGTGATCCCGCTGGGATGGCGGGAGGGCGAAGAACTGGGCAACCGTGCTCACCTGGGCGCGGCCTACCTTTCTGTCCGGAACGTTGAACCGGGCCCATTCTCTCCCAGCTCGCCGGAACCGGCACAATGGTGTGGTGCCCACACCCCGTACCGAAACAGCCACCGCCGCTTTCAGCTTCGAGATCGAAACACGCCTTCGGGACAGCTCCTCCCCCGCTGCGCAGCAGATCGAGGCGAACGGTGGGCAGTTCCAGGGCCGCACCGGCACCATTCACACCCCGCACGGCGATATCCAGACGCCGGCGTTCATCCCCGTGGCCACCCAGGCCGTGGTCAAGGCCGTGCTCCCGGAGTCCATGGCGGACGAGGGCGCCCAGGCCATGTTGGCCAACGCCTACCACCTGTATCTCCAGCCCGGGGACGACATTCTGGACGCCGCAGGCGGGCTGGGCACCTTCATGAATTGGCCCGGCCCGACCTTCACGGATTCCGGCGGCTTCCAGGTCATGTCCCAGGGCTCCGGCCTGGGCAAGGTCATCGACATGTCCACGGTCAAGGAACCGCTCGGTGACGACGACGTCGCCAAGGGCCAGGAACGCATGGCCAACGTTGATGACGACGGCGTGTGGTTCCGTTCCTACATCAACGGGGATCTGCATCGGTTCACCCCGGAAAAATCAATGCAGATCCAGCACAACCTGGGCGCGGACATCATGTTCGCCTTTGATGAGCTCACCACGCTCCACAACTCCCGCGGCTATCAGGAGGAGGCGTTGGAGCGCACGCGTCTGTGGGCCCTGCGCTGCATTGCGGAGCACCAGCGCCTGACCGAGGAGCGCTCGCACAAGCCCTACCAGGCGCTGTTCGGAGTCATCCAGGGCGCTCAGTACGAGGACCTGCGCCGCACGGCCTGCCGGGACCTGTCCACCATGGGATTCGACGGTTTTGGCATCGGCGGGGCCTTGGAAAAACAACAATTGGGGACAATTGTTCGTTGGTGCACGGAAGAGTTACCGGAAAATACTCCGAAACATCTTCTGGGAATTTCCGAGCCCGACGATATTTTCACGGCCATTGACAACGGTGTGGACACCTTCGACTGCGTTTCCCCCACCCGCGTGGCCCGTTCTTCCGCGGTCTACTCTCCGACCGGTCGCTTCAACCTGACCAACGTGCGTTTCGCCCGGGACTTCACCCCCATTTCCGAGACCTGCCCGTGTTACACGTGCACCCACTACACTCGGGCGTACCTGCGGCATCTATTCAAGGCCAAGGAGCGCAACGCGGCGACCCTGGCATCCATCCACAACGAACGGTTCATCCTGGACGTGGTGTCCGGAGCACGCGACGCCATCAATAACGGAACGTATTTCGAATACCGGGATAAAACTCTCAGAAATTACTACCAAATGCAATGATCACCATACTGTTTATCACCCTGGCACGGTCCCGCACTGTGAAATCTTTCCTCGCAAACCCCGGGACACGCCGCTCTATGTTGTGCACCACATTCTCCGGCCTGTATAAACGGGAATCACAGCGATCCAGAGGGGTGGTCAGCATGACTAACAACAAGGACCAATCCGGTGTGGACTCCAATTCCACGCCCACACCCGCGCAAGATGCCGCGGAATCCGGCGTGAGTGCGGCTCTCGCCGGTACTCGTGCCAGCGAACCAGTCGACCAAGATTTCGTTTCACCCCCCACCGGCGCAATTTCCCTCGTGGACCACCGCGAGGCCGAGGACACCGACCAACCGGCCCAGGGCGTGGTGCCCGGTCGCCCAGCATCCGTGGATGAATCCAACCAGGTTACCGCCGGAGGATACGGCGTGGGCGTGGACGCCAAGTACGTCCCGTCCAGCATGGCCGGGCCCACGCGGCGAGTTCTGCGCAATGTGTCCGAGGTGCGCCACTTCTTCCGCGTCAATGACACTCCCGTGTTCTTCGTGGGTGCCACCCCGTTCAACCTGCTGGGATTGGACCGCTGGGTGCGCAATCTCTCCTACATTTCGTTCTACGACGGCTGGGACGGCGCACATCCGCGCATCTTCACCCCCAAGAACAAACCCGCCCGCGAGTTCGAGTCCGGCGAGGACATCAACAACTGGCTGCTCCGCCACCATGAGGTGCGCGCCCTGATCGACTCGCGGACCCCTCAGGGAACGCGCCCCAAGATTGCTCTGGTGTTCTTCAACGAAGAAACCGAAGAAATCTGCGAGGAACTCGGCTACGACCTCATCCTGCCCAAGGCGCAATTGCGCGAAATGCTGGACTCCAAGCTGATCACCACGCGCCTGGGCAACGAGGTGGGGGCCCCCTCCGTGCCGAATATCCTCACCACCGTGGACTCGTGGGATGCCCTCAAGAAAGAAACCACCGAGAACAACCTCGGCACCGATCTGGTGGTGCAGACGGCGTACGGCGATTCCGGAAAGACCACCTTCTTCATTAATTCCGAGGAGGACTGGGACGAGTACAAGGACGAGATCGTAGGCCAAGAGGTCAAGGTCATGAAGCGCATCAACAACTTCCCCGTGGCGGTGGAAGCGGTGCGCACGGACGCCGGAACCATCGTGGGTCCGTTCATGACCGAACTGACCGGCTACCCCGAGCTGACCCCGTACCGCGGCGGCTGGTGCGGTAACGAGACGTTCCCGGACGTGCTCGATGACGAGACCCGCGCCATTGCCTCCGACATGGTTCGCAGGCTGGGTGACCGGCTGGGCGAAGAAGGCTACATGGGCTTCTTCGAGGTGGACGTGTTGATCGATCTGGACACCAAGGACGTGTACCTGGGTGAGTTGAATCCGCGGATTTCCGGAGCCACCTCCATCACCCAGGTCACCGCCGGCGCCTACGCGGACGTCCCCCTGTTCCTGTTCCATCTCCTGCAGTACATGGACGTGGAACTGCAACTGGACGTGGATGAGATCAATGAGCGCTGGGCCGAGCTGGCCGCCGTGGATGTGTGGAGCCAGGCCGTGGTCAAGGAGATCTCCCCGGGGGTCGCCCGTATCGACAAGGCACCGCGCACCGGCCAGTACTTCGTGGACGCTGACGGCGGGCTCGTCTACCGCCGCCCGGCGCTAGACTGGCACCAGCTTCAGAACTCGTCGGAAGTCTTTTTCATGCGGATCTACGGTCCCGGCGAGTTCCGTTGGAAGGGCGCAGACCTGGGCATCATTGTCTCGATCGGGCGGTTGCAGCGCGACACCGGCAATGGCACCGCGTTGAGCATCAGGGCCAAGCACTTGATTGAATCCTTCCGAGACATGTACACCGTGACTCCCCTGGTGCGTCCTGCAGGGGCCAAAGGATCCGCAGGTTTGAAGGCCTAGGTTGCTCAGCGAGACCAGCGGCTCCCCGGGTGCGGGAGTCACTCTCAACAACTGGCAGACCCCCGAGCAACTCGCGTGGTCCTTCCAGCACATCGCGGACATTCTGCCCACCGCCGCAATTTCACGGGCGGCGGCGCCCGCAGCTCCGTTCGAGAGTGCCCCCGCCCCGGTGGAGAACCTTCCCCTCGTCACGGTGGACGGCCGATTCCTCACCGTGGGCGAGGTCATGGACTGGACCTACACGGACGGTTGGCTGGTCGAACACGACGGCAAGATCCTCGCCGAGCATTACCCCGGCGGTATGGCTGCGGGTACCAAGCATTTGCTGATGTCCGTGAGCAAGTCCTTGGTCTCACTGGTTGCCGGCTCCCTGTGGGGCTCTGGGTTGCTGCACCTGGACGCGCCCGTTACCGCCTACGTGCCGCAGCTGGCCTATTCGGGGTATGCCGGGGCCACCGTGCGCGACCTGCTGGACATGCGCACCGGCGTCCGGTTCTCCGAGGAGTACACGGACCCGGACGCCGAGGTTCGCCAGCTCGAGGAAGCCATCGGTTGGAAACCGTGGACCCACCCGGGACCGCGCAGCATGTACGAATTCCTACTCGGGTTGAAGAAGGTCCGCGAGCACGGCGGAACCTTCGAGTATCGCTCCGCGGAAACCGATGTGCTCGGCTGGGTGTGCGAGGCCGCCGGTGGCGCCCGGATGCAGCAACTGATGTCCCGATTGTTGTGGAGTCGCATTGGCGCTGAAGAGGATGCCAACATCGGGGTGGACAGCACCGGCACCGGCATGTTCGACGGCGGCATCTCCGCCTCGCTGCGTGATATCGCCCGCGTGGGTCGCGTGGTCCTGGGTGACGGAGTCTCCATGACGGGCGCGCGCGTTACCCCCGCCGAATGGATCTACGACACCATGGCCGGGGGCCCGGATTCCCGCCAGGTCTTTGCCGATTCCCCCACGGACACCCGCATGCCCGGGGGCATGTACCGCAACCAGTTCTGGATCCCCCGCGAAGGTTCTGACGTGATCCTGGCCCTGGGTATCCACGGTCAGATGATCTACATCAACCGGCCGGCCCGTGTGGTGGCGACCAAGCTGTCCAGCTGGCCCGTCCCACAGGATGCATGGATGCTGCTGACCACCCTGACCGCGTTCGACACCATTGCCGCGGCCGTCCAGGAAAACCGAATTTAATGGACCCGGAAGAGCCCCACGCCCACCCCGGCGAACTTCGCCGGGTCAGCGCGTGCGCGGGTGTGATCCTGGCACCCAACCCCGGGCCCATGACGTTGGACGGAACCAACACGTGGATCCTTTCGGCACGGGGTTCCGACCCTGAGTACCCCCATTACGGCGCTCATCCCTCCGCACAAGGCAGAGGCTCGTGGCCCGGTAGCGACGTGGTGGTGGTTGACCCCGGACCCGAGGATCTGGGGCATCTGCAGGCCATCGCGAATGTCGGGAACGTGGTGCTGATTTTGATCACCCACCGGCACGGTGACCACACGGACGGCATCGACCGATTGCGCGAGCTCACCGGTGCCCCCGTGCGCGCCGTTCTTCCCGAACACTGCCGCGAGGGTGAACCACTGCGTGACGGCGACACGATCGTGGCCGCGGGGATGCGCATCCAAGTCATTGCGACCCCCGGTCATACATCGGATTCCGTGTGCTTCAGGATTCCGCACGACGAACCGGAGACCATCATCACCGGCGACACGATCCTGGGTCGCGGCTCCACGATGATCGACCATCCGGATGGTTCCCTGGGCGACTACTTGCGCTCACTCGACGTGTTGGCGCGTTATTCGGGGGCCCTGGTGCTCCCGGCCCACGCCGGCCCGCTTCACGACATCCAAGAAGTGTGTGAAGAGCTCACGGACCACCGATTGCAACGGCTGGACCAGGTGCGCTCGGTGCTCCATGAATTGGGCAGCAACGCGAGCCTGCCGGCCATCACGGATGCCGTGTACTCGGACGTTCCGCACGGTGTACGCCGCGCGGCCGAGCATTCGATTGCCGCGCAGCTGGCATATCTGGGCTATTAGACGGCCCCCGACCGCGGCCGTGGGCCAACGGTCAGAGCGTGCGAACTACGCGCGGGTTTCGACGCCGCCCTGAACCGTTCCGTAGCTCGGCTCGCGGCGCTTGATCCATCCGATCACAGCGTAGGTCAGGGGCATGATGAGCACCTCGACCAGGCACTTGTACACGTATCCCACAATTACGTAGTTGAAGAACCCGGACCACGAATCAATGCCGATGATGGGTGCGGCAATCGAGCAGAAAATAATGGTGTCCACCAGCTCGCCCACCATGGTGGAGCCGATGAGACGCGCCCACAGGTGTTTCTCCTGGGTCCTGGCCTTGACCTTCACCATGACGTAGGCGTTGAGCAACTGACCCACCAGGTAGCCGAGCAGTGAGCCGGCCACGATCAGCGGAACGGGCCCCAGTACAGCCTCGAACGCACTCTGGTTCTCGTAGAACTGCGCCGGCGGCAGGATGATCACGATCCAGAACACCGCGGAGGAGAACGCACCGAACACGAAGGACGTGATGATGGCCTTCCGAGCGGCCTTGAAGCCATACACCTCTGTCACCACGTCACCCAGCACGTAGGCCAGGGGGAACAAGAAGAAACCGCCGTCCGTGATGATCGGACCGAACTCCACCCCCTTGGTCGCGCCGATGTTGGAAAGCACCAGGATCACGCAGTACGCGGCCAGAATCAGGTCGAAGTACGTGCGGGGGCGGCGCGCGAAGGCGGGGCCGGCGGCGTCGGACGGTGCCGCGGTGGCTGAAACGTCGCGGGTGAGCGGGGTGGCGGAATGGGGCACGACAAACTCTCCACGGAATCAAGGGAAACTGGTGCGACGTCGTCTGCCACCCGGCGTCGAGGATCAGTGTAATGGTTACGCCCGTTGCGTTGAATTCGCGAGCTCGGGGATTGCAGGAGCACAATATCCCCATGACTGAAAATTCCCGCCCGCAGCCTCCCGTCGCCATGACAATCGCCGGTTCCGAAGTCACCGGCGGGGCCGGCGCGCTTGCGGATATCAAGACCTTCACGTCGCTGGGGGTTTTCGGTTCCCTGGCATTGACCTGCATTGTGGCTTTCGACCCGGAGAACGACTGGGCCCACCGCCTGACTCCCGTGGACCAGGAGACCCTGGCCCATCAGCTGCAGACCATTTCCGCCGCCTACGACCTGGACGCCGTCAAGATCGGCATGCTGGGTTCACCCGCCACGATCCACACGGTGGCCCAGGCCATGACCGACCTCAAGCCGCGTCACTTGGTCCTGGATCCCGTGCTGATCTGTAAAGGCCAGGAGCCCGGCGCAGCCCTGGACACCGACCAGGCCCTCAAGGCCGAAGTGCTGCCGCTGGCCACGTTCGTGACGCCCAATCACTTCGAGTCGTTGTCACTGTCGGGCATGGACTCGATCGACAACGTGGCGGACCTCAAGGAGGCCGCCAAGCGCATCCACGACTCCTCCGGTGCCACGGTGCTGGCCAAGGGCGGGGTACGCCTGTCCGGTCCGGACGCCGTGGACGTCTTCTATGACGGCTCCGAGCTCGAGGTGCTCAGCGAGCCCAAGGTCGGCGAGGTCCCGGTTTCGGGAGCCGGCTGCTCATTGGCCGCCGCCGTGGCTGCCGAACTGGCCAAGGGTGCGTCCGAGATCGACGCCGCGCGCACGGCCAAGGCCTTCGTCTCCGCCGGTATTCGCCACCGCCTCGATTCACGCCTCCCGTTCGAATCGCTGTGGCAGGGCGGGTTCGCCGCTGAATCCTGAGTTGCCCGCCCGACGACGCCGCGCGCGCCGGTTCCCCACGCTGGGTCCGGTGAGCGCGGCGTCGTCGTATTCGGGGCATGAGCGGGACATTTCCTGAAAGGTCTCGGTGAGATCGCTGCGCCTGGATTACATCTACCACCCCGTGCCGTTGAATGTACTGACAGAACGTCACCCGCCTCAGTCAGCACGCCCCCGGATTTACTGACGGAATCAGATAAGGTGTCAACATGCCCCGCATTTCAGCTTCCAGCAACGCAGCCCAACGCGAGCGCACCCAGCGCGCCATTCTCACCGCATTCGGGCAGCTTCTCTACACGCAGGGGCTCACCGACCTCACGATGACCCAGGTGGCCAAGACCGCGGGCGTGGGGCGCACGGCCGTCTACAACTACTTCGCGGACATGGGTGAACTACTGGTCGCCTACGCCCTGGATGAGACCGGACGGTTCGTGGCGGACCTGGAGCGGGACCTCGCGGAGACCGAGAACCCCATTGACCAATTGGGAACCTACGTGCGGGCGCAGCTCGAGGACATGAGCCGCCGCCACCTCCCCCCTGGGGAGGCCATGAAGACCGTGCTGGCGCCCGAAGATTTCGCCAAGCTCGGCAAGCATGTGGGCAAGCTGCGAGGCGTCCTGGTGGGTATTCTGGAACGCGCCATGTCCGAGGGTTACCTTCCCCGCACCGATCCGGCCCAGCTCACGCAGTTGGTGCACGGCTCCCTCGCATCCACCGCGGACCGCAGCCACGGGGCCGAAAGCACGCGCGCTCAGAAGTCTCGGATGGACGCCACCGTCCTGTTCATCCAGCGCGGCCTGGGTGCCCAGTTCGATCAGAACCTCCGCCCCGTTCAGCTGCCCTCGACCCGACCAGTTTTGAGTGTGGTTTCGTAACACGCCCCCCGTCGCACCCCACGACGCAATCACAAGGGTGCAACACACTAGGCTGAACCCATGATTTTCAAGGCCGTGGGTGATTCACGCCCCTATCCCGAACACGGCCTGGTCACACCCGCTGACTGGTCAAAGATCCCACCCAAGCAAGTGCGGCTGACCGATCTGGTCACCACTCAGTCCATGCTGGATCTGTCCAAGCTCCTGGACGCCGACTCCACATTTTTCGGCGACCTCTTCCCGCATGTCGTCTCCTGGAACGGCACGCTTTACCTTGAGGACGGAGTCCACCGCGCCCTGCGCACCGCACTCCATCACCGCTCGGTGATCCACGCGCGGGTACTTGAACTCTGAGGAACCGCCCCTGGCCGACGTACCGACGTCTTGCCTCATGTCAAGATGTCCGGATGGTGTTCGTGCTTGCCTCAGGTGAAATGTCCGCGTAGCTCACGCGGCGGGGCGG
>NZ_BAABLN010000014.1:0-186070 GCF_039544365.1 Kocuria gwangalliensis | reverse complement strand
TCCTCGCGCTGCGTCACCAAATCACTGACCTCCAAGCCAACCTCATCGACCTCGCCCGCCGCAGAGGACTCCTCCAGCAACGAGCCAAGACCAACGCCGTCTACCTCAGCCGACGCAAGATGGGATCACCGAAGCGGGCAAAACCAGATGAGTCAACGACTCAATCCACGCGGGCATCTTGACATGAGTCAACAGGATCCAGCCCGCCAACACGTGCACCTCAGTTACCCAGCAGGCTCCGCCGCTGCATCTCCAGGTCCAACAGCTCACGTTGCAGCTGCTGGTACAGGGCGGATTCCCGCTGCGGATCGGCGCGGTTCAGGTGCGCGAGCTTGTCCGACTTGGCGCGGTTGATGTGCATTTCCACCAGGCTGGTCAGCACACCCACGGCGTAGTTGCGGACCTGCTGTTCGGAGGAGGCGGGCAGCGGGGTCACCGACAGCTGCGCCAGGTAACCGTGCAGCGGTTCGGGCAGTTGCCCGCGCACGTGCTCCAGCCAGCCGCGGCCGCCGCGTGGGTCGTTGACGTCGTACTCGGGCCGCGCGGCAACGATCGAGTCGTGGAGCGCTTGGTGCACCGGGTAGCGCATCACGGCGGAGTCGAAATGACCCCAGTACGCCTCGGGTACCAGATCCGGAACCTGCAGAACGACCTCCAGCGCTTCGCGTTCCATCCTGGCCACGGGCTCACGGGGATTGGGCAGCTGAACCTCCGCCGGACGTTCCTGCTCTTGAGAATCCCCGCGGGGATGTCCTTGACGCTCGCCGTCGCTTCGAGCTCGCCCTGACCCATCACGAACCGCCGAGAACTGTTGCGAGTCGTGGTGTTGCGGTGTCCGCTGTTGCTGCCCTAGCCGCTGCGATGTCGAGCCCCGCTTGGTCGCGGCCGCCACCGCCCGCATCACCTCATCGGTCTCGATGCCCAGCCACCCGGACAGCTCCCGGGCATACGCCGGGCGCAGGGACGAGTCGCGGATCTGCGCCACGATGGGCGCGCACGCCCGCATGGCCCGCAGTCGCCCTTCCAGACTGTTCACGTCGTAGTCGCGAATGGTCGCCTTCAAGGCGAATTCGAACAACGGGGTCCGGGTACTGACCAGGTCCCGCACGGCGGCGTCGCCGCGGGTCAGCCGCAGGTCGCACGGGTCCATGCCGTTTGGTCCCACGGCCACGTAGGTCTGCGCCACGAACCGCTGGTCCTCCTGGAAGGCGCGCAGCGCGGCTTTCTGTCCGGCGGCGTCGCCGTCGAAGGTGAAGATGACCTCTCCCCCGGCGGAATCGTCGGAGAGGAAACGGCGCACGATTTTGATGTGCTCCGCCCCGAAAGCGGTACCGCACGTGGCCACCGCGGTCTCGACACCGGCCAAATGGCAGGCCATGACGTCCGTGTAGCCCTCGACCACCACCACCTGCTTGCCCTTGGCGATCGCCCGCTTGGCCAGGTTGATGCCGTACAGCACCTGAGACTTCTTGTAGAGCTGAGTCTCGGGGGTGTTGAGGTACTTGGGCCCCTGGTCGTCCTCGTAGAGCCTGCGCGCGCCGAAGCCGATGACCTCACCGGCCACCGCGTGAATGGGCCAGATCAACCGGCCACGGAACCGGTCGTAGAGACCCCGATTGCCCTCCGAGAACATGCCCGTGAGCTTGAGTTCCTGGTCCGTGAAACCCCGGTCCCGCAGGTGTTTGAGCAGGTTGGACCAGCCCTTGGGTGCGTAACCAATGCCATAGGTGCGCGCGGCGTCGTCGTCGAAACCGCGTTCGCCCAAGAACTGTTGGGCGGCCGTGGCCTGCCGGGTGTAGAGGTGGCGCTGGAAGAATTCCGCGGCGATCTTATGGGCGTCCAGGAGCCGCTGCCGGCGCCCCACTTCTTCGCGCTTGGGCCCCGAGCCCTGCTCGTAACGCAGCTCGTAGCCGATGCGCCCGGCCAGCCGTTCCACCGTTTCGGTGAACGGCGTGTGATCCATTTCCATGAGGAACGCGATCACGTCACCGGATTCGTCGCAGCCGAAGCAGTGGTAAGTACCCATGTGCGGGCGCACGTGGAAGGACGGCGTGCGCTCGTCGTGGAACGGGCACAGGCCCTTGTAGGAACCAATGCCGGCGGGCTTGAGGGTCACGTACTGGTCGACGATTTCCTTGAGGTCGGTGCGTGAGCGCACCTCGTCTATGTCTTCTCGTCTGATCAGTCCCGCCACGCCTCTCATCCTAGGCAACGCGTCAAACTCGCCAGACCGCGGCGCGGGTCTGTGCAGCCCGGACGCGAGAGAGCGGCGTCGCCCGTCGGGACGACGCCGCTCTGATCAGTCGCGGAGCACGCGGAACCTAGCGCGCGGGAGACTCCTCGGGATCGATCACGACCCGCTTGTCGACCGGATCCACGGTCTTGGTCCCCAGCATGGAGGCGCCACCGAGCGCACCCACCAGGGCAAAGGCAAAGAAGCCCCACGGGTAGGCCAGACCCGCGGTCAGCAGCGTGCCGCCCAGAATGGGTCCGCTGATCGCGCCCAGTCGGCCCACGCCGGCGGACATGCCCAGCGCCGTGGCGCGGACCTGCGGCGGGTGGTTGGCGGCGGTGAACGCATACACGAGCACCTGCGAGGAGAACACGAAGCAACCGGTCAGGAACACCATGATGTAAATACCGAACACCGGCAGCTTGATGGCAAGGGCCGCCAGCAGCACGGCCGACGCCGCGAACCACAGGATGCCCGCCACTCGCGGGGTGATGCGATCAGCCACGCGCCCGCCGATCCACAGGCCCAGCACGGCACCCACGTTCAGGATCAACAGGAAACCCAGCGCGTTGCCCAGGTCGTAATCCGCGGCGCGCATGATCTGCGGCAGCCACGTGTTCAGGCCGTACACCAGCAGCAGACCCATGAAGGACGCGGTCCAGATGAACGTCGAGTTCCGCGCGTACGTGCCGCTCAGCAGCAACGCCGCGCCCTGCTTCGCGGGCTTGGCATTCTCGCCACCCGCGGTCGACGACGCCGCACGGTCCGCTCCGGCCACACGCGTGGCGTTCGCGGCGTTGGGGAGTTCGAGTTCCACGTTGTAATGCGCGGCAACCGCGCGAGCGGCGTCGTAATCGCCCCTGGCCGCCAGGTAGGACGGTGACTCGGGAAGGAAGAAGTACATGAGCGGGACCAGGATCAGGGCGGGCAACGCACCCACGATGAACATGGTGTGCCACGAGAACTGCATGAGGACCCAGATGGCCAGGGCCGCGGTGAGTACGGCGCCCACGTGGTAGCCGGTCATCATCACGGTGGTGGCGTTGGAGCCGCGGCCCTTCCGGGCGAATTCATTGACCATGGAGATGCCGGTGGGCAGGCAACCGCCCAATCCCAGACCGGCCAGGAAGCGCAGCACACCGAACCACAGCACGGTGGGAGCGAAGGCCGCGGCAAAGGTCAGGGCGGAGAAGATGACCACGGCGCCGATCAGCATTTTGCGGCGGCCCAAGCGGTCGGTGAGCCACCCCATGCCGAGCGCGCCGATCATCATGCCGAACAAACCGGCGGTGGCCACGGCGGTGCCTTCGCCGGTGGTCATGTCGAAGGCTTTGTCCTCCAGCAGGGTGGGCATGACCGCACCGAGGACCACGGCGTCGAAGCCGTCCAGCAGAACCGCGATCCAACACAGGGGCGCGACCCACAGGGGGGATTTAAGGATGAGGCCCTTGCCGGACGTGGTGCCGGCGCGGGGTGAGGAGGCTGTGGAGCTCACGAGGAATCTCTTCTGATAGGGCGACAGATCACAGTGATACTAATCGCACGCCGGTGTTGCCCCGGCCACAATCCCATTGAATGAGATGAGCCTCACCAGAGGGGTTTGTCACCGGTGCGCCAGTTGGCACCGCGGATCCTGTCGTGGAGTGCAACCGCTGACGTGTCGGTGAGGCACGCGACCTGATCGACGACCAGCCGCAGCCGCGCCGCCTCCGTTCCGGGTCCATCACCGATCTCGCGCCAATCCCCCGTGAATTCCGGGGAGAGGAAGCGGCCGTCGGTTTCCATGAGCGCATCGACCAGGATGGTCAGGATCTCGTTCTGGTTCTCATACAGCGGCTGCGCAGCACGCACCGTCATCACGAACGCCGTAGCGATGCCCTTGAGCACGGCGATCTCCAGGCCCGTCTCATGCGGCACCACGAGCTGTGCGCCGTACCGGGTCAGCTGCCCGTCGCCGGCCACGTCACGCGTGGCCTCCACCGCGGACATGGCGAACCGGCCGATCAACTGGCTCGTCATGTTCTTGAGCCGCGCCAGGTCCTTGCGGGAACCGTTCATCAGCGGAATCCACACCGGGGAGTCCTCCAACCGGCGCAGGGCGGCGTCCAGTTCCTCCGCCGTGGCCTGGGGAAGGTACCAGCGCTGGGTCCATTCAATGACGCGAGCTCGCGCAACGGGGTCCGCGAGCTGACCCAGTTGCAAGGCGTTGGAGGCAATTGCATCCTCCACGTCGTGCACGCTGTAGGAAATGTCGTCGGCCAGGTCCATGACCTGGGCTTCCAAGCATTTGCGGCCCGCCACGGCCCCTTCTCGCATCCAGCGGAACACCGGCAGATCGTCCTGGTACACCCCGAATTTCCGATTGGGTTTCCCGTCCGGGCGAGGTGGCGCGTCCGTGGCGCTCCACGGGTACTTGCACGTGGCGTCCAGGGTGGCGCGCGTGAGATTCAGGCCCGCCGGGTGACCGTCCCCGCTGACGATCTTGGGTTCCAGGCGCACCAGCAATCGCAACGTCTGAGCGTTGCCCTCGAAACCGCCGATCTCCCGGGTCATGGCCGCGAGCGCCGTTTCACCGTTGTGCCCGAAGGGCGGGTGCCCCAGGTCGTGAGACAGGCACGCGGCATCCACCACGTCGGGATCGCACCCCAGAGCCTTGCCCAGTTCGCGTCCGATCTGGGCGACTTCCAGGGAGTGGGTCAGGCGGTTGCGGACAAAGTCATCCGTGCTGGGGGCGACCACCTGGGTCTTGGCCGCCAACCGCCGGAGAGCGGAGCTGTGCAGCACACGCGCACGGTCACGTTCGAAGTGGGAGCGGTGCCGGTTGTGGTGGTTCTCGGCCACGTACCGTTCGGCGTCCTCGTAGGCGTATCCGGCGGGCAGGATGCCCAAACGGTCAGGGGTGTGCAATCGGTCAGCCTCCGGAGACATCGAGTTCGGCGTGCACCAGTCCCAGACGTTCGGCGTCGCCCAGGATGCGGGAGTCCAACCAGCCGTCCGGGAGGTGGGGTTTACGGGGGTTGCCAGCGCGGCCACGAGGGCCTTCCACGTCCTGACCCGGGTACGGCAGATCCAGGTCGAGCTGGTCGAGCAGTTCACGCAGTCGGGCCAGGCTGGGCACCTGCGCCATGTGCGCGCGCAGTTCGCCGCCCACCGGGTATCCCTTGAAGTACCAGGGCACGTGCTTGCGAATTTCGCGGCACCCCTTGGCCTCGTCACCGAACTCCTCGGCGAGCAACTCGGCGTGCCGGTACAAAGTGTCCGCGACCTTGCGGACCCCGGGCCTGTAGCGCTTGGGGCTGCCCTCGAAGGCCGCCTGCAGGTCGCCGAACAGCCACGGGCGGCCCTGGCAACCGCGGCCCACCACCACCCCGTCCACACCCGTCTGCTCAACCATCCGCACCGCGTCCTCGGCGGAGAAGATGTCACCGTTACCGAGCACGGGGATGTCCGGGAGCGCCTCGCGCAGCCGGGCGATCGACGCCCAATCGGCCTTACCGGAGTAGTGCTGCTGCAGGGTGCGGCCATGCAGAGCCACGGCGGCCACGCCCTCGTCACGTGCCATGCGGCCCGCATCCAGGTAGGTCTGGTGCTCGTCGTCGATGCCGATCCGCATCTTGATGGTCACCGGAATATTCGCCTCGGAGGCCTCCCGGACCGCCGTGCGAATGATTGCCCGGAACAGGTCCGTCTTCCACGGCAGAGCGGAACCGCCGCCGCGTTTGGTGACCTTGGGCACCGGGCAGCCGAAGTTCAAATCAACGTGGTCCGCGCGATCCTCCTGCGCGACCATGCGCACGGCCTTGCCCACATTGACCGCGTCCACACCGTAGATCTGGATCGAACGCGGGGTCTCATCCGGGTCGTGGTGGATGATCCGCAGCGACTCCGGGCGGCGTTCGACCAGGGCCCGCGCGGTGACCATTTCCGTGACGTACAGTCCCCCGCCGTACTCGCGGCACAGCGTGCGGAAGGACTTGTTGGTCACCCCCGCCATGGGTGCCAGAACCACGGGCACGTCAATGGTCAACGGTCCCAACTGCAAGGGTTTCAGGTTCAACACGGCCGGCTCCCGGTCCGCGGTCTCAATGTTCGTGGTGCTCATCGTGCGCCATTGTCTCATTGTTCGCGCTGCCGCGCCGAGCTGTCCACGTGTTCCAGGCGCACCGCGAGCTTGAATGCCCTCACCTGTTCGTCGCGGCGGCCGAGGGTCTTGTACACGGCCCCCAGATCACGCAGGCACTGCACCCACTCGCGCGTGTGCGCCTCCGGTGCCGGCAGCGCGGGGTAGAGGTTACTGGCGTTGTAGAGGGCGTGAGCGGCGTCGTTCCAGGCCATCATGTCCTCGGAGAGCGACGCGAGGCCCCTCCAGCACAGGATCTGACCGGCAACGTCTCCGCGCAGCTCGCAACCGGCGAGGACCTTGTCGTAGTGGTCGTTGGCCAGCCTGCGCCGGCCGGCAGCCTGTGCGGCCGTGGCCAGGTGGGAGGTCCACCGCAGGTCCTCGCGTGAGACGAACTCCACACCGGCTCCGGTGCTCGTGGGCCGCGAGGGGTCCACCCCGGCCGCTGTGGCTCCCTCCTGGAACTCGCGATAGGCATCCCACGGGCGCCCCGCCAACAGCAGGACATCGCCCAGATTCTCCAGGCACCGCACGCGTCCGCCCACGGAACGAGCCGAACGCGGAGCTCGCCGGTACTGGGTCGCGGCCAGCCGGTAATGGTGTTCGGCACCCGGTAAGTCGCCGGTGTCCCGGGCCAGGTCCCCCAACGACGCCGCCGCATCGCCGGCCACCAACCACACCTCACCCAGGCGCGCGGTACGCAGGGCGGCCTCGAGGGCCTCCCTGGCCGCTGCCGTGTCCCCGGAGTCGCGGGCCGCGAGTCCGCGCTTGAGTCGTCGGGTGGCACTGGCCGCTGCGAACACGGGTGGCTCCTAGGGGTGAGTGACATTCATGGCAGAGGATCGCGTTGTTTCTCGCCTCATTCTGGCCAACCTCTGCCCTAAATGTTCAGCGGCGGGGTCGTGTCATGGGACGCGGGCGCTTCAGAGGATCCTGCGGCCCGCTTCGGACGGTTGCAGGGTCAGGAACAGCGGTTCCCGGAACCCGTTGCGGGTAAAGCACAACTGCACGGCGGCGGCCAGCCTTTCCACGGACTCCAACGGCACCAGGGCAATCACGGACCCGCCGAATCCACCGCCGACCACCTTGGCGCCCAGCGCACCCGCGCTCAGACAGCCGTCCACCGCGGCATCGAGCTCCGGCACGGTGACCTGACAGTCATCGCGCATGGACTCGTGACCTTCCACCAGCAAGTGACCCACACGCGACCAGTCCGGCACGTCGCTGCGCATCTCGTGGGCGATCTGCACCGAACGAACCATCTCGGTCATCGAGTGCCGTAACCGCAGCCGGGTCTTCGCACGGTCCTCGGTGAGCTCCGCGCCCGCGTCGAGAAGGTGATCGAAGCGCGCGAGGACGGCGGCGGCGTCGTCGGGCGTGGGGGCCTCGGGAAGCGCATCACGCAAGGTGGGCAGGCCCAGGACCGCGGCGGCGGCCTCGCACTCGGCGCGGCGGGAGCTGTACTGACCGTCCGCGAGCTTGTGCGGTGCCCGGGTGTCGACAGCCAGCCAGGTGAGGCCGGCGAGGGCGGGATCGGCGGGCAAGCGTGCCACGTCGAAATCGCGGCAGTCCAGCGCCAGGATTTCCCCCGCGTGGGAGCGCAGGGACGCCGTCTGGTCCAGGCCACCCGTGTTGGCGCCCACAATGTGGTTCTCCGCCTCTATGCAGGAGCGGGCGAGGGCGCGGCGCTGGGGGTCGTCCGGGTGATCCTGGCCGGTGTTCAGTGAGAACAGCGCGAGCGCCACGGAGCACTCGAGAGCGGCGGACGAGGCCAACCCGGCCCCGATCGGCACCGTGGAGTCGACCATGAGGTCCGCCCCGAAATCGGCGGCCAGTTCGAGCTCGGTCACCGCCACCGGGTGCGCGGACTCGCCGCGCGCCACCCGGTTCATCCCCCAGGCAACACCGGCCACGTACCCGAACCAACCCGGGATGGCCCCGGGGGCAATGTCTTCGATGCGGGTGGATTGCGGGCGGCCATCGGCCACGGACTCGTCCGCGTCCTGCATGGACTGCGCGTTGAGCACACCGTCTTCGCGAGGTGCCGCGGCGGTCAACGTGACGTACTGATGGGCGAACGGGAGGCACATGCCGCCGGAGAAATCCACGTACTCGCCCATGAGATTGGCTCGGCCGGGCGCCGCCCACACGCCCACCGGCGCGCGGCCGTAGGCCTCTTCGAACTTCTGGCTCAAGCGCTGCGCTCGCTCGCGGACGTCCGGCTGAGCGACCCAGCGCGGGCGCGCGAAGTCTTCCGGCGTAGCGGTTTCGCTGAGCTCACAGGACACGGGCGGATTCCTCACATGGCATGGGCACCGGGGTACGGCGGACGGGGCTGACAAACCATTGTCCACTACCCGGTGCGGAAATAATGTTCCAGCTCCTCCAGGGTCTTGTCCTTGGTCTCCGGAGCCACCCGGTACACCCACACCAGCGCAATGACCTGGAGGACCACGAAAATCAGGATCGTATAGGCCACGCCCAACGAGTCGGTGAGGATCGGGAACGTCAGACCCACCACGAACGTCATCATCCACAGGA
The DNA here is from genome assembly GCF_039544365.1 of Kocuria gwangalliensis. Classification (NCBI taxonomy): domain Bacteria; kingdom Bacillati; phylum Actinomycetota; class Actinomycetes; order Micrococcales; family Micrococcaceae; genus Kocuria; species Kocuria gwangalliensis. The sequence goes on along the minus strand of NZ_BAABLN010000014.1, from coordinate 177,176 downwards.
TCCACGCACACACACCCATACCCACGCCGCGCACATTCAGTGGGAAAATCTCGGACATGTACAGCCACGTCACGGTGCCGATGCAGCATTGCATGAACCCCACGAACACCACAATGCACGTCAGAATGACCCACGCCCGCGCCGGGTTGGTGTCGGGAATCAGCAGGTAGGACAGCGCAAAGGCGGTCAACGACGTCGTTGTGCCCACCAACCCGGTCAGCAACAGTTTCCGGCGGCCCACATATTTGAGCAGGTACATGGCCAGCCCCACGGCCAGCACACCCACCACGCCGGGGATGATGTTGGCGTAGAAGGCACCGTTGCCGCCGAAACCCACGTCCTGGAGCACGCTCACGCCGTAGTACTGAATGGCGTTGATGCCGGAGATTTGGTTGATGACGGCCATGGATGCGCCCAGGATGAAAATCCGCCGGATCCACGGCACGCGCACCAGGTCCGTGATCCGCGCGGCGGGGCGGTTCTCGTCCTCTTTCGCCAACCGGAGCACGGTCTGACCCTCGCCCGGGTCATACGCCTCTTCGCGAATCCGGCGGAGCACGTCGAACATGCGGTCCACAGAACCGTTACGGGCCAGCCAGCGCGGGGATTCCGGCACAATGATCATGCCCACCCACAGGATCAACGCGGGGGCCGTGGCGAGCACCAGCATGTAACGCCACACGTGGGGAACGTGAGCGAACGCGGTGGCCAGGCCGGCGTTGAACACGAACGCGAGAGCCTGCCCACCCACGATCATGAGCTCGTTCTGGGCCACCACCCGGCCACGCAGATGCGCCGGCGCGAGCTCAGCCAGGAATACGGGCACAATGACGGAGGCCGCCCCGACCGCCAGGCCCAGGATGCAGCGGAACGCGACAAGGACAGTGACGGTCGGCGCTGTTCCACACCCGATGGTCGCGATCACAAAGATGACCGCCAGAAACAACAGGACCCTGCGGCGACCGAAGTGGTCCGCCAGTTTGCCACCGAACGCCGCACCCCACGCCGCACCGAAGGGCAGGATGGACGCGACCAGACCCTCCAGGAACGGAGTGAGTTGCAGGTCCTCCACCATGGACGGCAGCGCACCGTTGATCACGCCGGTGTCGTAGCCGAACAGCAGCCCGCCGAACGTGGCCACCGTGGCGATCAGTCTGAGCCGCCCGGTCATGGGCGGTTTGGCCTCCGAGTGCACCGTGTGTAATGACATGGCCGTCCTTTCGTCATAGAACGTCATACCATTGACGGCCACCCGGTGGTTAAACGCCACCGCAGCTGAATCACACTGGTCCGTCCCGGAAGACGATTAGTCGACCAGCGTCACCGTTTCCGCGACCACGTGCGCCACACCGGCCTCGAGCAGGTTGTCCACCACGGCGACCAGCGAGGCCATGGAATCGTCCACTTCGAGTTCCACCGGGTAGTCGTTGACCAGGAGGGCCAGCAGCTTCTCCACGGCCTCGCCGGTTTCCGCCTCGCTGGCCGCAGTCCCGGGCACATAACCCAGCAGCACGTCAGCGGCCTCGAATTCGGCCGGTTCCTGATCCGGATTGTGCGGGTCGAAGGGGCGGTAGCTCACGGCGAAGGCCGAAATGGGGTCCTTGCCGCCGGCAGCCGCCGTGCCGTCGCGCAGCACCACGGCACCGAAGGCACCGGCCTTGTCCGAGAGCAACTGCTGATTGACGGCACCAATGCCGATCTCGCCCACGGGATCCCACTCATGCACGGATCGGTAGAAATCCCACACGGCGCGGATGAGTTCCACGGAACCCGTCGCGAGGTCCGCCACGGCCTGAGCGGGAGTTCCGTCCGCGTTCTGCCCCAGCGTGGGCATCGGCAGCGCGCCGGCGGCCACGCGAATCACTCGCGAGCGCATCGCGGGCCGCAAGCCTTGGGCCTGCGCGAAGTGCTCCCCCGCGGACCCGGGGGTCACGCGGGTGCGCAGGGCACTGACGCCCGACGGCGCTCGCTCGGCTTCCGCTCGTAACCGTGCCACGAGCTCGCGGCCAAGGCCTTCGCGTTGGCGATCCGGCGCCACTTCCACGTAGGCCCACTGTCGCTGCGGGTGCCACGGGGATTCGTACACGACCCCGGCCGCCACGGGCACACCGGAATCGATGGCCACCAGTGTGCGGGAGAAAGCGGTGCCCTCATTGGCGCCCAAACGGGCGCGGAAGGCTCGGGCCGGGGCCGACGGCGCGTCGGGCCAGACCTCCAGGAGACGGAGGTCGTCGTCTTCGCGCCACGGACGGTACTCGATGCTCATGCGGTCCTTACTTCTCGAGACGCTCGGCGAGGTAGGCGCTCACGCGATCCAGGCCCACGCGCTCCTGCGTCATTTCGTCGCGCGAACGGATGGTCACGGCCTGGTCCTCGAGGGTGTCGAAGTCCACGGTCACGCAGAACGGGGTGCCGATCTCGTCCTGGCGGCGGTAGCGGCGGCCAATGGCGCCGGCGTCGTCGTAGTCGATGTTCCAACGGCGGCGCAGCTCGGCCGCGAGGTTCTCCGCGGCCGGCTTGAGGTCGTCCTTCTTGGACAGCGGCAGCACGGCCGCCTTGACCGGAGCCAGGCGCGGGTCGAGCCTGAGCACGGTGCGCTTGTCCACGCCGCCCTTGGTGTTGGGGGCTTCGTCCTCCACGTACGCGTCCACCAGGAACGCCATCATGGAGCGGGTCAGCCCGAAGGACGGCTCGATCACGTACGGGGTGTAGCGCTCGCCCGAGGCCTGATCGAAGTACTGCATCTTGTCGCCGGAGTGTTCGGTGTGGTTGTTCAGGTCGAAGTCCGTCCGGTTGGCCACACCCATGAGCTCGCCCCACTCGGAGCCCTGGAAACCAAAGCGGTACTCGATGTCAATGGTGCCGTCCGAGTAGTGCGCGCGCTCATCGGCGGGAACGTCGTAGCGGCGCATGTTGTCCGGGTTCACACCGAGGTCCACGAACCAGTCCCAGCACGCCTCGACCCACTCGTCGAAGTAGGTGGCTGCCTGGTCCGGGTGGATGAAGTATTCGATCTCCATCTGCTCGAACTCACGCGTGCGGAAGATGAAGTTACCCGGGGTGATTTCGTTGCGGAACGCCTTGCCGATCTGGCCGATACCGAACGGCGGCTTCTTACGCGATGCGTTGAGCACGTTCAGGAAGTTCACGAAAATGCCCTGCGCGGTTTCCGGGCGCAGGTAGTGCTTGCCCTCTTCATTGTCCACGGGGCCCAGGAAGGTTTTCATGAGGCCGGAGAACTGCTGCGGCTCGGTCCATTTGCCGTCCTGGCCGGTCTCCGGATCCTTCACGTCCGCCAGGCCGTTGACCGGCGGGTGACCGTGCTTGGCCTCGTGGGCCTCAAGCAGGTGATCGGCGCGGTAACGCTTGTGGGTGTGCAGCGATTCGACCAGCGGATCGGTGAAGGTTTCCACGTGGCCGGAGGCCTCCCACACGGCCGAGGGCAGGATGATCGAGGAGTCCAGCCCCACCATGTCGGCGCGGCCGCGCACAAAGGTCTGCCACCACTCGCGCTTGATGTTCTCCTTCAGTTCCGCGCCCAGGGGTCCGTAATCCCATGCGGAGCGAGAACCGCCGTAAATTTCACCCGCCTGAAAGACAAAGCCTCGGCGCTTGGCCAAGGAAATGACATTGTCCAGGGTGGATTTGGCAGCCATGCGTTCTCACATCCGTTTCTCGCCCGACCGCTGGCTGCGGCCGCGCGCGTGGAATCCGTTGGGTGGTGCTTGGGGGCGCCGCTGACGACGCCGCCGCGGGGCGGCTCACGTGCGCGAGGCACCACGAATGAGACGTCCAATACGACGTCTCGGTTCCAGGGTAGCCATTAGGCGGAAAACTCGCCTAACTCGTGGGCTCCGGGGCGAGTCAGGCGGGTCGTCGTGGTGATCGGTGGTGCGGACTCAGACGAAGGCGGAGACACCGGTCAGCGCGCGGGACACAATGAGTGAGTTGATGTGGTAGCTGCCCTCGTAGGTGTAGATGGCTTCCAGATCGCCCAGCACCTTGGAAATTTCGTAATCGCTCAACAGGCCGTTGCCGCCCAGTGCATCGCGGGCCAGCAGCGCGGATTGCCGGCCCAGACGCGTGGCGGTGGATTTGGCGATGGCCGCGTGCATCATCTCCAGCTCGCCGGTCTCCTGCAGGCGTGCCATCTGGACCATCATTGCGGAGCTCGCGGCCAGGTTGCCCGCGATCTCCGCCATGGTTTGCTGGATGATCTGGAAGCTCGCGAGCGGCTTACCGAACTGCATGCGTTCCAGGGAATAGTCGCGCAGAATGTCCAGAACGGCCTGCTGGGCACCCACGGCCTGCCACCCCACCCACGCGCGGGAATCCTTGAGCAGGGCGTTGGCGGCGTCGAAACCAATGGCTCCGGGCAGCAGCGCGCTGCGCGGCACGCGGACCTCATTGAGCACGACGTCCGCATTCTGCATGATGCGCAACCCCATTTTGTTGACGATCTTGGTGGCCGAATACCCGGGATGGGTGGTGTCCACGGCAAAGCACTTGATCACACCGTCCGCGGTGTCACGAGCCCAGACCAGGGCGATGGCGGCCACGGTGCCGGCGCCGATCCAGCGCTTTTCTCCCCGGATGACCCATTCGTCGCCATCAAAGGTGGCCGTGGTGGCCAGGCCGCCGGCAATGTCCGAGCCATGGGTCGGCTCGGTCAGGCAGAAGGCACCCAGTTGCGTGAGTTGCGACAGGGCGGGCAGCCACTGGGCCTTGTGTTTCTCCGAACCCAGCTCCGCAATCGTGCCCACGATCAGTTCATTGTGGATGCCGATCAGAGCGGACAACGAGACATCGGCGCGGGCGATCTGCGAGTGCACCAGGCCCTGGAACAACCGCGACGAGCCGTCCAGGAACAAGTTGCCGAGTCCCAGGTCCGCCAGGGCGGGCAGCAGCTCGGTGGGCAGGTGCTCACGGTTCCACGGGTCGATGGTCTGCTTGCGCACGTGGGTCTGCAGGTGGTCCTTGATCACGGCCAGGCGGTCACGTTCGGCGGGATCGAGAAGGTATTCCACGTGCAGAAGGTCTACGTCCGGCAACGGGCTCTGTGGTGCCTCACCGGAGTGGGAGAGGGTCGCGCTGGTCATGATCGTGGTCCTCAAGTTTCTCGGTATTCCGATTGTGGTCTTTCCAACTATAGGCCTTCCAAGTATATTTGTGGTGTCGTGAGTCACACTTTCTTACCAAGGGACGTTCGACGCCGCTGCCACCGGTCGGTGCGCACGGCCCGCCAGGATCACGACCGCACATCTAGGAGGACCCGAAAGCCATGACCGTGACGAACGAATTTCGCTCCGCCCGTGACCACCTGGTGTCGCTTCAACAGGATTGGCAGCGCGCCCGCGAGGAATTTGAGTGGCCGCGTTTCGATCATTTCAACTTCGGCTTCGATTGGTTCGATCACGTGGCCGCATCTGACGAGCGCAAGGATCAGGACGCGCTGATCATTCTCGAGGAGGACGGCTCGGAGCTGCGCCGGACCTTCGGCGAGCTCAGCCGCGATTCTAATAAGGTGGCCAATTGGCTGCGCGAGCAGGGCGTGCAGCGCGGTGACCGCGTGATCCTGATGCTCAACAACCAGGTGGAGCTGTGGGAGGCCATGCTTGCGTGCATCAAGCTCGAGGCCGTCATGGTGCCCACGACCACGCAAATGGGGCCGGCCGACCTCGAGGACCGAGTCACCCGCGCGGAAGCCAAATGGGCCATCGTTGGTATGCAGGATGCCCCCAAGTTCGCACCCGTGGCCGGCGACTACTCCGTGATCTATGTGCCCGGGGCCTACACACCGGACGACCACATCGAATCCCCGGATGCCGGTGGCCGCACGGTCCTCAACTACAACGAGGCCTATGACGCCTCCACCGAACTGACCCAGGACTCCCCCACGGACGCGGATGAGACCCTGCTGCTGTATTTCACCTCGGGCACCACCTCCAAACCCAAACTCGTGGAGCACACGCACACGTCCTACCCGGTGGGTCACCTGTCCACCCTGTACTGGATCGGGCTTGAGCCCGGTGACATCCACCTGAACGTAGCCTCCCCCGGTTGGGCCAAGCACGCGTGGTCCAATTTCTTTGCCCCGTGGATCGCGGAGGCCACGATTTTCGTGTACAACTTCCGCAAGTTCGACGCCGCCTCCCTCATGGGCGTGATGGACAAGATGGGCGTGACCAGCCTGTGCGCCCCGCCCACCGTGTGGCGCATGCTCATCAAGGCCGATCTGAGCTTGCTGCAGACCCCACCCCAGAAGACCGTGTCCGCCGGTGAGCCCCTCAATGCCGAGGTCATCGAGCAGGTCCACCGGGCGTGGGGTTGCACGATCCGCGACGGCTTCGGCCAGACCGAGTCCTCGCTGCAGGTGGCCAACACCCCCGGCCGCCGCATTGTGATCGGCTCCATGGGGGTACCCCTGCCCGGTTTCGACGTGGTGCTGATCGATCCCATGACGGATGAAGAAGCGGACGAGGGCGAGCTGTGTCTGCGATTGGACCCCCGCCCGGTCGGGCTGATGCGCGGCTACTACGGCGACAAGGCCAAGACCGACAATGTGTTCCGCAACGGTCTGTATCACACCGGTGACGTGGTCTCCCGGGACGAGAACGGCATTTTCACGTACGTGGGTCGCGCGGACGATGTCTTCAAGTCCAGCGACTACAAGGTGTCACCGTTCGAACTGGAATCGGTTTTGGTCGAGCACCCGGCGGTCTTGGAGGCGGCCATCGTACCCGCCCCGGACGAGCTGCGACTGGCGATCCCCAAGGCCTTCGTGACTCTGAGTTCCGGCTACGAGCCCACTGCGGAGACGGCAGCCGAGATCCTGCAGTTCTGCCTGAGCAAGTTGCCCCCGTACAAACGAATCCGCCGCATTGAGTTCTTGGAACTGCCCAAGACGATCTCCGGCAAGATTCGCCGCGTGGAGCTGCGCAAGGCGGAGGTGCAACGCTCCGAGTCCGGCGAGGCCCCCGAGGGCTACGGTACGGAATTCCGCGAAGAAGACCTGTCGCTGACGCGCTAGAACTCGAGCGACGGCCGGTGGCGCACGTGTGCCACCGGCCGTTGCCCCTCCCACAGTCAGAGTCTGCCCAACCCCGGAATAGAATGGTCCAATGTCCAATAGTCGTACGCTCACGAAAGACCCGATTGCCGAGGCCCAGCGCAACTGGGTGCGCAACGGCTGGGAAGAAGCCTCGGGGCCCATGGCTGCCGTCACCGCCATCATGCGGGTCCAGCAGATCCTTTTGGCCGAGGCCGAGCAGGTGCTCAAGCCGTTCAAGCTGACCTTTGCCCGCTACGAGCTCATTGCACTGCTGAGCTTTACGCGGGAACAGCAAATGCTCATGAAGCGGGCCAGCGCCCTGCTGCAGGTTCATCCCACGTCCGTGACCAACGCGGTGGACCGGTTGGAGGATGCCGGACTGGTCAAACGTGAGCCGCTCAAGACGGACCGCCGCGCCATGACCATCGTGCTGACCGCCCAGGGGAAGAAGACCGCGGCCCGGGCCACGCAGGCCCTGAATCAGGACCTGTTCCTGCGGACAGGTTTCGAGCCCGACGAGGTGGACTCCCTCATCAGCATTCTGAGCCGCTTCCGCGCCCGGTCCGGTGACTTCGAGGACGCACCTACGGCTCCGTAATAACTTGGCCCTCTGAAATTATTTCTTACCGCGACTGTCCGCACGAATGGTGTTGATGATCCCGGAGAAGTCCTGGCGCGCACCCTCGCCGTCCGAGAACTCGTTGTAGATTTCCGCCGCGAGCTGCCCCATCCGTGCAGCCACTCCCGTCTGCTCCATTGCGGTGACAGCCAGGTTGAGGTCCTTGGACATCAACGCCCCGCCGAAGCCGGGCTGGTAGTCGTTGTTGGCCGGGCTGGTGGGAACCGGTCCGGGCACGGGGCAGTTGGTCGTCAGCGCCCAGCACTGACCCGAGGCCTTGGACACCACGTCGTACATGGCCTGGTGCTCGAGCCCCAGCTTCTCGGCAAGCACGAACGCTTCGCTCACGGCCACCATGGAGACACCCAGGATCATGTTGTTGCAGATCTTGGCGGCCTGACCCATGCCGTTGTCCCCGCAGTGCACGATCCGGGCTCCCATGATGTCCAGGAGCGGGTGGATCTCCTGGAAGACCTCGTCCGGGGCGCCCACCATGAACGCGAGGGTTCCGGCCTGTGCGCCCACCACACCACCGGACACCGGCGCATCGGCGGCTCTGAAGCCGGCTTCCCTGGCCAGCTGCGCCACCTCCTGGGCCTCGGAGATGTTGATGGTCGAACAATCCAGGAACGTGGCACCGGCCGGCGCCGCGGCGAGAAGGCCCGGAGCGCCGTCGGCCCCGGTGTAGGCGGCCTTCACGTGCTGGCCGGACGGGAACATGGTGATGACCACCTGCGCGTCCCGCACGGTTTCCTGGGGACTGTCCGCCACGGTGATGCCGTTGGCTCGGGCAAGGTCGAGGGCCGCCGGGACCACGTCGAAGCCCGTCACCGGAACCCCTGCCCGGATCAGATTCACGGCCATCGGCCCGCCCATGTGACCCAACCCCAGGAACGCAACGCGCGGCGGGGTGGCTGTCGGTGAAGTACTCATGACTCTCCTTCGAGTTCGGGCATCAGGGAAACCGCGCGAGCTCAGCTGCCCTCGGGCATCACGAAGCTTGCGCCTTCCTTGGCGCCGGAGGGCCAGCGCGTGGTGACCGTCTTGGTCTTGGTGTAGAACTTCAGCCCGTCCGTTCCGTGCTGGTTCAGATCGCCGAAGCCGGAGGCCTTCCAGCCGCCGAAGGTGTAGTAGGCAATGGGCACGGGGATCGGCACGTTCACACCGACCATGCCGACCTCCACCCGGGTGGTGAAGTCACGGGCGGTGTCGCCGTCGCGGGTGAAGATGGCCACGCCGTTGCCGTACTCGTGCTCGCTGGGCAGGCGCAGTGCTTCCTCGTAGTCCGCGGCGCGGGCAATGCACAGCACTGGACCGAAGATTTCTTCCTTGTAAATGCGCATGTCCGGGCTCACGCGGTCGAACAGCGTGGCACCGACCCAGAAGCCGTGAGGGTGACCGTCAACGGTGGCGCCGCGGCCGTCGATGAGCAGCTGCGCGCCCTCGTCCACGCCGATCCCGATGTAGCTCTCGATCCGCTCCTTGGCATCCTTGCCGACCACGGGGCCGAAGTCCGAGGACTCATCCAGCGACGGACCCATCGTGAGCCTGTCGATCCGTTCGCGCAGCAGCGCCACCAGTTTGTCCGCGGTGGCCTCACCCACGGGAACGGCCACGGAAATCGCCATGCACCTCTCACCGGCGGACCCGAATGCGGCACCGATGAGGGCATCGGCGGCCTGCTCCAGGTCCGCGTCCGGCATGATGACCATGTGGTTCTTGGCGCCGCCGAAGCACTGGGCACGCTTGTTGTGCCTGGCGGCGTCCAGGTAAATGGACTGGGCGATCGCAGTGGATCCGACGAAACCCACGGCCTTCACGCGCGGATCCTGGATCAAAGCGTCCACCGCTGTCTTATCACCGTGGATCACGTTCAAGGCCCCCTCCGGCATACCGGCCTCAAGGGCCAACTCGGCCAGGCGTACAGGGACGGACGGATCCCGCTCCGAGGGCTTGAGGACAAAGGTGTTACCCGCAGCCAGGGCGATACCGGCTTTCCACAGCGGGATCATGGCCGGAAAGTTGAACGGCGTGATACCGGCGACCACACCCAGGGGCTGTCGCAGCGAGTGGACATCAATGCCGGTGCCCGCAGCACTCGAGTATTCGCCCTTGAGCAGATGTGGCGCCCCGGCGGCGAACTCGACCACTTCAACGCCTCGCTGGATGTCGCCCTTGGCATCCGGGAAGGTCTTGCCGTGCTCGTTGGACAGCAGCGTGGCCAACTCGTCCATGTTCTCGTTGATCAAATCAACCCACTTGAGCAGCACACGAGCGCGGCGCTGCGCATTGGTGGCGGACCATGTCGCGAAGGCCTGCTGCGAGGATTCGATCGCACCCTGCACTTCCTCGGCGGAGGCCAGGGGCACCTGCGCAGCGACCTCGCCCTTCACGGGGTTGTAGACGTCCTGGAAGCGACCGGACGTGCCTTCTACGCGACGGCCGGACATGAAGTGCGGAACCTGGGTCATGGGTGCTCTCCTGAATGGTTGCGGCATGGCGCTGTGACCTGTGTCTCACAGATAATCTAACGACAAACCATTGGACATGCAACTAATTTTCTCGTCACGCCTCACTCATCGGCACGTTCTGAGAAGATGAACCCATGAGTGATGAGACCACGGAAGAACTCCCCATCCGCGATGCCATGATCCGGCTGGGTCAAGCGCTGAAGCTGGCCAATTTGGCCGAGGACGGTAACCACGCAAAGGAATTGATTGCCGGCGGAGTGGTGATCGTGAACGGCAAGGAAGAACAACGCCGCGGCGCACAGTTGCACCACGGCGATGTGATCGAGGTTCTGGGTTCCGGTCTCGGACCGGTCAAGATCGTCAGTTCTGGCGACGCAGCTTCCACGGCAGAGTAACCACCACCAGTCCCACCAGGGTCACCAGGGTGCCAATGATGGTGACCGGAGTGACAATGGTGTTGGGCGTGGGCACAATGACGTCCAGCACCAGGGCCGAGATCAGCATGCCGGCCACCATTCCCAAGCTGGTCTCCAACACCCCGAAATGCCTGGGCAACACACTGGATGCCGCAACGTGGATAATGCCCAGGATGCCACCGGCGTAGAGCCACCACTGGCCGGGCCAGACCCACGGGCCCGGGTCGGAGATGCCGCGGGCAATCAGGACTGTGATGATCAGGGCCAGGGTTCCCGCGGCGAAATTGGTCAGCGTGGGGGTGATCGGTGTCCCCGCCTTCGCGCCGATCCCCGCGTTCCACGCGGTCATGATGGCGTTGCCGAACCCCGCCAGCACGGACAGGGTGGCGAAGAGAATGAGCAGCGGGAGCGACGCCGCCAGGTTGGTTGCCGCGAAACGCGGGGCCATGGCCACCAGTGCGGCCACGATGATGATGGCGGTGCCCACCACCCGGTAGCCGGTCAGGTACTTCACACCGCCCGGCCCAACCCCGAACCGGTCCACGATCAACGACCCCACGGACTTACCGAACACGAGCCCCAGGATGTACACCGATAACCCCAGCACCACGGTGGTCATGGCCTGGGTGACGATCATGAAACCGCCCAGCACACCGGCGCTCAGGTACCACCACGGAATCTCGCCGCGTTTCACGGCCTCCGGAATCCGAGAGGCACCCCGCCGACCGGCGGGTGTCACGATCGTCACCGCCAGGATGATCACGAATGCCGAGGAGAAACTCACGAGCGCGACCCCGTAGGGATCACCCACGGCGTGACCGAGTTCCCCGTTGACCCGGGACTGCAAGGCCTGGGCCGTGCCCGCCAGGAGACTGACCACCAATCCCACTGTCAGCGCCGCGGCCCCGCGTGCCGAGGCCACCGGGGCTTTCTTGGCGCGGGGAGTTCGTGAGGGCTGGGGTTCCCACCTGGTCTGAACACTCATGGCGCCAATCTAGGCCCCGGGTGCGGGGCGGGGAACCTCGACCGTCATGCTTCGTAGTATTCGGAGCCGCCCGCGCGCGTGTGAAATGTCAGCTGACCACGTGCTGAAGGTATTCCTTGATGTGCCCCAGCTCCTGGGGCGAGACACCGTGACCGATTCCCCGGTACTGCACCTTGGTGACCTCCGCGTGATCCACCGCCCAGTCCGCCGTGGCGTCCACCATGGCCTGCGGAATCACCGGGTCCTCGGGATCACGGCCCCAGAACATCGGCAGGGGGTGTTCCCTGAGGTAGGCGTCGTTGAAGAAGTCCGCGTGCGCGTCGTCGTCGGCGATCGGAACCGCGAAACCGGACAGGCCCACCACGGCGTCCACCGTCTCGGGGATGTGGCGCGCCACGCTGGTGGCCACCGCCATGCCCTGGGAGAAACCCAATAAGAACACCTTGGAATGATGCTGGGCTTGATCCTGGATCCATGCGGACACCGGTTCGACGGCGGCAATCACGGCGTCCGATGAGAAGCTCAGGTCCCCGGACAGCGGAAACCATTGATATCCCATGCCTGCCTGCTGCGGAGCCCGCAACGACGCGTAGGTCGCCGTGGGTAACAGGGCGGGAATCATGGCCAGCAGATCCTCTTCATGGGATCCGTAACCGTGGAACATCACCACCAGCGGCGTGTCGGTGCGGTCGGCGGGCTCGTTGTTCCAGATCACGAACGGGGTATCACTCATGGGTCCATCCTGACATGACCGCACACCCCACCCGTGCGTTCGCCTGCGGTCAGTGGTAGAACAGCGCGTATGGCATTGCCCGACATTCCCCCTGAGCACAACGATCACGACGGTCAGGAGCGACCCGCTCCCCCGGCACACCCTTGGCACCGCATGGTGTCCATCGGTGACTCCTTCACGGAGGGCGTGGGCGACCCCGACGAGAACGCGCCCGGCGGTCATCGCGGGTGGGCGGACCGCGTGGCCGAGGAACTGGACCGACTCACCGATGACTTCGCCTACGCCAATCTCGCCATCCGAGGCCGCCTCTATCAGCCCATCATTGATGAACAACTCGAACCGGCCCTCGCCCTGCACCCGGATCTTGTCACCATCAGCGCCGGCGGCAACGACATGTTGCGCCCCGGCGCCGACCCCGATGCCATTGCCCAGAAACTGGACGGCGTCATTGCCCGGATTACGGAGACGGGCGCCACGGTGGTCATGTTCGACGGCCCCGATGTGGGCAACACCCCGGTGTTACGCAGCATCCGGGGCCGGGTGGCCATTTGGAACGAGAATGTGCGCGTGATCGCCGCCCGCCACGGCGCTGTCATAACCAACTTGTGGGGCCTGCATGAACTGGCCGATCCGCTCATGTGGGCACCGGACCGGCTGCACTTCTCACCGCCGGGCCATCAACGCATCGCCGTGGAGGTGCTGGACTGCCTGGGCATCGAGCACGCGCTGGTCCCCGATGCCCGGCAGGCACAGCCCGTGCGAACCAAGCGGGAAGTCCGCAGGGACGATCTCGTGTGGGCGCGTCAATATTTTGCCCCGTGGGTTGCCCGCCGCATCACCAAGCGCAGTTCCGGTGACTTCATTACCGCCAAGCGCCCGCAATTCGGTCGAGCCGTGATCCCGGGCGCGGGTGAGCATGCGAACGCTCCGGATCCGACTCCTGAGGTCTAGTCCCTCAGCACCGTTTTCTTGAGCAGCAAACCCAGCTGCGGAGCTTCGATCAGGAAGCCGTCGTGACCGCTGGGCGAGCTGATCATGTGCAGCTCCTGCTCACCCGGTAGAGCCTGGACGATCTCGGCGGATTCGGCGGGAAAGAACAACCGGTCCGAATCCACACCGGCCACGAGCCAGTCGCAGGAGGTGCCGGACAGGACCTCCGTCAGGCTGCCGCGCCCGCGCGTGATGTCGTGGGACATCAAGGTCTCATTCACGCTCAAGTATGCATTTGCATCAAAGCGGCCCGCCAGCTTGGACGCCTGGTGATCCAGGTAGCTCTCCACCCGGTAACGGCCGCGCTGCGCCGTGTGAGTTGCGGCCACGTCTTCGTTCGGCTGAGTTTCCCGGCCAAAGCGGTAGTGCAACTCCGCAGCCGAGCGGTAGGTGATGTGGGCAATGCGTCGCGCGAGTCCCAGGCCGGCTTCCGGGAAGTCGCCGTCGTAGTAATCGCCGCCGCAGAAATTGGGGTCCTGCCGGATCGCCAGCGCTTGCGCCTGGCCCCACGCCAAAAGTTCCGCGCTGGCGGAGGCACACGCGGCAATCACACCGCACGCGGCCACCCGCTCGGGGTACATCACGGCCCACTCGAGAGCACGCGCCCCGCCCATGGAACCGCCGATGACCAGTGCCCAGCGCTCGATTCCCATGGCATCGGAGAGGACGGCTTCCGCATTCACGGTGTCCCGCACGGTGATGCGCGGGAACCGCGAACCCCAGGCCTTTTGCGCCGGGTCCACCTCGGGTGGGGCCTGGGTCCCCGGGCCGGTGCTGCCGTAGCAGCCGCCCAGAATGTTGGCGCACACCACGAAGTACTTATCCGTGTCAATGGCCGCCCCGGGCCCCACCAGGCCGTCCCACCAGCCGCCCGCCTCGGCGGCCACACGTTCCACCTCGGGTGCGTGATCGCGAGATTGTCCCCGTGCCACGTGGGAATCCCCGGTCAGGGCGTGCTCGATGAGCACTGCGTTGGACGCGTCCTCGTTGAGCCGCCCCCATGTTTCGTAGGCCAGACGCGCACGAGGGAGGCGGTAGCCGGACTCCAAGGTCAAGGGACCCACGTTGATGTAACCCACCACGCCGTCCTCGCGGACGAGTGAGTCGGTGGTTCCGCCTCCCACGATGGTCACGCCTGTGTTCCTCCCTCTCCGGATTCGGCCGACGACGACGCCCCCGCGCCGCCCAGCGCGGCCACGGCCTCGAATCCGGACTCCAGGTCCGCGAGGATGTCGTTGATGTTCTCCAGACCCACGGACAACCGGACGAACCCGGGTTCGATGCCGGTGGCCCGCTGTTCGTCGTCGGTCAGCTGTGAGTGGGTGGTGGACGCCGGGTGGATCACCAGGGAGCGAGCATCGCCGATGTTGGCCACGTTGGAATGCAGTGTCAGGGCGTCCACGAAGGCAGTTCCAGCCTCGCGACCGCCGTCGAGCACGAAACCGAGCACGGAACCGGCACCCTTGGGCGCGTACTTCTCAGCGCGCTCGTGCCACGGCGAGGACGCGAGTCCGGCGTAGGAGACCGCGCGAACGTCGTCGCGCGCTTCGAGCCACTCGGCCACCTTCTGGGCGTTGGCCACGTGGCGGTCCATGCGCAGGGACAACGTCTCAATGCCCTGCTCGATGAGGAACGCGTTGAACGGGGAGATCGAGGAGCCCAGGTCGCGCAGCAACTGCACGCGCGCCTTGAGGACGAAGGACAGGTTCACCCCGAAAATACCGTCCTTGCCGAGCGCCTGGGCGTACACCAGGCCGTTGTAGGACTCGTCCGGTTCGTTGAAGGCCGGGAAACGCTGCGGGTCCCGCCCGAAGTCGAAGTTGCCGGCGTCCACGATCATGCCGCCGATGGAGGTGCCGTGCCCGCCCATGAATTTGGTGGCGGAATGAACCACGATGTCCGCGCCCCATTCAATGGGCCGAATCAAGTACGGCGTGGCAATCGTGTTGTCCACGATCAGCGGCACACCCGACTCATGGGCCACCGCGGCGACCGCCTCGATGTCCAGCACGTCATTGCGAGGATTGGGAATGGTTTCCCCGAAGAACGCGACCGTGTTGGGTTTGACCGCGGCGCGCCACGCCTCGGGATCGTCAGGGTCGGACACGAACGTGGTCTCCACGCCCATCTTGGGCAGGGTGTGACGCAGCAGGTTGTAGGTGCCGCCGTACATGGACGGGCTGGCCACCACGTGGGTTCCGGCGCCGCCCAGGTTGAGGATCGCAAAGGTGGACGCCGCTTGACCCGAGCTGAGCATGAGCGCGCCCACGCCGCCCTCCAGAGAAGCCACGCGGTTCTCCACCACTTCGGTCGTGGGGTTGGTCAGGCGCGTGTAAATGGGGCCCAGTTCGGCCAGGGCAAAGCGCATGGCCGCGGTTTCCGCATCTGGGAACACGTACGAGGTGGTCTGGTGGATGGGTAGTGCCCGCGATCCCGTGGTGGGATCGGGTTCCTGCCCCGCGTGGATTTGACGGGTTTCGAAAGCCCAGCCCTGGGGCTGGGACGGGGTGGCTGCGGGACTCATACCGCACTCCCTTTCTCGGGATCAGGGGCCCGGTGAACGATCCGCAGCACGGTGCCCGTGCAGCGATCGGGCACCTGTGACCCGCGCTTGCCGGCATCGGATTGTTCCGATGCGGCCCGGTCCTCACCCAGGGCACCCCACCGCGGAGGGAGGGTTGCCGGTCAGCTAGCTGGGGCTTGTCGCTGACTCTCGTGACCTGCTCTTCATTGTCCGGAGCCGGTACCTCGAACGTCAAGCTGAGTTACCCGCATCACACGGACATGTTTCACGCCCCGATTTGGCGACCATCCCGCGCGGTGCCACCATGACAGCATGAAACTGGATCATGTCTCATTCGCAGCTCAATCCGATGGTCTCGAAGCCACCACGGAACGGATTGCCGATCAGCTAGGGATCGAGCCGGTCAAGGGCGGAATCCACCCGCGCTTCGGGACTCGGAACATGATCCTGCCGCTCACCGACCACCAGTACGTGGAGGTCGTCGAGGTGCTGGAGCACCCCGCCGCGGAGAAGGCCCCGTTCGGTCAGGCCGTGCGCGCCCGCTCCGCAGCCGGCGGCGGTTGGCTCGGTTGGGTGGTCGAGGTCGCGGACCTGGCCCCCTTCGAGGACAAGCTCGGCCGCCCCTCCGTTCCCGGTGCCCGGCTCTTCCCGGACGGCCGCCAGTTGGAGTGGCACCAGATCGGGGTCAAGGGTCTGATCGCCGACCCACAGTTGCCGTTCATGATCCGCTTTGATTCCGAGCCCGACATGCACCCTTCCCAGGCGCAGATCACGGACGTCCGGTTGGCCGGCATGGAGATCGCCGGTTCTCCCGAGCGCGTCACCGAATGGCTGGGCGGCCCCGTCGAGAACGTCCTGGCCGCCTTGGACGTCACCTGGTGCTCACCCAACGGCACACCCGGTGTCATGGAGGTTTCTTTCGCCACCCCGGACGGCCTGGTCACCATCTGAATTTTCCCGCCGACGCCGCTGCCGCACCCTGCTACGCGACAGGGGCGCGGCAGCGGCGTCGTCCTTTGTCAACGCGCGAGCAGTTGCGGGAGCAGGAAACCGGTGATGTCGAGCAGCGCATGGGCAATCAGCAAGGGCGCGAGGCGACCGTAGCGGCGGTACACCCACACGAACACCAGACCCATGATCAGGTTGCCCAGCGCGGGGCCAAAGCCTTGGTAGAGGTGATAGCTGGCGCGGAAGAGGGACGTGAGTACCGCGATCGTGACCCAGGACCAGCCGATGCGCCGCAACCGATCGCACAGGAACGCGACCACGATGATTTCCTCGACCACACTGTGACGCAGCGCGGACAGGATCAGCACGGGCACCGTCCACCAGTGCTCGTTCAGAGCCGAGGTGGTGATGGCGGCCGTGACCCCCAGCGCCCTGCCTGTCTGGTAGAGGACCAGGGTTCCCACGCCCATGGCCAGGAACAACCCGACGCCCCAGACCGCGTCCCGCCACGGGCGGCGACCGTCCACGCCGATCCGCCGCAGCACCACTGCGATACCCGGTAACGAACCGGCCAGAAGGTAGAGGGCGAGCAACACGGGGACCAGAGCGAAACCGATGCTCGCAAGTTGCCGAAGCAGATCAATGGCCGGAACCGGGCTCAGGACCTGATTCAAGGTCGCCTCGGCATCCGTGAGTGGGCCCCGCGACAGCGTCTCGGCCAGGTTCAACACGGCATACACCGCCGAGGACCCCAAGGACACACCCAGGACCAACACAATGTGGAACCACACCTCGGAGCGGGCGGGTCCGTCACGGGCGGGTCGTGGCTGTGGGGTTTCGGTCAACACGAACACCATTGTGCCGTGCTCCCTAGACTGGGGTCATGAGTTCCGAGATGCCCGCGTACCCCGTAGCCGTTCGACGCACCATTAACCGCAGTTTTCATGATCATGTGTTCGAGGATCATTTCGAGTGGCTGCGAGACAAGGACTCAGACGACGTGCGGGCGCACCTGGACCGCGAGAACGAGTACGCGGAGGCCGTGACGGCGCACCTGCAACCGTTGCGCGAGGACATTTACGGTGAGATCAAGAACCGCACCCGGGAAACCGACATGTCCGTGCCCTCCCGCAACGGAGCGTGGTGGTACTTCGCCCGCACGGTCGAGGGTGGGGCGCATCAGGTCTTCTGCAGGTTCCCCGCATCCGACGTCGGGGACCCTGAACTTGCCTGGACACCTCCCACGGTGGAGCCCGGTGTGACGTTGCCCGGGGAACAAACGCTGCTGGACGCGAATGCCGCTTCCGAGGGCCATGAGTTCTATGCCTTGGGCGCATTCAGTGTCTCCGAGGACGGAACCCACCTGGCCTGGTCCGAGGACACCGCCGGAGACGAGCGGTTCACGGTGTACGTCAAGGATCTGGTCACCGGGCAGTTGCTGCCCGACCGGATCGAGCAGACCTCCTACGGCGCGTTCCTCACGCCCGACGCCGCACAGCTGATCTACACGGTGGTCGACGATTCCTGGCGGCCCTGGCGCGTGTACCGACACGTGATCGGTACCGCCTCCGAGCAGGACGAATTGTTGTACCAGGAGGACAATCCCGGCCTGTGGCTGGGCGTGGAACTGTCCGCGGACAAGAAGTGGCTCATGGTGGTCTCCGCGTGCTCCGAGTACGGCGAGTACCGCATCCGCCCCGTGGCCGAGCCGCACCAAGAGTGGCTCACCCTGATTCCGGAAAGTGACCGTGTGTTGTACTCGGCCGAACCCATCACCGTGGCCGGCACCGACTATGTCCTGCTCACACACGACTACCAGGCGCCGAACTCCCGCGTCAGTCTCATGCCGCTGTCCCAGGCCGGTTCGAGTATCACCGATGTCGATCTCGTCGACGTGGTTCCCGGCAGCGAACAGGCCCGGATCGAGGTGTGTGAGCCCACGGCCACGCATCTGGTGGTGTCCCTGCGTGCCGAGACGACCCCGCGGGTGCGGCTCATCCCGCGCGCGGCCCTCGAGTCCTTGCTGGACGGCACCGCCGGCTCGCAGGGCCTGACCGGTACGGAACCGGACTTCGACGAGGAGCTCTTCACCGCCTCGCTCGTCTCCGCCCGCTACGACAACCCCGTGGTGCGGGTGTCCTACACGTCCTTCGTGACGCCCCCGCGGATCTATGACATCCCCACGGCTGGCCCCGGACACCGGGGTGTGGGTGAGTTCGGCGTGGGTGAGCCCATCCTGCGCCGCGAAGCCACGGTGCTCGGTGGGTATGAGCGCACCGATTACACGGTGGAACGCGACTGGGCCGTGGCCGAAGACGGCACACGCATCCCGATCTCCCTGGTGCGGCGCGCGGACCTGGACACCACCGTCCCGGCTCCCGTGATCCAGTACGCCTACGGCTCCTACGAGACCAGCACCGACCCGGGATTCTCCATCTCCCGGCTGTCGCTGCTCGATCGCGGTGTGGTGTGGGCCGTGGCCCACGTGCGCGGCGGCGGCGAGCTGGGCCGCTCCTGGTACGACCGCGGCAAGAAGCTCACCAAGAAGAACACCTTCACCGATTACGTCGCGGTCACCCGCCACCTTGCCGAACGGCCGGATGTCGACGCCGCTCACATCGCGGTTCTCGGCGGTTCCGCGGGCGGGTTGCTCGTGGGCGCGGTACTGAACCTGGCCCCCGACCTGTACTGCGGTGCGCTGGCCGCGGTCCCGTTCGTGGATCCCTTGACGTCCATGTTGATGCCCGAGCTTCCCCTGACCGCCCTGGAATGGGAGGAGTGGGGCAACCCCGTGGCGGACCCGCAGGTCTACGACTACATGCGCTCCTACTCGCCCTACGAGAACCTCCGCGCCGCCGACTACCCGCCCATTCTGGCCGTGACGAGCCTCAACGACACCCGGGTGCTCTACGTGGAACCGGCCAAGTGGGTGGCCGCGTTGCGCGAGCACGCCGAACACCCGGAGACCGTGCTGCTGCGCTGCGAAATGGCCGGTGGCCACGGCGGTGCCTCCGGGCGCTACTCCCAGTGGAAGGACACGGCGTGGGAGTACGCGTGGCTGGCCGACACGTTGGGCGTTGCGGGCTAAGTGATTTCCCCGTCGGTCAGCTGGTGGCCGGCCGAGGTTGCAGAGCGGCCGCGGATTCCGCACTGAGCCAGTTCCCGATCCGGCCGTCCACCAGCAGATCCGTGGCGGCGCGAGCCAGGGCGCTGCTCGTCTGGAAACCGTAACCTCCCTGGCCCGCGAGCCACAGTAGATTGCCGGCCCGTGGGTCCCAGCCGCAGACGGGCACGTCGGACGGCGTCTCGGTGCGCAGCCCGGTCCACGCCTTGCGGACACCCGTGATCCTCATGGTTGTTTCCCGCTGGACGGTCTCGATCAGTTCATCAATGGCCGACGGACGTGGCTGGGCATCACACGCGGGGCTGGGTTCGGCCTCTCCCCACGAGATCATGGCGCCGTCCGCATCGGGGCGGTAATACCAACCGGACGTGGCGTCCTCGACCATGGGATGTGTCGGACCCAGGGGCTGGCTGAGGGAAACCAGGGCAGCGGTCCTCCGCAGCGGCTGCAAGCTCTGCGGCACCGCACCGAACAATCCGGCCACGTGATCCGCCCACGCACCCGCCGCGTTGACCACCGTGCGAGCCGTCAGGTCATCGCCACCGGCGGTCAATGCCCACGCGCCGTCACCGGCGGGCCTGGCCGCGGTGACCGTGGCGCCCGTGATGATCCGGACCCCGGCCCGCTCTGCGCGTTGCCGGTGCCACTCCACGAGCGCGGTGGCATTGGTCCGTACCGCGGAATCGTCGATGATTGCCGCCCGGTAACGCTCGGGGTTGTCCGCCAGCTCGGGGCAGTACTCGACAAGTTCCGCACTGGACAAGGTGCGCAGCCCCGGAACGGTCTCCGCAGCGACGTCGGCGAGTGAACCCGTCACCACGAAGGGGCTGGGCCACGCCAGCGGGGCCGGAACCGCGTGGGTGGGCTCCACCAGGTCGGGAATCGTGAGCCTGGTCAGTTCGAGAACCGGTTCCGGGCCATAGCTGGGGATGAGCTGCTGAGCCGATCGTGAGGAGGTGTGATGCGCCAGATCGGCCTCCGCTTCGACAAGCATGATTCCCGCCCCGGATCCCCTGCGATCCGCGAGTTCGGACGCCAATGACAAGCCCGCTATGCCGCCGCCAATGATTACCGTGTCCACCATCATGTGATTATTCTTTCATTTTCATAATTACCCGAAGATCTGTAAAGGTCCCCTTCCGCATCATGCGAAAGGGGACCTTTGGTGATCCTGCAGCGGAGACCCGCTAGCGGGAATCAAACATCCCGAGGATGTTCAGATCGATCAGGCAGGAATGTTCAGGACCTGGCCCGGGAAGATCAGGTTGGCGTCAGCCACGGCATCAGCGTTGGAAGCGTAGAGAGCCTCCCAGCCACCGTTCACGCCGAGCTTGGCGGCAATGGAACCCAGGGTGTCGCCGGCCTGAACGGTGTAGGAAGCACCGGTCGAAGCAGCCGGGGCCACGGCAGCGGCCGGAGCGGTGTACTCCACAGCGGCGGGGGCAGCAACCTCGGCCGCCTCAACCGGGGCAGCCGGAGCAGCCACGGGAGCCTCGGCAACGGCAGCCGGAGCAGCCTGCTGGACCTCGGTGGACTGCGGAGCCACGGCAGCGGCAGCAGCCACGGGCTGCTCGGGGGTGTAGCCCCCGCCGCCGCCGGACAGGCCCAGCTTGGCGGAGCATGCGGGCCATGCGCCCCAGCCCTGACCGGCCTGAACGTTTTCAGCAACGCGGATCTGCTCGGACTTGGAAGCCGAAGACGGATCTCCGGAGCCACCGAAAGCTGCCCAGGTGGACGGGGTGAACTGAAGGCCGCCGCTGAAACCGTTACCGGTGGAGGTGCCCCAGTTGCCGCCGGACTCGCACTCGGCGAGGGCGTCCCAGGTCGAAACGGGAGCTGCGTTGGCCGGCATGGCCATGGCACCCACGGCTGCACCGCCGATCACGAGAGCAGCGGCACCACGGCGAATCATGTTCGAAGTCTTCATCATGCTCCGTTAGGCCACCTACGCTCGTTCCCATCCCTGGGTGTCTTCGCGCCGTCGTCTACCCGTGAAAAGTTGAGTTCTAGGGTAGTAACTACGGAATGCTGCCCTGTAGACGACGTACGGTGTTACAGCAGCATCCAGCACGGCTTGGGGCGCAGATCGTGTTCGCCTCAAGCGTTACGGACTCCCGCGTCGGAGAGTCCTTTGGGGAAGTCGTTGATAACGATAGCGTAACAATTACCGTTATGCCAAATCCATTCCCAAAATTTTGGTGCGTCCCTTTAGGGGACACAAGCCGTGGGCCACGGGGGCGCACAACGTGTGCCACGCTATGACATCCGTTGACGAGGGGTCAACAGGTTGTGGGGTTAAGCACATGTAACGGGATGATAGAGATTTGATAACGGTGGCGCTGAACCGCTATTACGCGCGGGCGGACGCCCCAATGGTGGTCGTGCTGCGCACGCGCTCGTAAGCGTCCGCGTACGCACGTTCGTCCTGATCCGGGCCGCGCAACGCCGTGGGCGCGGGAAGGTCCGGACGCTGCACGTGGGCGCCGGCCTCTTCGGCGATCAACGCACCGGCGGCCCAGTCGTGCTCGTGCAGTGCCCGTTCCGAGTAACCGTCCAATGTTCCCTCGGCCACCATGCACAGGTCCAAAGAGGCCGCCCCCAGCCTGCGCATGTCCGTGTAGTGGTCCATGGTGTCCAGGAACGAGCCGAACTGCTCGCGGCGAATCACGGGATCGTAGGAGAAACCCGTTCCGTAGAGGGCGCCGGTGCGTTCGGGCACGGGGCCCGTGAGTCTCTTGTCCCTACCTTCGCGACGTACCCACGCGCCCATCCCCCGCACCGCGTAGTAAATGCGCCCCAGGGCCGGCGCGTGCACCACACCCACGAGCCAGTTGCCCTGGTCATCACACGCGGCCACCGAGGTGGCGTAGTAAACGATGTCCCTGATGAAGTTCGTGGTGCCGTCCAACGGGTCCACCGACCAGCGCACCCGGGAGCGGTTCTCCGGCACGAACGTGCCGGATTCCTCACCCGTAATGGCGTCCGAGGGCCGCTCCGAGCGCAAGACGTCCGCGACGGCGTTTTCCGCCGCCACGTCGAAAGCCGTGACCCAGTCCCCCGCGGAGCTCTTGTTCACGGCGTCGAACTCGGACTCGTCCCGCTTGTCCAGAACTGCGGCGCCCGCGGCGGCCGCGTGGAATGCCGTCTCCAGAAGCTCTTCGAGTTCGGCGGTGTCCGGGCCCAGGCCCTCCAGTACGCGATCCATGTGCTTAGTTCTCCTGCGGTTCTGTGGATGACTTTTCGGTGTCGGTGTCTGCACCGGTACTCGGCTCGTCCGCGGTGGGCGGCCCCTCTGCCAAGAGCCGCTCGAATCCGGCCTCGTCGAGGACGACAACACCCAGGGACTGGGCCTTGTCCAATTTGGAACCGGCGTTCTCGCCGGCCACGAGGAAATCGGTGTTCTTGGACACCGACCCCGAGGCCTTACCCCCGCGCACCAGGATCGCCTCCTTGGCGGAGTCGCGACTGTAGTTCTCCAGGGATCCGGTGACCACCACGGTCACGCCCTCGAGGGTGCGCGGTGTGGAACGGTCGATCTCGTCCTCCATGCGCACTCCGGCCTGAGCCCAGGTGTCGACCACGTTGCGCCGCCAGGACTCGCCGAAGAACTCCTTGACCGCCCGGGCAATGACCGGGCCCACTCCATCGGTGCCCGCAAGGGTCTCCTCATCGGCGTCCAGAATGGCCTGCATGGAGCCGAAGGCCGTGGCCAGTGAGCGGGCGGCGGTCGGGCCCACATGACGGATCGACAGCGCCACCAGCACGCGCCAGAGTTCCCTGGACTTGGCCTTCTCCAGTTCCTCGAACATTTGCTGGGTTGTCTTGGAGGGCACACTCGGCTTTGCCTTGGTGGGTTTGGTCCAGAAGTAGGGCACCAATTCCGGCGTGACCTTCTGGGTCTTCTCCCCCGACTCCTTGTCCGTGACCGTACGCTTGGACTCGCGCCAGATGCGGACATGTTCGAGATCCGCCGCGGTGAGATCGAATAACCGTGCTTCGTTCCGCAGGGGAGGTTCGGAGAACTCCGTGCCACCGGGGGCGTCCTGGGGCACGGGCCGGGTAAGGGCCTTGGCGGCTTCATAACCCAGCGCCTCGATGTCGAAAGCGCCCCGACCGGCCGCGTGGGCGATCCGCTCCATCAGCTGAGCGGGGCAGCTTTCCGCGTTGGGGCAGCGGATGTCCACGTCCCCTTCCTTGGCCGGGCGGAGCTCGGTACCGCAATTGGGGCAGTGCGTGGGCATCACGAATGCGCGTTCGGAGCCATCACGCAGCGCGGCCACGGGGCCCACGATCTCGGGGATCACGTCACCGGCCTTGCGGAGCACCACGGTGTCCCCGATGAGCACGCCCTTGGCCTTGACCACGTCCTGATTGTGCAGGGTGGCCATCTCCACCGTGGAACCGGCCACTTTCACGGGCTCCATCAGTCCGTACGGCGTCACACGGCCGGTGCGCCCCACGTTCACCCGGATGTCCAGGAGCTTGGTGTTGACCTCTTCCGGCGGGTATTTGTAGGCCACGGCCCAACGCGGCACGCGCGAGGTGTAGCCCAGCCGGAACTGTGTGCGGCGGTCGTTGACCTTAATGACAATGCCGTCGATTTCATGCAGCAGGTCGTGGCGTTTGTTGCCGAACTCCTCGATGAATTCCAGTACCTGCTCGACACTGTCCAGAACCTTGGAGTACGGGCTCACCGGAAGACCCCAGGAGGCAAGCACGTCGTAGGCCCCGGATTGGCTCTGCAGGTCGAAACCCTTTGCCGCACCGATCCCGTGGACGAACATCGACAACGGGCGCCGGGCAGTGACCTGAGGATCTTTTTGTCTCAGGGACCCCGCCGCGGCGTTGCGGGGATTGGCGAAGGGCGCACGGCCCTCCTCCACGATTTGCTCGTTGAGCGCGCGGAAGTCCTTGGAGGAAATGAACACTTCACCGCGTATCTCGACCTCTTGGGGGAGGTTCTCCCCGGTGAGCTTCTGCGGGATGTCCTTGATGGTCGCCACGTTGTGGGTGATGTCTTCACCCGTGGTGCCGTCGCCGCGAGTGGCCGCGCGCACCAGATCACCGTTGCGGTACAGCAGGTTCACGGCCAGCCCGTCGATCTTGACCTCGGAAAGCCACTCAACCCCGGGCGCGCCGGGAAGTCCGGCGACCTGGGCCTCGGCGCGAGTGAGCCACGCGGTCAGTTCATCGGTCGAGAAAACGTCCTCGAGCGAATACATTTTCTCGAGGTGCTTGACCGGCGCAAAGGCCGCGGAGACCTCGCCACCCACTTCCTGCGTGGGCGAATCATTGGCCACGAGGTGCGGGGTCAGGGCCTCGAACTCCTCGAGCTTGCGGTACAGCTCGTCGTACTCGGCGTCCGACATCGCGGGCTGGTCATGGACGTAATAGGCGGTACGCGCCTCACGCACGCGATCCGACAGGTGCGCGTATTCATCGCGCAGTGCCTCACTGGGCTCATCCGGATTCAGGTCCTGCCCGGAGGCATCCGTGGCCTGCTGGGTTTTCGTCACCTTGTTCTCACTCACCCCACCATTGTGTCCCACGGCTCGGACATGCTGCAGCGGTCCTCGACCGGCCCTCAGCGAAAATGGGCGGTGCGACCGAGACCATTCGCGTCTCGGTCGCACCGCACTTCACATGCAGGATCCCGTGGGCCTCGGGTGCCCTTACAGCGGCTTGACCACCAGTTCCAGGTGCGGCTTGTTGCGCTCGCCGTTCCAGACAGTGACCCGGGAGCTTTTCCAGTGCTCGCGGCGACCGTCGTCGTGCACGGCCACGGTGACGGTGGTCGGCAACAGGACGGGTGCCGCGAATTCCACGGACCACGAGAACCCCGCCCCGGCCGGCACCGCGGTGGCCGCGAGCGCGCGGGAGGCGGTGTACATGCCGTGGGCGATAGCGCCCTTCATGCCCAATGCCTTGGCCGACGGTCCCGACAGGTGAATCGGGTTGTAGTCCCCGCTCACTCCCGCGTACTGGCGGCCGGTATCCGCCGGCAAGGACCACTGCGCGGTCTGCTGCGGGGCCTTGAAAGGCACACCGAGCGAAGAGGGGGTCGATTCATCCTCACCGGTCCGTGCGTCCTCCCCCGCTACGGCGGCGGTCCGGCCCTTGGCAAGGTAACCGGAGCGTCCGGCCCACACCACGGTTCCGTCCGTCCGGGCCAGGGTGACGACGGCGTCCACCACGGTTCCGGCCCGGTGCGACCGGAGGTTCTCGGTCCAGGCGGTCGCGGTGAGTTCTTCGCCCACGGCCACGTCCATCACGTGCTGCACCGTGTTGGTCAGGTGGACCATTCCCATGACGGGCAACGGGAAGTCCTGGCGGGTCAGCACGGACATGGCCACGGGGAACGCCACCGAGTGCAGGGCCCCGGAGAACACCGCGGTCTCCGAGGATCCCGGAGTCAGCGGCCCGGGTGTCGCGTGCACCACGCGGCAGAATTTCTCATGCCATTCGGGGGTCACCACGAGACCCTCGACCACGTGTGCGACCCGGGGAACTTCCAGCGCTGCGCGCAATCGGTCTCCACCGCGACGGAGCAGGGAGCCGGGAAGTACCTTGCCCAGCGGTGACCTGCGCAGCACCGGCAAGGCGCGCGCGGCGGCGTCGCTGGCGAAACCACCGGCGGCGCTGGCACCGGCCGTGGCGTAGAGCAGGCCCAGGTTCGGCTTGGCGGCGGGTTCGACGAGTTCGTAGTTCCCGGGGACGGTGGGTAGCTGTTCGGGTGAACGGGTCATGGCGCTACGCTCCCACGAGGTTCTGGCCGCACACGCGCAGCGTCTGGCCGTTGATTCCGCCCGCTGCATCCGACAGCAGAAAGGTGATGGCCTGCGCGACGTCCTCCGGGAGGCCGCCCTGCTGCAGGGAATTGAGGCGACGTGAGATCTGGCGGCGGGCCGCCGGGATCTTGGCCGTCATCTCGGACTCGATGAAGCCCGGTGCCACCGCGTTGATGGTGCCACCCTTTTGCGCAATCAAAGGGGCCGTGGCCGCAACGGCACCGATGACCCCGGCCTTGGACGCCGCGTAGTTGGTCTGGCCGCGGTTACCGGCCACACCACTGGTCGAGGCAAGGCACACAATGCGCGGGCGCTCCCCGAGCGTGTCGGAGGCCAGAACCGCCTGGGTGATCCGCAACTGCGACTCGACGTTCACGGCGATCACGGAGTCCCACTTGGCCTGATCCATGTTGGCGAGCATCTTGTCCCGGGTGATGCCGGCATTGTGGACCAGGAGATCCAGCCTGCCGTACCGCTCCGCCGCCAGATCGAGGATCCTCTCCCCCGCTCTGGGGTCCGTGACGTCCAGCTGGAGTGCGGAAACATGCAGGTCGTTGGCCAGCTTGGTGAGTGCCTCACCGGCGGCGGGAACATCCACCACGATCACCATGGCACCGGCTTGCGCCAGGGTCCGGGCGATCTGGGCGCCGATCCCGCGGGCCGCTCCGGTCACCACCGCGACCTTGCCGGCCACGGGCTGATCCCAGTTCGCGGTCGAGTCACCGCGCTCGTCGGTCACCGTGAGGAACTGCCCGTCCACGAACGCGCTGCGCCCGGACAGGAAGAACCGCAGGGCGCCCACCACGGAGGGTGCGTCAGGGGACACACCGTCCGCCACCAGGATGCCGTTGGCGGTGGTGCCGCCGCGCATTTCCTGCGCGGTCGAGCGCACGAGCCCCACTACGCCCTGACGGGCCGCGGCCACGGCGGGGTCCTGAGCTTCCGCGCCGGACGGGGTTCCCGACGCCGCTCCGGTCCCGATTCCCGGGGCCGGTCGCGAGATCGTGATGACCCGGCCGCCGGCGCGTAACTTACGCAGCACGGAGGACAGCTCGAGCGCCGCCTTGCCCAGGTCGGAGGGAGTGGTGAGCTCGGTGTAGTCGATGATCACCGCTCCCACGCGGTCCACTTCCTGGGCGTGGCGGCGCACATCGAGGTTCCACCCGAGCATCGCGTGGGCGGCGGCGTCGGCGGCCTGTCCCTTACCCAGAACGAGAACGGAACCCTCGGGGAAATCGCCGCCGGCCCGGTAACGGCGCAGCTTGGCCGGGTTGGGCAGGCCCAGCTTGCCCGCCACCTGCTTACCCAATCCGGAACTGACAAGGTCCAAATATGTATCTGCCACTCAAAGCTCCTGACAATCGAGAATCTGCGGGGAACGCGCCCTAGACGGAACGCACGATCATGGCCACGCCCTGACCACCGGCGGCGCACACGGAGATCAGCGCGGTCTGCGGGCGCCCTTCGGTCTTGGCGCGGGCGGCCAGTTCCTTGGCGGTGGAGGCCACAATGCGGCCGCCGGTCGCCGCGAACGGGTGACCCGCCGCGAGCGAGGAACCATTGACGTTGAGCTTGGAACGGTCCACCGAGCCCACCGGCTCGGACAGCCCCAGGCGGTCGCGGCAGAACTCCTCGGATTCCCACGCGGCCATGATCGCCAGAACGGTGGAGGCAAAGGCCTCGTGGATTTCAATGAGGTCCATGTCCTGCAGGGTCAATCCCTGGCGGGCCAGCAAACGCGGCACCGCGTACGCCGGGGCCATGAGCAGGCCTTCGTGACCGCTGACGAAGTCCACCGCGGCGGCCTCGGAATCGACGACCTCGGCCAGCGGTGCCAAATGGTGCTCGGCGGCCCAGTCCTCGCTGGTGAGCAACACCGCGGAGGCACCGTCCGTGAGCGGAGTGGAGTTTCCGGCGGTCATCGTGGCCTCGCCGGAGAGCTTCTTACCGAACACGGGGCTCAGGGTGGACAGCTTCTCCACGGTGGAATCCGCACGCATGTTGTTGTCCCTGGACACACCCTTGAACGGGGTGACCAGGTCGTCGAAGAACCCGCGATCGTAGGCGGCGGCCAGGTTCCGATGCGAGGACGCGGCAATGTGATCCTGATCCTCGCGGCTCACCTCCCACTGCTGGGTGGTCAGCGCCTGGTGCTCCCCCATGCTCAGTCCGGTCCGGGGTTCCCCCGTGGTGGGGGCCGAGGGGACCAGGTCGTTGGGGCGCAGGTTCTTGAGCGCCTTGAGCTTCTGAGTGGTGGTCTTGGCGCGCTGCAGTTGCAGCAGCGCGCGGCGCAGACCCTCACTCACGGCAATGGGTGCGTCCGAGGCGGAGTCCACGCCGCCGGCGATACCCGCCTCGATCTGACCCGTGCGGATCTTGTTCGCAATGGTGCTCACCGTTTCCATACCGGTCGCGCACGCCATCTGAATATCGAACGCCGGGGTAGCGGGATCCAGGGCGGAGCCCAGCACGGCTTCGCGGGTGAGATTGAAATCGCGGGAGTGCTTGAGCACGGCGCCACCGGCCACGGCGCCCAGCCGCTCGCCGGAGATTCCGGCGCGCGCCACCAGGCCGTCAATGGCAGCGGTGAGCATGTCCTGGTTCGAGGCGCTCGCGTAGGCACCGCCGGCGCGTGCGAACGGGATGCGGTTACCCGCGACCACCACGGCGCGCCGGAGGGACTGCTGTGCATTCTGCTGGTTGTTGTCCATGGAAGAGCTACTCCTCGTGGGTTCCTGTGGTGTGGATCACCTGAAACCCACAGTAGCTGATACTCTCGGTATCGTGAAACAGGTCTCAAAGAACGTTGATGGTCGGAATTCGCGGTGGCAGCGTCACCGTGCCAAGCGACGCATCGAACTGATCACCGCCGCGCGAGACGCGGTGGCCACCCACGGTGCCGGTATTTCCATGGAAGAGATCGCCACCGCGTGCGGTACGTCCAAGTCCGTCTTCTACCGGTACTTCAAGGACAAGTCCGGGGTACAAGCGGCCGTGGGCGAATACTTCGTGTCGCGCATGCGAACCCGCATGGTGGCCGCGGCCCACGAGGCGGACTCGTTTGCGGCCACGGTGCACGCCCTGGTGAAGGAGTACCTGAAGTCCGTGGATGCCTCCGCGGACGTCTACCGCTTTGTGGTGACCGCCCCGGCAGACGGGGACTCGGCCATCGAACAATTCCTGGACTCCGTGTGCCAATTACTCATGGACCAGCACATCCGGCACCGCGGCGAACAAGCAATGCCGTGGGCGCTGCTGCAGTGTTGGGCGGCGTCGACCGTGGGCATGGTCCGGGGCGCCGGGGAAGCCTGGCTCGCCCTGCCCGACACCGATGACAAACCGGACCGGACCGCCATGGGCCGCCTCATTACCGACTGGGCCGTTCAGGGCTTGCGGCCGGAGACCTACACCGAATTCTCCGCGGAAGACGCTTCCTCCCGGACAACCCCTCAGGAGTCATGATGACCACCACGTCCCGCCCCGAAACCCACCCCTCGACCCACCGGATGGCGCAGGTCTCCGAGGACGCCGCGCTGCCCACACACATCGATGTGGCCGGTCTGGGTGAAGTGCTACTGGGCCGCTGGCCGGAGGCGCGCAAGGCCGCCCGAGAGCGCGCCCTGGATCCCCGCCTGCACAGTGACCACAACCTCACGTTCGAGGATCAGCGCGAGCGCACCTTCGAGCAGGTCAAGATCCTTCGCGACGCCGGCACAGCACTGGTGGGCATGCCCGAGTACCTGGGCGGTTCCAACAGCCCCGGCGCCAACGTCTCCGCGTTCGAGGAACTCGTGCTCGCTGACCCGTCCCTCCAGATCAAGTCCGGCGTGCAGTGGGGCCTGTTCGGTTCGGCCGTGCTCAATCTGGGGTCCGAGGAACACCACCTCCAGTGGCTGCCGGACATCCTCAATCTCACCACCCCCGGCGTGTTCGCGATGACGGAGATCGGTCACGGTTCCGACGTGGCCTCCATCGGCACCACCGCCACCTACCTCCCCGAGACCGACGAGTTCGAGATCCACACACCGTTCAAGGCCGCATGGAAGGACTACCTGGGCAACGCTGCGGTGCACGGCAGGGCCGCAGTGGTCTTCGCGCAGTTGATCGTCAAGGGCACCAACCACGGGGTGCATTGTCTGTACGTTCCCCTCCGCAACGACAACGGTGAGTTCCTGCCCGGAGTGGGCGGTGAGGACGACGGCCGCAAGGGTGGCCTCAACGGCGTGGACAACGGCCGCCTGCACTTCACGCACGTGCGCGTGCCCCGCTTCAACCTGCTCAACAAGTACGGGGCCGTGGACGAGAACGGTGACTACTCCTCCCCCATTGCCTCCCCGGGCCGCCGCTTCTTCACAATGATCGGCACCCTCGTGCAGGGGCGTGTGTCCCTGGACGGTGCCGCCACACTCGCCAACCAGATGGCGCTCACCATTGCCGTCCGGTACGCGGAACAGCGCCGTCAGTTCAACACCGACTCGGACATCCGCGAGCAGACCCTGCTGGATTACCAGCAGCACCAACGCCGGTTGATCCCGCGCATTGCGGAGACCTACGCGATGATCTTCGCCCACCAGCAGTTGCTCGACAAGTTCCAGGAGGTCTTCTCCGGCGAGGACGACTCGGACGGCAACCGCCAGGATTTGGAGACCCTGGCCGCCGCCTTCAAATCGATGTCCACCTGGAGCGCCCTGGCCACCCTGCAGGAGACCCGTGAGGCGTGCGGCGGCGCCGGCTTCATGGCCAAGAACCGCATTCCGCAGTTGCGAGCGGACCTCGATATTTACGCGACCTTCGAGGGTGACAACACGGTTCTGCTGCAGCTGGTGGCCAAGCGCCTGCTCACGGACTACTCGGACGAGTTCAAGAATGCGGACGTGGGTGTGATGGCCCGCTACGTGGCCGATCGCGCGACCGAGGCCGGCTTCAACCGTTCCGGTTTGCGCAAGCTCACCCAGGCCTTCACGGACACCGGTGACGCCCGCAGATCGGTCAACGCACTGCGCGATCCCGAGGCACAGCGCGCGTTACTGATGGACCGCGTCGAAACCATCATTGAGGACGTCGCGGACGAGATGCGTGCCGTGGCCCGCAAGTCCAAGAAGGAACAGGCGGAGGTGTTCAACAACAATCAACATCGCCTGATCCAGGCCGCCCGCTCCCACGCCCAGTTGCTGCAGTGGGAGGCCTTCACCGAGGGGCTCGAGAAGATCCAGGACCCCGGCACCAAGCGCGTCCTCACGTGGTTGCGTGACCTGTTCGGCCTGCACCTGCTCGAGGAGAACCTGGGCTGGTACCTGGCCTACGGTCGACTCTCGATGCGCCGCGGCCGCGCCCTGCAGAGCTACGTGAACCGGCTGATCTCCCGGCTGCGCCCCTACTCCCTGGAACTCGTGGACTCCTTCGGCCTGAGCGCAGAGCTGTTGCGCGCGGAGATCGCCGGAACCGTGGAGGAGGAGCGTCAGCAGGAAGCGGACGAGTACTTCCGCCGCCTGCGCGCCAGCGGTGACGCGCCCGCCAAGGAGGCCAAGCCCGCTCGCGACCCCAAGGCGGAAACCCGGGGTCACCACGCGTAGGTCTCACCGTCTCCACGCCGACGCCGCCCGCGAGACTCTCGCGGGCGGCGTCGGCCGTTGCAGAACTAATTAATGCGTTTGATGGTGCCCGTGGTGAGCCGAGGATCGTCAGCCTCGAGGACGTCCGCCACGATCAATGTCACGTTGTCCCGGCCGCCGGTTCGCAGCGCCGCCTGCAACAGGACGTCCGCGGCTTCCTTGGGATGGTGCACGGCGTGGAGCACCCGGGCGATGTGCGCCGGTGACAGCTCACCGGTGAGACCGTCCGAACACATCAACAAGCGCTGGCCCGGACGCGCCGGAATCACAATGACGTCCGGTTCCCACACCTGACCGGTGCCCAGTGCTCGGGTGATCACGTTGCGCCGCGGATGAACGAGCGCCTGAGCCGGGGTGAGTTGACCGATCGACACCAGGTACTGGACCTCGGAATGGTCCACGGTCAACTGGGCCACGCCCACGGGGTGTTCGGGATCGGTGGGGCGCTCGCCCACGGGCGGGCCGGTCAGCTCGTACGTGCGGGAGTCTCCCACGTTGAAAACCAGCCACAGCCACTGCCCCGCAATGTGCACCAGCCACGCGCCGGTGACGGTGGTTCCCGCGCGGGTACCGCACTGGGCCTGAATCGCCTGATCGGCTTCCCACAACACGGACCGCAAACGATGCACGGCGCCAAGTGCCTCATTGGGCACATCGGGATCGAGCTTAAGCTGCCGGTCGATCGTCGCGCGGAACCGGGACACGTCCAAGCCGGGTTCGGGCTCCACGATCCGGTAGTCCATGAAGTTCTCGAGCGTGAACAACTCCGACGAGCCGAGAGTGGACACGCACAACGCGCTGGCGACCTCACCGGCCTCGTGACCACCCATACCGTCCGCCACAGCCACCATGGTGTCGGTGACGACCAGGGAATCTTCGTTGGATTCCCTCCGCAGACCTCGATCGGTGACACCGCCCGACCGGATGGCCAGCGAGATGCTCATTCGTCCTCGTCTTCCAGTCGGGGGCCCTCGCCCTGAGTCAGGGACACCGGCTGCACATCACCGAAACCGCGTACGTTCCGGGAGGGTTGTGGTGTGAGGACGAACCTGTTGTCATTGGTCAACACGGAGGCCGTGGAGGCATCCACCACCACTCCTCCGGGATCGGTCAGCGCCACCAGCCGGGAGGCCAGGTTCACGGTGGGCCCGTACAGGTCACCCAGCCGGGGTAACACGCGACCCCACACGAAGGCCACGCGGGCCTCCGGGAGGAGCGGGTCGTTCTTGATCAGTCTGGACAACGCCAGGGAAATCTGGGCACCGCCCTGCGGGGTCTCGGACAGGAACATGACCTCATCACCAATGGTCTTGATCACCCGGCCCCCGCCCATGGAAATGATTTCCGCGCAGCGCTTCTCGAACCGCTGCACCAGATTGGCCAGGGTGCGCTCGTTCATTTGCCGCGACAGAGAGGTATAGGAGACCAGATCCGCGAATCCGACGCCGCGGGCCAGCGGAAGCGACGAGCCGCCCACGTCCGTACCGTGCTCCCCCAGGCTCTCCGTGGACCCATCGGCGCGCTCACCGCGCATGGCGAGCCGCTGCACGGCGGCCGATAATTGCCGACGCCACGAATAATCGAGCAACTTCTTGAGCGGATCCACCATGTCGGGCAGCACATGCAGCAGTTCGCGCCGCGCCTGGGCGTCCGTCATGCCCTGGTGCGCCACCATGTCCTCGACGAGCGCCTCGATCTGCCACACGACCATGCGGTCGGACAGTTGCGCAACCGAGCGGGCCAGGGACAACGCCGCTTCCTCGGACAATTTGTCCCGCTGCACCAGGTCGGAGACCACGCGTAGCGCCAGGACGTCCTCCTGGGTGAAGTACACCTCGTCCTCGCTGAGATTCGGGAACCCCAGTGCGCGCCAGATTTTTCGCGCGGAGGCGGTGGACAGATCCGCGGCGTGTGCGGTGTCGCGGCGTTTGAGGTTCCGCTCGGAGCCCAGCAGGAGCTGATCAAGGTTCTTGACGGCCGCCTTGGACTCCTCCGACCCGTACAGATTGGACTGCACCGGGTTGTGCAGATTGAGGTTGATCTGCTCGGTCTGGGGACCGACCACGGGCTGGTCCGAGCGCTCGTTGGGGTCTTCAGCCACGCGGCCCTCCTTGAAAACTGCTCGTCGGTGATGTGCTCATGCCAGACCTACTGTAATTGCCAGCGGGCCGTGCGGACTGTTGAATCAGGTCGACCATGGCGGCCGGTTGCGGGCAGGCCACCAGTTTGAGGCCGCCCAGGGCCCCGAAGTCCGCAATGACCGTTCCCCGGTCCACTCGGCGGGTCAGGACGGCAAACACTCCGGTGGGCGCCACCGCGCGTGCGCTGCGCAATGCATCCAATGGCAGGGCCACCACGTTGTCCTTGGCGGGCGGACCGGTCAGGGCCAAGCGCTGATTGGTCAGAACGAACACGGTACGCAGCCAGCGCCACGCCGGCAGCAGCACATACCGGCACGCCACCCACAGCGCGGCAAGGGTAATGACCCAACCCACCAGCGAATGCAGGGTGGTCCAGGGTGCTTCGTAGGGCCGCCAGATCAGGTCCAGCAGTCGTCGCAGCGCCGAGTACAGCAGCACGGTGCACCACGCGATCACGGCCGGTCCCACCAATCTCACGGGGTGGGCCCTGGTGGCGACAATCGTTACCTCACCCGGCCTGGGCACCAGGCGGTTCTTGGTTCTCATGCCCGGTCCCCCGCCGTGCGGTCCTGGATCTCGTGGATCGCGCGCTGTTCGGCCGCGGTTCGGGGCTCACCGGGTGCGGGCCGCACGTGCACGACGTCGCCGGCGGACAAGGCGCGCGCGGCGCCGTCGTGGCCGCGAACGATCAACTCACCCGATGTCCCCAGGCCCTCGGCCACTGCCTGTTCCGGCGCCGTGGAGCCGGGCAAATGCAGTGCCACGCGGCGTCCCAGGGTGTCCACTTCCGATTCGAGGAGAGCGCGCATTTCCCCGCCCGGTCCGAATTCGGCGCCGGGGTCCGCGCTCGCTCGGTGATAGCAGCGGGCGAATTCGCGCAAGATCTCGGTGAGCAGTGCTTGTCGGCCGGGTACGGCAGCGGCGTCACCGGCCTCCAGGAGCAGCGACGTAGCGGCGGGGACCGGTAGGTGACGCTGACTCACGTTCAAGCCCGCACCCACCACCACGCCGGGGGCGGAGCCATCCCGGGGAGAGACCAGCGAAGCCAGCACACCGCACACCTTGCGCGAGTCCACCAGAACATCATTGGGCCACTTGATCACCGCGGGAGCACCCACGCTGTCCCGGACCACACGCGTCACACTGTGCGCCATGATCAGCGTCAGCCACGGCACGTATTCCATGGGCCAAGGGTGACCCGCTGCCGTGTGCGGCGAGCACGCCACGGAAAAGGTGAGCGCCACGCCCGGCGGCGTGAACCATTGCCGGTCCAGGCGACCCTTACCCGCGCTCTGAAAACCGGTGACCACGGCACTCAGTTCAGCACCCCCGGTTTCCCGCACCCGGTCCGCGAGCCACCGATTGGTGGAATCGACCTGGTCCAACACGGTCACGGCGGAAAATCCGGAGTCCGCCAACGAGGACTGCAACTGGTCTGCGCGCAAATCCGCTGCCGGTGCCAGGGCAGTGGGGTCCATGCGGGTGACTCCTTCGAAGGGGACGTGAAAGTCGTTATTTCTCAGCTTATGTCTACCGGCGCTGTCGGGGCATAAGCTGAACGGAAGCAACCCCACATCAGGCCGGTGAAAGGCAACTATGAGCATTTTTGCAGTGACCTACTCTTACGGCGGCCCCACGGAGACCCTCAACGAACACCGCCCCGCTCACCGCGCCTACCTGGGCGAGCTGGCGCAGCAGGGAAAGATCATGGGCTCGGGGCCGTTCACGGACCAGGGCGCCGCCGGTGCCCTGCTCGTGTTCTCGGCCGAGAGCGCGGAGGAAGTCCGGGCCATCCTGGCTGAGGATCCGCTGGTCATTCAGGGTGTCGTAACCGACCACAGCGTGCGTGAATGGAGCATCAACACCGGCACGTGGTCGTGACTGACCGGCCACGACTACACGTAAGAACCCGTCACGGGATTGTGGGACCCCTACAAAGGCAAGGGCCGCCCCGCAGAATAAGCTTGTGACGTCCTGAACCTGGGACACCCGGTGCTCCCATCCCTGTACCGGACCGAGATAACGCGAGGTGCCATGAGCCACGACCTGACCACCACCGCAGGCAAGATCGCCGATTTCCGCGAGCGCCGTGAGAAGTCCGAGCGGCCCGCCGGTGACGCGGCGGTCGAGAAGCAGCATTCCCGCGGTAAGAACACCGCCCGCGAGCGCATTGAGATGCTGCTGGACGTGGACTCCTTCGTGGAGTTCGATGCTCTGGCCGTGCACCACTCCACGATGTTCGGCATGGAGAAGAAAAAGCTGCTGGGTGACGGCGTGGTGACCGGTTACGGCACCGTGGACGGCCGGTTGGTTGCCGTGTACTCCCAGGACTTCGGGGTCTTCGGCGGTTCGCTGTCCCAGGTCAACGGCGAAAAAATCGTCAAGGTTCAAAAGTTCGCCCTGCGTAATGGCTGCCCCGTGATCGGCATCAACGACGGCGGCGGCGCTCGGATCCAGGAGGGCGTGGCCTCCCTGGCGATGTTCGCGGACATTTTCCGGATGAACGTGCGTTCCTCCGGAGTGGTTCCCCAGATCTCCCTGATCATGGGCCCGTGCGCCGGCGGCGCCGCCTACTCCCCCGCCCTGACGGACTTCGTGGTCATGGTGGACAAGACTTCGCACATGTTCATCACCGGCCCGGACGTGATCAAGACCGTCACCGGTGAAGAAGTGGACATGGAGACCCTGGGCGGTGCCCGCTCCCACAACGAACGCACCGGCACCGCGGCCTATCTGGCCGCTAATGAGCAGGACGCCTTCGACTTCGTGCATGAACTCCTCGAATATCTGCCGGGTAACAACCTGCAGGACTCCCCGCGTATGGAGCACGACCAGATCCTGGAAATCGATGATGAGGACCTGGGTCTGGACACGCTCATTCCGGATTCCGCCAACCAGCCCTACGACATGCGCACCGTGATCGAGACCGTGGTGGACGACGGTCACTTCATGCAGATCCAGGAGCTCTACGCGCCCAACGTGATGGTCGGTTACGGCCGCGTGGAGGGTCAGACGGTGGGCATCGTGGCCAATCAGCCCATGCAGTTCGCCGGCACCCTTGACATCGCCGCGTCGGAGAAGGCCGCGCGTTTCGTGCGCCACTGCGATGCGTTCAACATCCCGATCCTGACCTTCGTGGACGTCCCCGGCTTCCTGCCGGGCACGGACCAGGAATTCAACGGCATCATTCGCCGCGGCGCCAAGTTGCTGTACGCGTACGCGGAGGCGACCGTTCCCATGGTCACCCTGATCACGCGCAAGGCCTACGGTGGCGCGTACATCGTGATGGGTTCCAAGAAGCTGGGCGCGGACATCAATTTGGCCTGGCCCACCGCTCAAATCGGTGTGATGGGCGCTCAGGGAGCGGTGGAGATTCTCTACCGCCGCGATCTGAAGGCCGCAGCGGACAACGGCGAGGACACCGCCGCTCTGCGCGCGGAGCTTGCTCAGAAGTTCGAGGAGGACCTGTTGAATCCCTATCAGGCCACGGAACTCGGGTTCGTGGATTCGGTCATCATCCCGTCCGAGACCCGCACTCAGATCATCAAGGCGTTGCGCGGTCTGGCCGACAAGCGCGCGTCGATGCCCGCCAAGAAGCACGGGAACATTCCGCTGTGAGCGCCCACGCCAAGACGTGTGCGGCGGTGTCCGGGTTGGAGTCCGTAGATCCCCAGGACAAGCGCGACCCCCTCTTCACGGTCACGCGCGGCAACCCGACCGCCGAGGAACTCGCCGCGCTCACCGCGGTCTTTATGAGTTACGACGCCGCTGCGGGCGATGCGCACTCCACTCCCGTTCGCGTACCGCGAGTACAGTCGCGTCGCATGCGGCTGGGAATGAAACTTCGCCCCGGGTGGGGCGCGTGGCGGCGCACACGGCCGGAAAGCTGACCCCGGGGTTCATGATTTCCCCAGCATAATGGTGGGCGTGAATGTCATTGTCTCGAGCGTGTTGTGGAGCCTGGCCCTCCTTCTGCTGGCCAGTGGCGTGGCCAAGCTGCTCACCCGCAAGACCGACGACAGCGCCCTGAATGTCATGGCACTACCCGCCCTGGTGAACAGGCGGGCCACGCGCACCGCGTTCCCCTGGGTCGAGATCCTCTTGGCGCTGGCTCTGGTGCTGAGCTCCGGAATCGTCCTCTGGGCGGCCACGGCCGCCGCCGTGGTGCTCTTCGCCGCATTCACGGTGTTCGTGAGCATCGGTGTGCGCCAGGGTGACCCGGCGTCCTGCGGGTGCTTTGGTTCGTGGTCTCGAGCGCCCATGTCCTGGCGCACCATTGTTCGCAATCTGGTCTTCGTGGCCCTGGCCACCATTGCGTTCCTTGCGGCGAGTACCGGTTCCTACCCCGGACCCGCCCTGCCGTTGCCGTGGTGGACCGTGGTGGCGGCGGCTGTTCCGCTGGTAGTCATCGGGGTGATCGTGTGGGCCGAAAGGGGCGCCCCGACCCAGCAGGGGTTGCGCGCGGCTCAGCTGAGCACCCTTGCGCCGCTGCCGCAGTACCTCAACTCTCGGGAGACAACCTCCCGGCCCAGCACCGCCGAGGTCGTGGACCCCGCCGTCACCACTCACCCGGGTGACGCGGCTGTCGAGGCAGACAATGACGTTCGGCTTCCGATTCCCCTCGGCTGGGCCGTTGACAGCAAGGGTCAGCGAGTGTCACTGCGCATCATGGCGCACAGCCAGGCACGTGCCCTGTTCTACGTCGGCCCGGAATGCGACCCGTGCCTGACCGTCATTCACCGGCTCCGGAACATTCCCCATGCTCTGGGCCCGGTGGCACTGCACACCGTGGTCTCCCATGAAGATGTTCTGCGGGCCCTGCCCGAGTCCCTGCGCCCCAACGCCCTGGTGGACCCGGACCGGTCGCTGGCCGGCTCTTTGGGTATGGTGTCCACCCCGTGGGCCGTGGTCCTGGGTGCCGACGGCTTGCTGGCGGGCGGTCCCGTAGCAGGCGGCCCGGCCGTGGGGCGGCTACTGAATGAACTGCTGGAACGCTTCGACACGGCTCCCCGTTCGTAACCACCGCCCGCGTGCGACCGTGTCATCTCGCCGGGTGGGACTAGTGTGGCTTCTCGTGACTGACACGCAGACCGGCAACGGTTCGACCCACGAGCTCCCCCCGCTGGGAACGGTTCACCGTCCCGCCACCCCGGTGGATGACCTGGCCAACCGGCATTTCGAGCGCTCCATGAGGCTGGATCCTCTGACGGCCGCGTTGAACGGTCTCACCGGTTACGGACCCGCCTACCCTGATTACGGACCTCAGGGTCGAGCGGACAGAGCACACTTGCGCACCGAAACTCTCCGGGCCCTGCGGTCAGCACAACCCCTGGACGACGTCGATCGGGTCACGATTCACGCCCTGCGCAATCAGCTGAACCTGGAGGCGGACCTGCATTCCGCGAACCTGGATGTGTCACCCGTCAACAACATTGCCTCCCCGGTGCAGGGGGTGCGCGAAATCTTCGACAACATGCCCACGAACAGCACGCAGGACTGGGAGCACATCGTCGAGCGGTTGCATCACGTGCCCCGCGCTCTGGGCAGTTACACCGAGGGGTTACGCGAGGCGGCCTCGCTCGGCAAAATGGCCTCGATGACCCAGATCCGAGAAGCCGGAGCGCAAGCGGAGGCCTACTCCGAACTCAAGGGGCCCCTGGGCGCACTTCTGACCCATGGAGCCGTCCCCGCACACCTCCGGCCTGCGTTGGAGCAAGCCGTGACCCGGGCCCGCGAGGCCTACTCGGCCCTGGTGCGCTCGTATCACGAAGATTTCGCCCCGTCCGCCCGGGAATCCGACTCCGTGGGGGAGGACGACTACCGCCTGTATCTGCGCTCTTTCCTGGGTGCCACCCTCGAACCTCGCGAGGTGTACGAGTGGGGCATCGACCAGTTGCGCACGTTGGATCAGGAACAGCGCCTGGTGGCCCACGAGATCCTGCCGGGCTCATCCATTCGTGAGGCCATGAACGCGCTCAACGACGACCCGGCCCGCCGCCTGGATTCCACCGATGCCCTGCAGCACTGGATGCAGGAACTCGCCGATCGGGCCGTGTCCGAACTGTCCACGACTCACTTCGAATTCACGGACGCCATGCGCAACCTGGAATGCAGGATCGCGCCCACGCAGGACGGCGGAATTTACTACACCCCGCCCAGTAGCGACTTCTCCCGCCCCGGGCGCATGTGGTGGTCGGTCCCCGAGGGCACCCACCACCACGCCACGTGGGAGGAAACCACCACCGTCTACCACGAAGGCGTCCCCGGGCACCACTTGCAATGCGCGACCGCCTTGGCCAACGCGGGTGAACTCAATGACTGGCGCCGCATGGGAATTTGGGTGTCGGGCCACGGTGAAGGCTGGGCACTGTACGCCGAGCGCCTCATGGCCGAACTCGGATACCTGGATGACCCCGGTGACCGCATGGGGATGCTCGATTCGCAGCGGCTGCGCACGGTGCGAGTGATTTTCGATGTCGGATTCCACTGCGGTTATGAAGTGCCGGGGCAACTGGGTGACCTGCTCGGTGGCGCTCGCCCCGGTGAGGTGTGGTCCCCGCAGGACGGGTGGGACTTCCTGACCCACAACGTGATCATGGACCCCGCCGTGCTGCGTTTCGAATGGTTGCGCTACATGGGCTGGCCGGGCCAGGCGCCGTCGTACAAACTGGGCCAGGAACTGTGGCTGGACCTGCGCCGGCAAGTAAAGGCGCGCGAAGGCGAGCGGTTCGATCTCAAACAGTTCCACAGCCGCGCATTGCGCCTCGGGTCCGTGGGATTGGACACACTCGCACACGCCATGACTCTCTAGTCCTGCGTGTTCTCGCGGGTTTGTTTCCGATTCGGTACAACGACGGCGCTCGGTACGTAACATTTCGTCATACAGCACGTGCGCTTTATGATTCGCCGCTCTACGCTGGCTGATATGAATTCCGCAGAAAATACTCGGCGCCTACCGAAATGGATGACCTCCTTCGGTTGGCAGATCTTGATCGCCCTGATCCTGGGCGTGCTCCTGGGCTCCCTGGCCGCATCCATGGGTGGCGACCCCGAGGAGAATCCCAACTGGTTGATGACCACGCTGGACACCATTGGCGCCAGCTACGTCACGCTACTGAAGGCAGCCGTGGTGCCCCTGGTGGTGACCGCCGTGATCGCCTCGATCGCCAACCTCCGCGACGTCTCCAATGCGGCCCGGCTCGCGTGGAAGACCCTGGTGTGGTTTGCGATCACCGCGCTGATTGCCGTGCTGATCGGCATGGTGCTGGGTGTGGTGATTCAGCCCGGCGTGGGTACCGGCCAAGCACAACCCGGTGAATACACGGGCTCCGAGGGCTCCTGGCTCGGATTCCTCAAGGGCATCATCCCGGTGAACTTCCTGGGACTGGAGGCCACCTCCAAGATGCCCGACGCGGAAACCGTGACCACGGCACTGAACTTCAACGTGTTGCAGATCCTGGTGATCTCCGCCGTGGTGGGTATTGCCGCGCTCAAGGTCGGTAAGGCCGCAGAACCGTTCCTGACCTTCATGCAGTCCGGTCTGGCAATCATGCAGAAAATCGTGTGGTGGATCATTCGCCTGGCACCGCTGGGCACCCTGGGTCTGATCGGACGCGCGGTGTTCGAATACGGCTGGACCTCCATGGGCTCGCTGGTCAGCTTTGTGATCACCGTGTACGTGGGTCTGCTCCTGGTCGGTTTTGTGGTCTACCCCATCCTGATCAAGATCAACGGCCTGTCCATCAAGCAGTTCTTCTCCGGCGTGTGGCCGGCCATGCAGCTGGGCTTCGTCTCCCGTTCGTCCCTGGGAACCATGCCGCTGACCCAGCGCGTGAGCGAACGGAATCTGGGCGTACCCCGGCATTACGCGTCCTTCGTTATCCCGCTGGGCGCCACCACAAAGATGGACGGTTGCGCAGCCATTTATCCGGCCGTCGCAGCAATCTTCGTGGCCCAGTTCTACGGTGTTGCGCTGACCCCCATGCACTTCGTGCTGATCGCCCTGGTGTCCGTGCTGGGTTCGGCGGCAACCGCGGGAACCACCGGCGCCACCGTCATGCTGACGCTGACGCTGTCCACCTTGGGTCTGCCGCTCGAGGGAGTGGGCCTGTTGCTGGCCGTGGACCCGATCCTGGACATGGGTCGCACCGCGCTCAACGTCACCGGTCAAGCCCTGGTGGCCGCGATCGTGTCCAAGCGTGAGGGCATCATCGACATGGACCTGTACAACGCCCAGCGCTCCGGTGAGCCGTTCTCGGACGAGGACACTCACCAGCAATTGTCCCCGGCCGGCACCCGAACCGGAACCGGCGAGGGATCGCACGCCCTTGCGCCGTCGGGCCCCAGTGACGGGCAACGCGTGGACTGAGCCCTAACTCGAAAAACGGCGAAAACTCACAGACAAGGAGCGGCACGGGATACCCGTGCCGCTCCTTGTCCGCCCCCGACGGAACCACTAGGCTGTGAACCACATCACCACAATGACGTAGGAGATTCATGCCATGACGGTTTACCAACAGCCCGGCCAGGACGGCGCCAAGGTCACTTTCAAGCCCCGTTACGAACACTTCATCGGCGGTGAATGGGTGGCGCCCGTCAAGGGCCAGTACTTCGAAGACATCACACCCATTACGGGACAACCCTTCACCGAGGTGGGCCGCGGCACCGCCGAGGACATCGAAGCGGCCTTGGACGCGGCGTGGGCCGCAGCGCCGTCGTGGAATGCCACGTCTCCCACCGAGCGCGCGTTGATGCTGAACAAGATCGCGGATCGCATGGAAGAGAACCTCGAAACCATTGCGGTCGCGGAGACCTGGGACAACGGCAAACCCATTCGCGAATGCCTCAATGCGGACATCCCGCTCGCAATCGACCATTTCCGCTACTTCGCCGGAGCCATCCGCGCCCAAGAGGGCCGCTTGTCCCAGTTGGACGAGAACACGGTGGCCTATCACTTCCACGAGCCCCTGGGTGTGGTGGGTCAGATCATCCCGTGGAACTTCCCGATCCTGATGGCCGTGTGGAAACTCGCTCCCGCGTTGGCCGCCGGTAACTGTGTGGTGCTCAAGCCCGCCGAGCAGACTCCCGCCTCCATCTTGGTGCTCATGGAGCTCATCAAGGACCTGGTGCCCGCCGGAGTCATCAATATCGTCAATGGTTTCGGCGCAGAATGCGGCAAGCCGCTGGCGTCCAACAAGCGGATCCGCAAAATCGCATTCACGGGTGAGACCACCACAGGCCGCCTGATCATGCAGTACGCCTCCGAGAACATCATTCCGGTCACGTTGGAACTGGGTGGCAAGTCCCCCAACATCTTCTTCGAGGACATTGCGGCGCAGAAGGACGGCTTCTACGACAAGGCGTTGGAGGGCTTCG
The DNA here is from genome assembly GCF_039544365.1 of Kocuria gwangalliensis. Taxonomy (NCBI): domain Bacteria; kingdom Bacillati; phylum Actinomycetota; class Actinomycetes; order Micrococcales; family Micrococcaceae; genus Kocuria; species Kocuria gwangalliensis. The sequence continues at coordinate 133,399 of NZ_BAABLN010000014.1, read as the reverse complement.
CGTTCTTCGCGCTGAACCAGGGTGAGGTGTGCACGTGCCCCTCACGCGCGCTGGTCCAGGAATCGATTTACGACCAGTTCCTGGCCGACGGTATTGATCGGGTCTCCAAGATCACGGCGGGTAACCCGCTGGACACGGACACCATGATCGGCGCCCAGGCATCCACCGATCAGCTCGAGAAGATCCTCTCCTACCTGGACATCGGTAAGAAGGAGGGCGCCAAGGTGCTGATCGGCGGTGAACGCGCCGAGCTCGACGGCGATCTGGCGGGCGGCTTCTACGTGCAGCCCACCGTGTTCGAGGGCACCAACGACATGCGCGTCTTCCAGGAGGAGATCTTCGGCCCCGTGCTGTCGGTGGCCAAGTTCAGCACCTACGACGAGGCCATTGGCGTGGCCAATGACACGCTGTACGGGCTCGGTGCCGGCGTGTGGGCGCGCAGCGGCAACATTGCCTATCGCGCCGGACGCGCCATCCAGGCCGGTCGCGTGTGGGTGAATCAGTACCACAACTACCCCGCTCACTCGGCGTTCGGCGGGTACAAGTCCTCGGGGATCGGACGCGAGAACCACCTGATGATGTTGGACCACTATCAGCAGACCAAGAACCTGTTGGTGTCCTACACCGAGACCCCTCAGGGATTTTTCTAAACCCTGAGCGAAAGGTAGTGAGGTGCCATGAGCGCACAACCTTTTGAACCGCAAGACCTGGGCGGTCTTGAGTACCACGTGGTGCTCGAGACCGCCCCGGTGGTGCCCGGCGACACCACCTCTCGGGTGGGCTTCACCTGGCCCGCCGTGGCCTTGCTGCAGGAACTATGGGACCAACACGGACCGCTCATGTTCCACCAATCGGGCGGCTGCTGCGACGGTTCGTCCCCCATGTGCTTTCCCGCCGGAGAATTCCGAACGGGAGCTGCGGATGCGCTGCTGGGGGTTGCCCAGTTGCCGTCGCCGTCCGGTGGGGAGCTGGGCCCTTTGGAGTTCTGGATCTCGACCGAACAATTCGAGGTGTGGCGTCACACGCGCTTGATCATCGATGCGATTCCGGGTCGGGGCGGGGGGTTTTCCCTGGAAGCGCCCACGGGCAAACGGTTTCTCACGCGCAGCGAACTCTGCATCGTGCCGCCGGTCGAGTCAGGCCCGTAAGAACGCAACACGCATCCTGTGGGTCAACAACCGCGAGGCCACCTTTCACCCGCCGGCCCTGGGGCATCCGCGCGCTTCATGAGAAGTTCACGCGGGAGCACGCGGGGATTACTTTGTGTCCCCTGATACATCGCGCCAGCCTTGCACGGCTGGCCACGGTATTCTCCGCATGCTCCCACATCCCCCGTGAACCGGCGGTGTAGGCCTTGTTTCGCCTCCCCGGGAATGAAACATCAACCACCGCCGGGTGACCCCGAGGGAGGACGCCAAGTGCGCACTCAATCCGTCATCGCTGGGGTTACTCAAAAGTAACCTATTAGCCGTGACGCGTCAATGATATCGACAAAAAATAGTTGACAAGGATTTCCGGACGGATCTGGGCGGTGGCTGCGCTCCCGCATGCGTCACCGCCTTTGGGTCTTCGTCGTTCGACTCGTATATTGAAACCCATGCGTCCTGTTCTCATTCTGGCCTCGCAGTCTCCTGCGCGCGCATCCCTGCTGACGCGCGCACACCTTCCGTACGACACCGTGGTCTCGCACGTGGACGAGGACGCCGCGCTCGCCGAGCACGGGCCATTGAGTCCCTCGGACACGGCACTGCTGCTGGCGCGAGCCAAGGCGGAAGCGGTGGCGAGTCTGGAGGTTGCCGAGGGCCGTGTGGTTCTGGGGTGCGACTCGGTCTTCGAACTCGACGGCGAGAGTTACGGCAAGCCCTACACCGCGGATGTGGCGGTGGAACGAATCACCGCCATGAGCGGACGGAAAGGCACCCTGCACACCGGCCATTGGCTCGTGGATCGCGGAAACGGCGAAACCCTCGGTGAGGGTGCCGTCAGCTCTGCGGACGTCTATTTTGCGCAGATGTCCCGCGAGGAGATCGACGATTACGTAGCCACCGGCGAACCCCTGCAGGTCGCCGGCTCATTCACCCTTGACGGCCGAGGATCAGTGTTCATCGAACGCGTGGACGGAGACCCCAATGCCGTGATTGGCCTGAGCATCTCCACGCTTCGCCGGCTGTTGGCCGCCCGCGGCATCAGTCCAAGCCATTGGTGGCGGCCAACACCACAGGTCACCACGTCATGATTTGTAGAAGACCTACAGATCAACCCCGCACCCGGGCCTTCGCTTAGGTGATCTCCAGTACGGGGCACTAATCTGCTGGAGAGTATCGACAAGGAGCTATTCACGTGACAATCACCTCCACGCAGCAGCAGGCCTCCGCTGACATGCGCCCCATGACCAAGGTCTTGGTGGCCAACCGCGGTGAAATCGCGGTACGCGTCATCCGCGCCGCACGCGACGAAGGCCTCACCTCCGTGGCCGTCTACGCGGATACCGACCGCGACGCCATGCATGTGCGCATGGCGGACGAGGCCTACGCCCTGGGCGGCACCACGGCCGCCGATTCGTACCTCGTGATCGACAAGATTCTCGACGCCGCCGCTCGCGCCGGGGCCGATGCCGTTCACCCCGGGTATGGCTTCCTCTCGGAGAACTCGGACTTCGCCATGGCGGTGATCAATGCCGGTATGACGTGGATCGGGCCTCCCCCGGCGGCCATTTCCAAGCTCGGCGACAAGGTGGCTGCCCGCCACATCGCCGAGAAGGTCAATGCCCCGCAGGTTCCGGGCACCGCCGATCCCGTGAACTCCGCGGATGAGGTGCTCGCCTTCGCGGACGAGCACGGCCTCCCGATCGCGATCAAGGCGGCCTTCGGCGGCGGTGGGCGCGGTATCAAGGTGGTGCGCGAACGTGCTGCCATCCCGGAACTGTTCGAATCCGCCGTCCGTGAGGCCACCGCTGCCTTCGGCCGCGGTGAGTGCTTCGTCGAGCGGTTCCTGGACGCTCCGCGGCACGTGGAAACCCAGTGCCTCGCGGACGGCCACGGCAACGTGGTGGTGGTGTCCACCCGCGACTGTTCACTGCAGCGCCGCAACCAGAAGCTCGTGGAAGAAGCTCCCGCACCGTTCCTCACGGACGATCAGGTCCACCGCCTGTACGAGGCCTCCAAAGCCATCCTCAAGGAGGCTCAGTACCAGGGTGCCGGTACGTGCGAGTTCTTGGTCGGTCAGGACGGCACCATTTCCTTCCTCGAGGTCAATACGCGATTGCAGGTGGAGCACCCGGTGTCCGAGGAGGTCACCGGGCTGGACCTCGTGCGCGAGCAGTTCCGCATTGCACGCGGTGAGGAACTTGGCTACGAGGACCCGCAGGTACGCGGCCACAGCTTTGAGTTCCGCCTCAACGGTGAGGACGCCGGCCGTAACTTCATGCCGGCTCCGGGCACCCTGACCACGTTCTCGCTGCCCACGGGGCCCGGCGTACGCGTGGACACCGGTGTGGAGGCCGGTGAAACCATAGGCGGCAACTTCGATTCCATGCTCGCCAAGCTGATTGTCACGGGCGCCACCCGTGAACAGGCGCTGCAACGCTCCCGCCGTGCCCTGGACGAGCTCGTGATCGAGGGCATGCCCACGGTGGTCCCCTTCCACCGCGCGGTCGTTTCCGACCCGGCTTTCGCCCCGGAGGACGACACGGCGTTCTCGGTGCACACCCGGTGGATCGAAACCGAGTTCGACAACCAGATCCAGCCGTATGAAGCACCCGTCGAACCCGCCACGGAAGAACCCGAGCGCCAGTCCGTGGTGGTCGAGGTGGGTGGCAAACGACTTGAAGTCACCCTGCCGCAACTGCCCGGTGCCGGGCGCACCGTCGCCACCACCACCGGCGGCCCGCAGCCCAAGCGCAAGTCACGCGCCAACCGCGGTGGTTCCGCCGCGGCCCGGGGTGCTTCCGGTGATTCGCTGACCTCGCCCATGCAGGGCACCATCGTAAAAATTGCCGTGGCCAACGGCGACACCGTGGCAGAGGGCGACCTGATCGTGGTGCTCGAGGCAATGAAGATGGAACAGCCTCTCACGGCCCACAAGTCCGGTGTGATCAAGGACCTGTCGACCTCCACCGGGGACACGGTCTCCGCGGGGACGGTACTGGCAAACATCACGGACTGATCCCTCAAGACTGCGTAAGAACGGCGGCTCCCCCGTGGGTGCCGCCGTTCTTGTGTTCCGTTCACGCCCCGAGCGCGATCAGTGCGTTCGATCCTGGGTGTCAAGAAATATCTCACATAATGGATGTCTGAATTCATCTTGTGGACCGCCGGGTCTAGCGTGTAACCATTCACAACCCCTTCCCCTGTGAGGATTCATCATGTCTACAACCGTGACGGATTCGGGTTCCCAGGGACCCGGATCGGATCAGCCACCCGCGCAGCGCGTCCCACGCTCTCGCGTGATCGTGGCGTCGCTGGTGGGCACCACCATCGAGTTCTACGACTTCTACGTGTACGCAACCGCTGCCGTGGCCGTCTTCCCCGCGCTGTTCTTCACGGGCGAGGACGAGACCACCAAGCTCCTGGCCTCCATGGCCACCTTTGCCGCGGCGTTCTTCGGTCGCCCCATTGGTTCGGTGATCTTCGGCCATTACGGCGACAGGATCGGCCGTAAGGCCACCTTGATCGGCGCGCTGCTGACCATGGGCATCGCCACGTTCTTGATCGGCCTGCTACCCACCTACTACTCCATCGGCATCTGGGCTCCCCTGATCCTGACGATCCTGCGTTTCTGTCAGGGCCTGGGCTTGGGCGGCGAGTGGTCCGGCGCGTCGTTGCTGGCCACCGAGTACGCGGAAGAGGGCAAGCGTGCCCGTGCCGCCATGTGGCCCCAGTTGGGTGCGCCGTTCGGCTTCATCCTGGCCAACGGCTTCTTCTTGATCCTGACCATCGTCATGCAGTTCGGCACCGCCGGGCATCACGCCGTGGGTGACCACCCGTTCCTGGTCTGGGGCTGGCGCATCCCGTTCATCGCCTCCGTGGTCATGGTGCTGCTGGGCCTGTGGGTGCGCATGAAGCTCGAGGAAACCCCGGTCTTCAAAAAGGCCGAACGGCAGGGCCAAAAGGTCAAGGCACCCGTGGTCGAGGTGTTCAAGACCTCATGGGTCCAGATCATCCAGGGCACCTTCATCATGCTGGCCACCTACGTTTTGTTCTACCTCATGACCGCGTGGGTGCTGTCCTTCGGCATCGGCTCCCCGGACAACGGTGGGCTGGGTATCGAGTACCGCGATTTCCTGGTCATCCAGTTGTTGGCCGTGGTGCTGTTCGCCATCACCGTGCCGATCTCCGGTTGGCTCGCCGACAAATACGGCCGCCGTTCCTCGCAGCTCGTGATCACCTCCGCGATCGTGGTGTTCGGCCTGTGCTTCGGTCTGATCATGGACCCCGCGCTCGTGGGCACCGGGGAGAACGTCTCCGTGGGCCGCGTGCTCTTCTTCCTCGCGGTCGGCATGACCTTGATGGGCCTGACCTTCGGTTCGATGTCCGCCATCCTCCCCGAGCTGTTCCCCACCAACGTGCGTTACACCGGCTCCGGCATCGCGTACAACGTGGCCTCCATCCTGGGCGCGGCCATCACCCCCTACATCGCGGTGGTCCTCAATGCGAACTTCGGTGTGGGCTCGGTGGGCATGTACTTGTCCTTCGCAGCGGTCATCACGCTGATCGCCCTGTGGTTCTCCCCGGAGACCAAACACGTGGACATGTACACCGTGGGACGCAAGCTCGTGAAGTAACGAACCGTCCGCTCCGCCGTCCATCACGTACGACGTCGCCCCGGTGACCTTTCGCGCGAAAGGTCACCGGGGCGACGTCGTACGTTCGTGGGTCAGCGGTGCACGTGCAACCGGCGAGCGGCCTCCGAGATGGAGCCCGACAGGGACGGGTACACGGCAAAGGTGTCCGCGAGGTCGTCCACGCTGAGGTTGTGGGTGACGGCCAGGGCGATCGGGTAGATCAGCTCGGACGCGCGCGGGCCCACGACCACGCCACCCATGACGGTGCCGGTGCCGCGGCGGGCGAAGATCTTCACGAAACCGTCGTCCACGGCCATCATCTTGGCGCGCGGATTGGTGCCCAGTTGGAGTGCCGCGTACTCGATCACGGACGGATCGGACTTTGCGTCCTTCTGGCCAACGCCCACTGACGCGATCTCCGGGGAGGTGAAAATGTTGGAGGCAACCTGATCGGTGCGTAGCGGGCGCACTGCGTCCCCCAACTGGTGAGCCACGGCAATGCGGCCCTGCATGGCTGCCACGGAGGCCAGCGGCAGCACGCCGGTGCAGTCACCTGCGGCGTAGATGCCGGGCACGGTGGTGCGCGACACGGCGTCGACCACGATGTGACCGGACCTGCTCGTGGCCACTCCCACCTCGTCGAGACCGAGGTCGGTGGTGTGCGGGATGGAACCCACGGCCAGCAGACAGTGTGAGCCCCGGACCTTACGGCCGTCGGCGAGGGTGACCAGAACGCCGTCGCCGGTGTTCTCCACCGTGTCCGCACGAGAACGGGACAGCACCGTCAAGCCGCGACGCTCGAACACGTTCTCCAGTACGGCTGCGGCGTCGGAGTCCTCCCCGGGAAGCACCTGGTCGCGGGAGGAGATCAACGTGACGTCCGAACCCAGGCCGTTGTACGCGGACGCGAACTCCGCACCGGTGACACCGGAACCCACCACAATGAGCTTCTCCGGGATCTCCCGCATCTGGTAGACCTGCTTCCAGTTGAAGATCCGCTCGCCGTCGGGCTTGGCAGTGTCCAACTCTCGCGGGTAGGCGCCCACGGCGAGCAGCACGAACTGGGCTTCGAGATCGTATTCAAGCCCCTCATCCGTGTCCACATGCACCGTGTTCGGGCCGACCATCCGGCCACGACCCTTGACCAGGTGCACGCCCTGACGTTCCAGGCCACGCTTGATGTCGCGGGACTGGGTGGCGGCCAGGCGCAACAGGCGGGTGTTGACCTTTTCCAGGTCCACGGACAGTTGGTTGATCTCATCACCGTCGCCGGAGCCACCCACAATGTGGACACCCAGATCCTTGGCCTCCGCAAAACGGTTCATCGTGTCCGCGGACGCAATCAGGGTCTTGGACGGGACCACGTCGGTCAGCACCGCCGAGCCGCCCATGCCCTGCTGTTCGATCACCGTGACCTCGGCACCCAGGGACGCAGCCACCAGTGCAGCCTCGTACCCACCCGGGCCGCCACCAATGACAACGAGTTTCGGATTCGCAAATTCAGTCTGCACATTCACGCCTCCCATTGTTGCAGCAATTGACCCGGGAATACGCGTGAGCGGAACCTCGGGCCCACTGTTGGTGGTGATTTCCGGCTCCACGGTAGGGCGCGCACCGCCGTGCCGAGGGTGGCCGGGGTGGCGGCGGGGACCGCTTCCGCACCTCCCGTGAACATTTGAGGCGGAGGTTCGCACACCTGGACATTTGAGGCGCAAGTTCGCACAAACGGGGCCGATTTTCTGCGTACCTCTGCCCAGAATGTTCACTGCATGTCCACCACCGCTGCCGCACCGTGGATCACGGCCCCGGTCGCAATGGCGCGCGTGCATACCTTGGCCCTGTTCTAGAGTGGTGCGGGTGACTGAGAATGCAACGGCTGCCGCCGATCCCTTTGACATTGCCCGCCGTGCCGCTGACGCCATCCGCGAGCGCACCGGGGTGGAGAACCACCGCATCGCTCTGACCCTCGGTTCCGGGTGGGGTGAGGCCGCCGAACTCATTGGTGAGACCGAACAGGAAATCCCCGCCACGGAGATCCCCGGTTTCTCCCGTCCTGCGTTGGAAGGCCACGTGGGGACGTTGCGCTCGATCAAGTTGGCCGGCGGCGATCACGCCCTGGTCATTGGTGCCCGCACTCATTTCTACGAGGGCAAGGGTGTGCGCGCTGTGGCCCACGGTGTGCGCACCGCCGCCGCCGCGGGTACCGAGATCATGATTCTCACCAATGGTTGCGGCGGTCTGAATCCCGCGTGGCAGCCCGGCACCCCGGTGCTGATCAGCGATCACATCAACCTCACCGCCACGTCCCCGCTAGAGGGTGCCACGTTCGTTGACCTGACCAACCTGTATTCATCGCGCATCCGCGAACTTGCCCGCGAGGTCGATCCCAGCATGGACGAGGGTGTCTATGCGCAGTTCCCCGGCCCGCACTACGAGACCCCGGCCGAGGTGCAAATGGCCAAGGTTCTCGGTGCGGACCTGGTGGGCATGTCCACCGCTCTGGAGGCCATTGCGGCCCGTCATGCCGGCATGGAGGTCTTCGGCATGTCCCTGGTGACCAACCTCGCCGCGGGTATCAGCGAGACCGCGCTCTCCCACGAGGAAGTCCTCGAAGCCGGCGCCGCGGCGGGCCCGCGCATCTCGCGTTTGCTCGCGGACATCGTGGCCAAGCTCTGACGCCCCATTGCGGTCTGTGGGCCGACCACCATCAACGGCCGGAACTTTCTCCCGGCAGGCGACGGCGCACGCATTCCGTAACTGACGGAATGTCAGCAAGGAGACGGGCAACCGTCTAGACTGGGCGAAGAATTCATTACCCCTCGCGGTTGCAGTCTGAAAGGGTGCACTCATGGTCAGAAGAGATGAAGCCTCCGTCAACGAGCAGGAGACTACTCGTCGCTCGGCCGAACCCGGAAGCCACTCGGTCAAGTCCCGCAGGTTCTCGGGCGAGGGCGAAACGGTCAAGAACCTGATTATGCTCATCGGCGGCATGATCACCATTGTGGCCAGCTTCTGGCTGTTCGCCAGCTACCCCAATAGTTTCTGGTTGTTCCTGCTGGGCATCCTCGCGTACGGTTTGGCGTTGTTTGTTCCGACCGCGCTGATCTCCGGATCCACCGCCAAGCATTCCGCCGGCGGCACCGATGTCACCCTGGATCTGCCCCGCGGACCACATGAGATGGCACAGCGCCCCAACGTGCCCAACCAGGCGCAGGTCAACCACTAAGTTTCACTGCTAAGAACCCCGTCACCGGATTTCGGTGGCGGGGTTCTTGCGTGCTCGGGTCCTTTGATTGGTGCCATCGACCCACCACGATCGCGAAACCGGGAAGAACTTAGAGACGGTTCGCCCAACGCGCCGCCGATTGGTGGACAAACCCGTCTCGTGGTTGTCCACACTTACGCGGATTTGCCTTCCATTCCGCGTTTTCCCCTGGCTCCTGCACCCGTTCAGGCGCATAGTGAGTATCCGGGACGGTGAGGGGACCCTCCCGGGGAGAACACGTTATGGGGCAGATTCAATTGAGCGAAAATATGATCCATAGGCAGAGCACGGCACACGACTCGCATGGTTCGCGGGCCGCCACGATATTGACAACCATGGTGACGCTGCTGATCCTGCTGGCCTTGGGCGCGCTGGTGCTCCACTACGTTGCGAATGCACGCCCGCAGGTGGCCACTGCCGCGCCCGCACCGCACAGTCTTTCGGCCGTGCACTACCCGGCGCAGGCGGCAGCTTAGTCCTGACCGCTGTTCTGCTGGGCCACGGGGAAGATCGAGTCCAGGACCTCCCGGGCCCACGCCAGAATCGCCTCGTCCAGGAGATCCTTGCCGCCGATCCGGTCCGTCTTGGGCTTGGGAATCAGCACCATGTGTCGATCGGTTCCCGGGATCGCCTTGATCTGCGCGCCCTGATACATCCGCTTGAGCCGCATTTCCCGAGACTCCGGCAGATCGGCGGGAGCGAACCGGATCATGGTGCCCTGGGTGGCCACGTCCGAGAGTCCTGATGCACGAGCCAAAATGCGCAGACGTGCCACGTCCAGCAGGTTCTTGACCGGGGTGGGCAGTGGTCCGTAACGATCCTGAAGTTCCTCACCGGCCTCCACCACGGCCTCTTCCGTGGCCGCGTTGGCAATGGTGCGGTAGGCCTCCAGGCGCAGCCGCTCCCCCGGCACGTAGTCGTGCGGCAAGTGGGCATTCACGGGCAGCTCGATCTTCATTTCCGACGGCGCCTGGTCCTGATCGCCGCGGTACTCGGCCACGGCCTCGCCCACGAGACGCAAGTACATGTCGAAACCGACTCCGGCGATATGACCGGACTGTTCACCGCCCAGCAGGTTGCCCGCACCGCGGATCTCCAGGTCCTTCATGGCCAGCTGCATACCCGAACCGAGTTCGTTGTGCGCGGCCACGGCCTTGAGCCGTTCCAGCGCGGTTTCACTCAAAGGCTTTTCGGCCAGATACAAGAAATAGGCGTAGGCGCGTTCACGGCCTCGGCCCACACGGCCGCGCAGCTGATGCAGCTGCGACAGGCCGTAGCGGTCCGCCCCGTCCACGATCAACGTGTTGGCGTTGGCGATGTCCAGACCGGTTTCCACAATGGTGGTGCACACCAGCACGTCGAACTTCTTTTCCCAGAAGTCCACGATGATCTGCTCCAGGCGGGACTCCGTCATCTGACCGTGGGCCACGGCAATGCGCGCCTCGGGCACCAGCTCGGCGAGCGCCTTGGCCTGCGCGTCAATGGAGGAGACCCTGTTGTGAATGAAAAACACCTGGCCCTCGCGCATCAGCTCACGCCGGATGGCCGCGGAGACCTGCTTCTGCGTGTACGGACCCACGTAGGTGAGCACGGGGTGGCGTTCCTCGGGCGGGGTGGCCAGGGTGGAGGTCTCGCGAATACCCGTCATGGACATCTCCAGGGTGCGGGGAATGGGCGTGGCGGACATCGCCAGCACGTCCACGTCCGTGCGCATGGCCTTGAGTTTCTCCTTGTGCTCCACGCCGAAGCGTTGTTCCTCGTCAATGATCACCAGGCCCAGGTTCTTGAACTGCATTTCCTTGCTCAGCAGCCGATGGGTGCCGATCACCACGTCCACGGCGCCTGAGCGCAGTCCCTCCAGGGTCACCTTGGACTCCTTGGCGGTCTGGAATCGGGACAGCGTGGCCAGGCGCACCGGGAATCCGGAGAACCGTTCGGCAAATGTTTCGGTGTGTTGCTGGGCCAGCAGGGTGGTGGGCACCAGAATGGCCACCTGCTTACCGTCCTGCACGGCCTTGAACGCCGCGCGCACCGCAACCTCGGTCTTGCCGTAACCCACGTCGCCGGAGATCAACCGGTCCATGGGAATGGGCCGTTCCATGTCCGCCTTGACCTCGTCGATCGTGGTCAGCTGGTCCGGGGTTTCGATGTACGGGAACGCCTGCTCCAGCTCACGCTGCCACGGGGTGTCCGGACCGAAGGGATGCCCCTTAGACGCCATGCGCGCCGAGTACAGCCGGATCAGCTCGTTGGCGATCTCCTTGACGGCCCTCTTGGCGCTGCGCTTGGTCTTGTTCCAGTCCGAGCCGCCCATCTTCGACAACGACGGCGCTTCCCCGCCCACGTACGTGCTCACCTGGTCGAGCTGGTCGGTGGGAACGAACAGTCGGTCACGCGGACCGTTGCGCTTGGAGGGGGCGTACTCGAGCACGAGGTACTCGCGCATGGGCTTGGGCTGACCCGGGGTGATCATGGCACCGGCAATCGGGCGCTGCACGAGTTCAATGAACTGCCCGATGCCGTGTTGTTCGTGCACCACGTAATCGCCCTTCTGCAGGGTGAGGGGGTCCACCTGGTTGCGTTTACGCCGCTGGGGCAGTTTGCGCATCTCACGCGTGGTGTATGCGGTGGAACGTCCCAGGACGTCTGCCTCGGTGAGCAGCGCGATGCGGGGGCCTTCGAACACGAAGCCCCTGCCCGCGCGGGCGGTGGTGAGTTCCACCAGCCCCGCCTCCGGCGCCTCGTCAATGGCGTCGAAGCGAGCGGCCGGGATCTGCGCCCCGTGTAGGAGTTCGCTGAGCCGGTCGAGCGGCCCGGGGCCGTCGGTGACCAGCACGACCCGCCAGCCTTCGCTCATCCGCTCGGCCAAAAACCGGAGCATGGCCTCGACATCGCCGGAGAACCGCGTGGGTTCGCGCGCCGCGACGTTGAGTGTGTCCGCGTCCGTGTCGGCCAGGCGGACTTCTTCGTCCGTGGAATCGGCGTCGATATCACCCGCGCTCACGGCATTCACATTGAGCCCGGTGATTGACCACCAGCCCACCGAGTGATCCAGGGCGAGCTGACGGGTCTCGGCTATCTCGTGGAAGGACCCCGCCGCCAGACTGCGCTCGTGACCGTCCTCGGACTCCACGGCGGTGTTGAGGTCCAGGGGCGCCTCGCTGCCACCGGAGGCCGATTCCCACGCCGCCATGAGGAATTCTTGGTTGGTCGCGACCAGATCGTGGGCGCGGGCGCGCACCTTTTCGGGCTCGATCACCACGGTCATGGAGCCCTGGGGCACCAGAGACAGCATTGGGACCATGTCATCCGCGAGCAGCGGGGCGAGGGATTCCATGCCCTCCACGTACTGGCCACCGGCAATGCGCTCCAGGATCTCGCGGCCGCCGGGCAGCTGGTCCTTGAGCTTGGCCGCCCGGGACATGACCGTGGGGGTGATCAGTAGTTCGCGGCAGGGTGATGCCACGATGCGGGTGGGATGTTCGGTGCCGGTCACCGTGCGCTGATCGGCCACCGCGAACAAGCGCATCTCGTCCAGCTCGTCACCAAAGAATTCCAGCCGCACCGGGTGGTCCTCGGTGGGCGGGAAGACGTCAATGATGCCTCCGCGCACCGCGAACTCACCGCGCTTGGTCACCATGTCCACCCGAGAGTACGCGGCGTCGGCCAGATCCTTGATGAGCTGGTCGAAGACGTATTCCTCGCCGGCCACCAGGGTCACGGGCTGCATGTCCCCCAGCCCGGCCACCACCGGTTGCAGCACGGAACGCACCGGGGCCACGATCACTCGCAGCGGGGCCGCGTTCGATTCCGGGTGCGCCAGTTTGCGCAGAACGCTCAACCGCTGACCAACGGTGTCCGAGCGTGGTGAGAGCCGTTCGTGGGGCAGGGTCTCCCAGGACGGGAAATTCATGACCTGATCCGCCGGGATGTAGGAGGCCAACGCGGCCTGCAGGTCCTCCGCCTCACGCCCGGTCGCGGTGACCACGACCGTCACGGGGGCGGGCGCGGCGGGCGAGCCCGCGGCGTCGTTGTTCACACCCGCCACGATCTGCGCCAGAATGGGCGCCCGGAGGCCGTCCGGGGCGCTGATGATCGTCTCGCTCGAACGTTCGGCCGGCGGGCGGGCTGCCTGCGCCAAGATGTTGGCGAACGTGCGGTCCTCGGTGAGCGCGGTGTGCAAACCGGTCAGGGACATGTGCGGGGTACTCCTGGTGTGAACGGCGAAATCCCCACGGACGGTGAGGGACGCGCCCCAGCCTACTCGCCGCCACGGACACGCTCAGCTCGTACGCTGGAGACATGAACGCTCACGCAGAGGCACCGCTGACCGGCCGCACCGTGGCCATCACCGCGCACCGTCGCGCCGACGAGCAGGCCGGCGCCTTCGAACGCCAGGGGGCCCGCGTGGTGCACGCGCCGGCACTCAAATTGGTTCCCACGGACCAGGACGACGCCGTTCTGGCCGCCACCCGCGAGATTCTCGCCACCCGCCCGGACACCGTGGTGATCACCACGGGATATGGACTGAAACGTTGGCTGACCGTGGCCGAGACCGCGGGTCTGCACGAGGATCTCGTGCAGCTGTTACGCGACAGCGCCGTGTACGCCCGCGGGGCCAAGGCCAAGGGACAGTTGCAGTCCCAGGAGATCTCGTGCGAGTACGTCGGCCAGTCAGGACGCACCAGTGACCTCGTGGACACCTTGATTTCCCGGAGTGCGCGCGGGACCGTGGCCGTGCAGGTGCACGGCATCACCGATGCCGAACAGCTCGCGCGGCTGTCCGAGGCAGGCTTCCGTGTCCTGACCGTGGCCCCGTACGAATGGGCGTCCGCGGATGAGGGCTCGCGTTTGGCGGATCTGACCCGCTCGATTGCCGCCGGAGAGGTGGACTATGTGACGTTCACCGCTGCACCGGCCGTGGACGCGCTGTTCGACGCCGCCCGCACCGCCGGGACGTACGAATCGCTGTTGGGTGCGCTGAGGGGTGGTCGGTGCACCGCGGTGGCCATCGGCCCGGTGTGCGTTCAGCCGTTGGAAGAGGCCGATGTTCTGGCCGTGGTGCCCGAGCGCTTCCGCCTGGGTGCCATGGTGCGTGCGGTGTGCGATCACGCCCGCGCGGATTAGTCGTAGGACACGGTCGCTACTGGGCAGAACGTGTATGAGGCCCGGTCATGCCCGGGGTTGCGGTCTGTCGTGCTCGGTTCTGCGCAGAAAAGTCTCCGGCCCGACTATGGACGAATGGCTTGTTCGTAGTGCTCGATCACGAGCTCGGTGAGTTCGGGCGGCGTGGGTGCGTTGGTCAGCAGCAGGGGCGCAGCCGTGATGTCGGCGCCGGCTTTCATGGTCTTGTTGTGGAAGAACCCCGGGGCCAGAAGATAGGTGGCCACCAGGACCCGGCCGTTCTTACCCCCTCGGTCACTCACCGAACGGCTGGTCGAGTTCTTCGCTGACTCGCGAGCCTCCGCGACCGCGTCGTGAACCGTGGGTTCCGCCGCTGAAAGGAAGGCTGTTCGCACGGGAACGCCTAGTTCGTGTGCAAGGTGGTCAGCGGTGACGCGGCAGTCCCGCACCGCATCCGGTTCGGAGGATCCGGCGGCGGCCATGATCACGGTGTCGTCCTCGGTGATCGGCTCTGCGCCGTGTTCTCGCAAGGCCTCGTTCACACGCCGGGCCATGATCACGGACAGCCGCGGATCCGGACCGAGGGCCGCAGCCACTCGGTGTTGCGGATTCCCCTTGATGGCCCGGGCCATATCCACGTACACGTGGTAACCGGCCGACAGTAGCAGCGGGACGATCACGGCGGGCTGGTCGGCCAGCTCGCGGGTGCGGTTCGTCAAGCTCGGTTCCTGGACGTCGACCCAGGTGTCGATCACGCGAACCGGTTCGAGTTCCGCGCGGACCTCCGCGACAAGGTGCGCCACGGCGGCTTGTCCGGAGGCGTTTCCCGTGCCGTGGGAGCAGGCCAGCAGAACGGGCCGGCCCGCGCCCGCGGCCGGCACCCCGCCGTCGGACGGTGCGCTGGGTCCGCAGCTGATTGTCATGGCCGCGCCACCCGTCCGGGACCCGGTACGTTCGGACCCGGCGGGGCACCGTGGGTGAGCGCATGCACGACCGGGCCGATCACCGTGACGGCGGGCGAGGCGCAGCCGGCGGCGGCGGTGTCCACCACAGCGGTGGCGAGTGTGGTGACCGTGCTGCGCCCGTCGGGGCTGAAACCCTTCTCCAGGACGGCCAAGGGGGTGTCACCGGCCAGTCCGTGCCGCGTCAGTCCGCTGACCGTCTGGGGCAGGGTGGCCACACCCATGAGGAGCACAATGGTCGCCCCGGAGCGGGACAGTCCCGCGAGGTGCTCCAACTCCCGCTCGTCCAGGGGGTCGTGTCCCGAGACCACGGTGAAGGATCGGCTGAGTTCACGGAAGGTCACCGGGATTCCGGCGTGCTCCGGCACGGCAACCGCGGAGGTGATGCCGGGGATCACGTGGACATCCACCCCCGCCTCTCGGCAGGCCAACAGCTCTTCTCCCCCGCGTCCAAAGACGAACGGGTCACCGCCCTTGAAACGAACCACCGTCTGACCCGCGAGCGCGGCCTGGATCATCCGGGCCTGGATCTCGGACTGCGGAACGGGGTGGTGGCCGGGACGTTTACCCACCGGAACCACACGCACACCCGGGGCCAGGTCCTCGGTGACCTCCGGGGCCAACCGGTCCGCGAAAATCACGTCCGCGTGCGCCAACGCACCAAGCCCCGCCGCGGTGATGAGCCCCGGGTCGCCGGGACCACCGCCCACCAAGGTGATACTGCCGCCGATGGTATCCGCGACCCGCTCGACGGCCACCGGCAACGCTGCGCCGGCGGCCGCGAGGGCGCGGCGCCACGCGACGTCGGCGCCGGTGTCGGTGTCGGCATTGGTGTCGGACAGTGTGTTCACCTCAGCCGCGGGGAGCGCCACGACCGCGAAGCCCACTCCCCGCAGCGACTGTTCCGACAGTTCCTCCGGACGGTCGAATTCCACCACTCCGGCCGCGGCGCGCTGGTACGTGCCGCGCAGCCGCTGCGTCAGTGGGCGAGGTCCCAAAAGGGCCACCGTCGCATAGCCGAGGTCGACGTTGGCGTGCATGAACTCTCCCGGGATTCAAAGCGTGACCCCGGGGACCCGGGGCGGTTCGCAGTCGATGCTATCGGTGGGAGCCGTCGTTGCCCGAGGCCACGCGGTCCGTGGCGATGAGCATTACCTCGCGTGACGATCCGCGCTCAACAATGCATGCGCTCGGCGCGCCCCACGCTACGATCCGCCGCGCGTTGACGGTTGACCAGCCAACGCGAACCGCCGGGCAGGCTCGCGATCGCGGACTTGACGCGCACACGGCGCTGCATGGGCAGCATCTCAGCGGCGCGCTTCAGGTGATCCGTGGCGTCCTCCCCGCGACCCTCGTGCAGTGCCTGCTCAGCCTCCGACGCCGCGGGCGGAGACCCGTTGTTGAGTCGCCGCAGCACTTTGGCCCGTTCCTCGGTGCTGAGTTTGTCGCCGAATCGACGCAGGGTCTTGCGCAGGGCAAGCTCTTCACTGGCAGTCACACCATCTCGTTGCTTATGCATGGATTCGCCGGTCCACGACATGATGCGGGTGACCTGCTTGACGCGGTCGAGACGCCACCCGGAATAAATGGCCCGCAGCCACAACTCCCAGACCTCCACGTTGACCTGCTCCGGGTCGAAGACCCCCACCTCCGGGAAAAAATACCGGGGAAACAAGCCGTGCAGACTTCCGAAGTTGTAGTCCAGGATCACGGACCGCTGCCGCCGGGGGCGCGGCATCTTCTCCCGGTGCTGCAATTGTCCGGTGGTGATCCCACCCGTGGTGCACCGGAAAGCATTGGCGTACACCACCGTCCGGGAGCCACTCTCACTCGTGGCCACGTCCTCGTAGCGCGCCAGGAGAGTAGCGAGGTGGTGCGGTAGCAGGGTGTCCTCCGCATCCACGAAGGTGATGAAATCCCCCCTCACCGCCCCCAAAGCCGTGTTGCGCGCGGCGGCGCAGCCCGCGTTCTCCTGCCGCAACACCCGGATCTCGCGGCCCGGCCTGCTCAGCGCCCCATAGCCCTCCAGCACCCGCGACGTGTTGTCCGTGGAGCCATCATCCACGATGACCATCTCGATGTTCGGATGGGTCTGCCGCAGCACGCTGCTGATGGCCCGCCCCACCGCGTCCTGACCGTTGTACACCGCAATCACCACACTGATGAGCGGTTGTTCTAGTTCTGTGCCCGTGTTGTTGTCCACGTGGTTCCCCTTGAATTCATGGGCACGCTCTCCCCTGCGTGCCTCCCGTCCAGTCTAGGAACACACGCCGGATGTTGACCCCCGGAGATGCGTCCCCTCATCGGGCCACGAATCCGGGAAATCCAGCGTTCCATTGGGGAGACCGGGCGATTGAAATTGCCTGCTCCGCAGTGAGCGGACAGCGCCGTTGCGATTGCTCTCAGCTGTTCGCACCCAACATGGGCCTAGGATGGTTGCGCTGGCCACAACGCGTTTCGCGTACATCGACTTCAAGGAGAACCATGCCTGTCAACGCCTCCACCACCATCAAGGCCCCGCTGGACACCGTGCTCAACACCTTTGTGGACGAGGCATTCGTCCGCCACGTGAGCGACCGCGCGGGTACAAAGTTGGAGTCCTTCGAGGTTTCCGGTGACACCAACACGGCATTCACCGTGACCACCGTGCGCACCATGTCCGCGGACAAGCTCCCCGATGTTGTCCAGAAGTTCGTCAAGGGCGCCATCAAGCTCAACCAGGTGGACACCTACGACGCTCCGGCCGCTGACGGTTCCCGCAACGCCCGCACCGAGATCAAGGCACACGGGCTGCCCGTGGGAGCCAATGCCACTCAGACCCTCACGTCCACCAATGACGAGACGCTGGTCGAAGTGACCGGTGACGTGGTTGCCAACATCCCCCTGGTCGGCAAGAAAATCGCCGCCGCCGCCGAGCCCTACATCGGCAAGGCCCTGACCCTGCAGGCCCGGGCCGCCGAGTCCTGGATCGCCAAGAACTAATCATTCACGCACCGCGTGATCACCGGGGGGCACTTTCGCGGCCCCCCGGTTTTTAGTCCGCAAACCGATATGATTGCCGAGATACCGGCAGACCGAATGGAGTTTGGCATTGAATGTGGCCGTGAACAATCCGTCACACGCGAGCAAGCTGGGGTCCTACCTCCGGCAGGACACCACGGGCGGCCTGTTGCTGCTGATCGCCATGGTCGCCGCTCTGGTCTTTGCCAACTCGCCGCTGGGCGATTTCTACTTCGGAGTGCGTGACGCACATGTGGGCATCGGAGTTCCCGGATTCGACCACACGGTGGGTGAATGGGCCGCCGATGGTCTGCTGGCGGTGTTCTTCTTCCTCACGGGTCTGGAACTCAAGACCGAATTAGTCAATGGCGAGCTGCGCAACATTCGCAAGGCCATGCTGCCCGTGGTTGCGGCCGTGGGCGGCGTGATCATGCCCGCGTTGATCTACCTGGGCATCAACATCGCGGCGGGAGCAGAGGACACGGCCATGCACGGCTGGGCCATTCCCACCGCCACGGACATCGCCTTCGCCGTGTCCGTCCTGGCGGTCGTGGGTTCGGCCCTGCCCACCGCCATGCGCACCTTCCTGCTGACCCTGGCCGTGGTCGACGATTTGATCGCGATCATCATCATTGCCTTCGTGTACACGGAATCCGTGCGCGTCCTCTTCCTGGGCGGCGCGGCCGTGTTGCTCGTGATCTTCTGGGTCCTCACACATAAGTACGCCAACTGGTTCATGGCCAAGCACTGGGCCGCCTGGGTGATTCTGTTGCCCCTTGGAGTGGCCACGTGGTGGTTCGTCTACGAAGCCGGCGTGCACGCCACCATTGCCGGTGTGCTGCTGGGCTTCATGGTGCCCGTCATGAAGACCACACCCCGCGTCATTCGTCATGAGGACCCCGAGATGGGTCTGGCCCCGGCACTCGAGCACCGTTTCCGCCCGCTGTCCAACGGCCTGGTCATCCCCATTTTCGCGTTCTTCTCCGCCGGCGTTGCCGTGGGTGGCATCGACGGCATCAAGTCCGCAGCCACAGATCCCGTGGCCCTGGGTATCGTGGCGGGTCTGCTGATCGGTAAGCCCGTGGGGATTTTCGGCGCGGCCTGGCTCATGGACCGGTTCAGTCCGGCGGTCAAGGACAAGGACTACACCTGGACCGACATGTTCGGCATGTCCTTCGTGGCCGGTATCGGCTTCACGGTGTCCCTGCTCGTGGCCGAGCTGAGCTTCGGCACCGGCAGTCCCCACAACGACCACGCCAAGGTGGGAATCCTGTTCGGCTCCATGTTGGCCGCCGTCATTGGGGGCACCATGCTGCTAACCCGCAACGCCAAGTACAAGAAGGTCCGAGCCCACGGCGTGGACCCGGACGTCTACGACAACTAAACGGTCTTCGACGCCGCCTGGTTCACGGCATCCCCGACGGCCACCCAGCTGAGCATCGCGCACTTCACGCGCGCCACGAACTTGGACACCCCCGCAAAGGCAGCGGCGTCGCCCAGGATCTCTTCATCTGGAGTCACCCGGCCTCGCGAACGCAGCATGTCGCGGAAGTGTTCGATCATCGTGTCGAGCTCGGGCAGGCTCATTCCCGGCGCCGTTTCCGCCAACACCGACGCCGCCGCCATGGAAATCGAGCAGCCTTCGCCGTTCCATTCCACGGCCTCCACCGTGGGGGCCTCCCCTGCGGTCACGGTCACGCGCACGGTGATTTCGTCACCGCACGTGGGGTTGTACTGGTGCGAGACCCCGCTGCGCTCACCGGCCGATGAGACGTCCTGACTCGTCTCACCACTGCGCTTGTGCGAATGCTCCAAAATAATGCTTTGGTACAGCTGGTCCAGTTCAGCGCTCATGCGCCCTCCGCCCGGAAGTAGCCGCGAACTCGCGAGAGCTCGTCGAGGAAGTGATCGACGTCGTCGGTGGTGTTGTACACATACGTGCTTGCACGCGTGCTGGCCGTGAGGCCCAATTCACGATGGAGCGGCTGAGCGCAATGGTGACCCACGCGCACGGCAATTCCCGCAACGTCCAACAGCTGACCCACATCATGGGCGTGAACCCCGGCCACGTCGATGCTGACCAGGCCCACGCGCTCCACCCCGGGTTCGGGACCGAGGAGACGAACGCCGTCGATCTCCGTGACGCCGCGTGCCAATCGGCGGCCGAGCTCGGCCTCCCACGCCTCGATCCGGTCCATGCCGATCGTCTGCAGGTAGCGCACGGCCTCCGCCCAGGCGACGGCCTGGCTGATGCGCTGGGTACCGGCCTCGAAGCGGACGGGTGAGTCCAGGTATCGAGCGTGCTCGGTGGTGACCTTGGTGATCATGGAGCCGCCGGTGAGGAACGTGGGCAGCTCATTGAGCAACTCGCGGCGACCGTAGAGCCCGCCGATACCCGTGGGGCCCAGCATCTTGTGCGCGGAGAACACGGCGAAGTCCACGTCGAGCGCAGGAAAACCTACGGGCATGTGCGGCACCGATTGGCACGCATCGAGAACCGTGAGTGCGCCGACCTTCCGGGCCTCCCCCACGATGGCCGGCACATCCGTGATTGCACCGGTCACGTTGGACACGTGCGTGAACGCCACGAGCTTGGTGCGCTCCGAGAGTGTGTTGGCAACTGCCTGCGGCGTGATCAGACCGCGCTCGTCCACGGGGACCACGCGCAGGCTCGCACCCGTGCGGGCTGCCAGTTCCTGCCACGGGATCAAATTGGCGTGGTGCTCAGCCTGGGTCGTGACGATCTCATCACCGGGCCCCACTCGGAACCGCTCCGCGTTCTCGGAACCATTGGAACCCGCGGCCGCGTTGGACATCGCGTAGCTCAGCAGGTTCAGTCCCTCGGTGGCGTTGGAGGTCCACACCAGTGAAGAGGGGTCGGCGCCCACGAAGCGCGCGACCGTGGCCCGTGCGTCCTCGAAGAAATCCGTGGCCTCGACGGCCAGCGTGTGGGCGCCGCGGTGGACTGCTGCGCGATGGTGCAGGGTGAAGTCACGTTCCGCGTCAGCGACCGCCAGGGGCACCTGGGAGGTGGCACCGGTGTCGAGGTAGACCAGAGGATGACCCGCCACCTGCGATTCGGTGAGCAGCGGGAAATCCTGCTTCAGCTGCAGGACCTGCTCGTTGTCCAGGGGGGTTGTGGTCATGACTCCTACTTACGAGCTCTCGCTCATTGACGAACGCTGCGGCCGTCTCTACCGTAGTCCGGTGCGAGCACGGTGACGAATGGTGGTTACGCAGTGTTGAGCCCGCGGCCGCTACGGACCGGGTCGGCGGCGTCACCGGCCGGTGTGTGCTGGACGGAGGACCCGGTCAGCTGTCAGGACAACTTGGCGTGGAAGTACTGTTGGGTGTCGGTCAGCCCCTTAGCGCTCAGCATTTCCACGGCGTCTGCGGCATCGCCGATCACCAGCGGCAGTTCCTTGGCTTCGGCTCCGGAAAATCGCTTGAGCACATAATCAGCGGTATCCATGCGACCCGGGGGCCGACCCACGCCCACGCGAACCCGGATGTAGTCCTTGGTGCCCAGTGCTTTGGTGATGTCGCGCAGCCCGTTATGGCCGCCCTCTCCCCCGCCGCGTTTGAGCTTGATCACGCCGAACGGGAGGTCGATCTCGTCGTGGACGACCACCAGGTTCTCGAGGCCCAGATCGTAGTACTTGAGCAGTGCGGACACCGGCCCACCGGAAGTGTTCATGTAACTCATGGGCTGGGCCAGGACCAGCCGGGGAGCGCCAGGGCTCATCCGGGTTTCCGCCACCGCCGCACGGGCCTTGTGGGCGGACAACATGGCCCCCGCGCGGTGCGCCAGTTCGGCCAACACCATGGCACCCGCGTTGTGTCGTGTCCCCGCATAACGGTCACCGGGGTTGCCCAACCCCACCACCAACGTGCGATCAGCCACGTCAGGCCTCCTTCGGTTCGGTGCAGCACCCCTGCGCTGCGCTCATCTGTCGTGACACGGAGTGCGTCGTCTTGACGGTACGCTCCCGGAAGCCTCGCTCACGAAAATACGGCGGTAGGCACCCGTGGGTACCTACCGCCGCGTTCACATACTTTGCCTCGCCGCCCAGCAAGCCCGCGGCGCGAGGGAAGTACTTACTCTGCGTCCTCGGTGGAAGCCTCCTCGGCGGCTTCCGCACCCTCGGCGGTCTCGTCGCCTTCCTCGGGCTCCTCGCCCAGATCCTGCTGGACGGGCTCGGACACGTTGATCACGAGCAGGTCCTCTTCAGAGATCAGGGTCACGCCGCCGGGCAGCGTGATGTCCTTGGCGTAGACGTGCTCTCCGGGCTCGAGGCCCTCGATGTCGACCACAACGGACTGGGGCACCTTGAGTGCGTCGGCCTCGATCACCAGAACGTTTTCTTCCACGTTGTGCACAGCGGTGGGGGCGACCTCACCCTCGACATGCACGGGGATCTCAACCTCCACGCGCTCGCCGCGACGAACGGTCAGCAGGTCGATGTGCAGGATTTCGGGGCGGACGGCGTGACGCTGAACTTCCTTGATCATGGCCAAGTGACCCTCGCCGTCAACGTTGATCTCCAGAACGGCGTTGGGGTTACGGGAGGCCAGCATCATGTCGTGGCCCGGCAGGATCACGTGCAGGGGCTCGGCGCCGTGGCCGTAAATCACTGCGGGGATCTGGCTGTTCTGACGCACGCGGCGGGCATATCCCTTACCGAATTCGGTCCGCAGGGTGCCGGGGATGTTGATGATATCCACCATGGTGGAACTCCTTCAATTGTGGGGTATCGGTTTCGTCACCACACTGACCGCCCGAAAGGCGCGCGCACCATTCGTCGAACCGGTCAGCAAACCGACGTGGTGCGGCACCGCATGGTCTCCCGTTCCCGAAAGAACCGGGGAGTTCACGATCCCACCAGCCGTCGTCGATAACGGGGCAGCAAAATATGCCGCCCCCTCGCCTTGGCAACCTCCACAGAATAGCACGTAGTGCCATGCCCGTGGCCGGATTCCAGTTCGTCCCCCGTTGTGCACCCATTGGTCCTAAACAGAAGGTTTCTGGGCGCATTTCGCGCTAGTGTGGAGAATGTGAATCTCGGGGGAGATTCCACAGTGTGGCCGCCTCACATCACGGCCACGCCGACGCCGTGCGGTCATCACGCACTCCCGTCGATCGTTTTCAGGGGGAGGGAGCAACGATCATGTTCAAGGAGCCAATGGTGCGCCACACGCAAACGTTGTGGCGTGAGAGATACCAGCAGACTCTTCGAATATCCGATGCCTTGGGTTTGGCCGTCGCGTTGGCGCTGAGCCAATTGATTCGTTTCGGCTCGGGGGACGGGTTTCTCGCACTCGGGTTGATTCCCGTTCCGTACTGGCTGGTCGGTGTCATTCTCGGATTCGCGTGGTGGACGTGGTTGGAGTTGCGCGGCACGCGAGGGATTCGACTGATCGGTAACGGTGTTGAGGAGACCAAACAGGTGGTCACCTCCACACTGGTTCTTTTCGGGACCATTGCCATCGTGTCCTACGCCTTGGACATTCCCACGGCCCGCGGCTACGTGCTCATCGCTCTCCCGCTCGGTCTTCTCACGCTGATCAGCGGCAGGTTACTGGCCCGGCACAGTTTGATGCAACGGCGTTCCAGGGGTCACGCCATGTCCCGCACCTTGGTTATCGGCCGCTTCCCCGGCGCGGTGGAGATGGTCGGTGAATTGCAACGGCGTCCGCACGCGGGCTTGAAACCGGTGGCCGTCTACATGCCGCCGTCACGGCGCGAGATGCCCGAGGAACTCGCGCACGTGGAACTGCCGGTCAATACGTTGGATCCAGGAGTCTGCCCCAGCGTGGCCGGCATCGTGCACGCGTGCTGCGAGAACCGCATTGAAACCCTGGTCATGACCGCCTCCGTTCCGTTGAGTACGCGCGAGATCCGTCACCTGGGTTGGGCCCTTGCCGATGAGCACATTCGTCTGGTCATGAACACCGGGCTCACCGACATCGCCGGACCGCGCATTCACACCCAGCAGTTGGCCGGGCTGCCCCTCATCCACGTGGCGACCCCGCGCTTCACCCGCTCCAAGAAAATGATCAAACGTGGCATCGACATCGCCGGTGCCTCCTGCGCGCTGATCCTGCTCTCTCCGGTACTGCTGGTTCTGGGCGCGATCGTCAAACTGCACGACGGAGGCCCCGCCTTCTTCGCGCAGGAGCGCGTGGGTATTGACGGCACCCGCTTCAAGATGCTCAAGTTCCGCTCCATGTACACGGATGCCGAGGAACGCAAGGAGGCACTGCTGGCCGCCAATGAATCGGAAGGCGGCGTGCTCTTCAAGATGAAGGACGATCCTCGCGTCACTCGCCCCGGCACATGGATGCGCCGCTACAGCTTGGACGAACTCCCGCAGTTCTTGAACGTCCTGGGCGGTTCCATGTCACTGGTCGGCCCCCGCCCACCCCTGGCGTCCGAGGTGGAACAGTACGAAAAACACGTGTACCGCCGCTTGCGTGTCCGTCCGGGCATCACGGGTCTCTGGCAGGTCTCCGGACGCTCCGACCTGGACTGGGAGCAGTCGGTGCGGTTGGACCTCTACTACGTGGAGAACTGGTCCCCGGTACAAGACATGATTATTTTATTGCGCACCTTCAAGGCGGTTTTCGCCTCGGACGGCGCCTACTGACCCTGCCCGTACGGGTCACCACCAGCTCGGGAATTGCCCTTCATCGCGATAACGCGGTGGAGGGCAATGTCAGTCCTGCCCACGGGTACCAACGATGTGCGATACGAAAAATTTGCGCTGTCGAAATCGTTCCGTGATTGACGCGGAGATTTGATCCTGTGAAATCCGTGAAAATTGTTTAGAATCCTAATGCCCCCCGTGAATTGCGCACCCCCCGCGCATCTCTCCCCCCTTAGTTAGGTCATACGTGTGATCCCCCCTCGCAAAATCACCCTGCCCGCTGCCGTCACGGCAGCCGTCCTGGCATTCACCTCATTCGTCCCGGCGGTCGCCGCTGAAACACCCAAGGAAAATCTCGACCCCGATCGCGGCAACGTCGTTTCGGTGGAAACCGAAGAACTCGACACCGTGGTCGAGGATCCCCAGTTGCCCAGCGCACCTCCCAAGACCGGCGACAAGAACCCCGGCGCCACCATGGGTCAGCGCATGAAGTCCATGGACGAAACCACGAATCTGTCCGCCGAGTCCGAGGCCGAGCTGGCACAGGTCGAGAAGGAACTGGACATGCAACCCGCCCCGGCGGCCTCGGCCTCCCTGGGTGCGGTGACCCCGAAGACCACCGCGTCCCCGCAGGCAGATCCCTCCAGCACGCAACACGTGGGCCCCGCCGGATCCATGTCGCTCATGATCCAGGCCAACACGTGGCGCCCGGCGGGCATTGCCGGTATGGATGTCTCGGGTTGGCAGCCCACCGTGAACTGGAGCGCCGAGTACTCCAAGGGAGCGCGTTTCGCCTACGTGAAAGCCACGGAGGGAACCGGCTACACGTCCCCCTCATTCGCCTCCCAGTACCGCGGTTCGTACACCGTGGGCATGATCCGCGGTGCCTACCATTTCGCCCTGCCCAGTGTGTCCTCCGGCGCCGCCCAGGCCGACTACTTCGTGAACAACGGCGGCGGCTGGTCCGCGGACGGCAAGACCCTTCCCGGCCTGCTGGACATCGAGTACAACCCCTATTCGAGCTTGGGCAACACCTGCTACAACATGTCCCAGCCGCAAATGAACTCGTGGATCAAGTCTTTCTCGGACCGCTACAAGCAGCGCACCGGCCGCCTGCCCGCGATCTACACGACCACCGACTGGTGGCGCACCTGCACGGGTAACACCGCGCAGTTCAACACCCACCCGCTGCACATCGCCGCGTACAACACCACCGGTGCCGGGGCCATGCCCAACGGTTGGTCCACGTACGACATTTGGCAGTTCTCGGCCTCGGGCCCCTTCTCCGGTGACTCCAACCAGTACCGCGGATCCTGGGCCCAGTTGCAGTCCATGGCCAGCTCTCGCAACTACAAGCCGCTGGGCGGTCGCGCGCCGAGCACCAATGCGGTGAACCAGTCTTACTCGGTGAGCGGCGGTATCGGTTCCATTTACCGCGCCACCGGCGGTGCCGCCAAGTGGGGCCAGGCCGTGACCCCGGAGCGCGCTGCCGCTTCGGGTGGTCGCTACCAGGAGTTCGTGCGCAACGGCGTGAAGGCCACCGCGTACTGGCACCCGCGTACCGGTGCCCACATGGTGCGCAACACCTCGAGCATCGGCAACAAGTTCGTGCAGACCGGTCGCGAGCGCGGACTGGGCTTCCCGTCCACGGAAGAGCGCTCCATCTCCGGCGGTGCCTACCAGAGCTTCACCACGGCCACCGGCCGCACCCACAAGGTCATGTGGACACCGTCCACCGGTTCCAACACCATCAAGGAGTATGGGGCCATCGGTAAGTTCTGGAGCAAGCGCGGTCATGAGCGCGGCTACGGGTTCCCCGTGACCGACGAGTACCGCGTGGGCAACCAAGTGCACCAGCGCTTCTCCAAGGGCTACACCGTGCGCTGGTCCTCCGCGACCAACCACGTGTGGGTCACCCGCTAAGGGTTCCACCCGCCAGACATGAAAAAGCCACCCGCCGGATTCCGGCGGGTGGCTTTTTCATGTCACGGTTCAGGGGAACCGGACGCGGATCATGCGGGTCAGGACCGGCCGTTGAACAGGCTGGTCACCGAGCCGTCCTCGAAGACTTCCTGGATGGCACGCGCGATCAACGGTGCGATCGAGATGACCTCGAGGTTCTCGAACTGGTGCTCCTTCGGAACCGGCAGGGTGTCGGTGACGACAACCTTCATGGCACCACAGTTGGCCAGGCGCTCCACCGCGGGGTCCGAGAACACCGCATGAGTGGCGGCAATGATGACATCCTTGGCGCCGTTGTCCCGCAGCACGCGGACAGCGCCGGTGATGGTTCCACCGGTGTCGATCATGTCGTCGATGAGCACGCAGGTGCGGCCCTCGATGTCACCCACGACCTGCTTGGACTCGGCCTGGTTGGGAACGCTGATGTCGCGTGTCTTGTGCACGAACGCCAACGGTGCACCGCCCAGACGCTCGGCCCACTGCTCGGCCACGCGCACCCGGCCGGTGTCCGGGGACACCACGGTCACGTTGGACTCGTCCACCACGGAGCGCACGTAGTCGCTCAGCAGCGGGATGGCCATGAGGTGGTCCACAGGACCGTCGAAGAAGCCCTGGATCTGCGCGGTGTGCAGGTCCACGGACATCAGACGGTCAGCGCCGGCGGTCTTGTACAGATCAGAAATCAGACGAGCGGAAATGGGCTCACGACCGCGGTGTTTCTTGTCCTGGCGGGCGTACGGGTAGAACGGGCTGACCACGGTGATGGACTTGGCCGATGCGCGCTTGAGCGAGTCGATCATGATCAGCTGTTCCATCACCCACTGGTTGATGGGTGCCGGGTGGGACTGGATGAGGAACGCATCCGCGCCACGCACCGACTCACCGAATCGCACGTAGGTCTCACCGTTGGCAAAGTCGTACGCGTCGGTGGGGACCAGTTCGGTGCCCAGTTCGCGCGCGATGTCCTGCGCCAGCTGCGGATGTGCACGACCCGAGAGCAGAACCATGCGGTTCGACCCCGCATTCGTAATTCCGGTCATGTGAACTCGCTTTCCTCGAAATGCTTGATGGAGCGCTGGTCGCGTGTCTCGTGCCCGGTTCAGGCCTGGGATGCGCGGTCAGAGTTTTAGGAGCCGTTGGACGCTTCCGCAGCCTTAGCGGCATCGGTTCCGGGACGGTGCTTCTGCACCCATCCTTCCACGATGACTTGATTCCCCTCGGTGAGGGCCAGTGCGCCGGCGGGCACGTCCTTGCGGACGGTGGTGCCGGCACCGGAGTAGGCGCCGTCGCCAATGGTCACGGGCGCAACGTACATGTTGTCCGAGCCCATGCGCACGTGGTTGCCCACCACGGTGCGGTGCTTGTTGACGCCGTCGTAATTAACGAACACGGAGGCCGCACCGATGTTCGAGTGCTCGCCGATCGTCGCGTCGCCCACGTAGGACAGGTGCGGGATCTTGGAGCCTTCGCCAATGGTCGAGTTCTTGGTCTCCACGAAGGTGCCGATCTTGCCCTTGGCGCCCAGCACGGTGCCCGGACGCAGATACGCGAACGGACCCACGGACGCGCCCGCACCCAATTCGGCGTCGCTGCCGTGGGTGCGGATCACGGTTGCGCCGTTGCCCACGGTCACGTTGGTGAGGGAGGTGTCCGGGCCGACGACGGCGTCCTCGGCGATTCGCGTGGCACCGTGCAGTTGGGTGCCGGGCAGGATGGTGACGTCCTGCTCGATCTCCACCGTGTCATCGATCCACGTGGTGCGCGGATCCACCACGGTCACGCCATTGGCCATGTGCATCTTGAGGGTGCGCTGGTTCAGGTAGCCGCCCAGTTCGGAGAGCTGCTCGCGATCATTAGCGCCCTCGAGCTCCATGTAGTCCGTCATCTTCAAGGCGTCCACCCGGTGGCCCGCGGCCCGAGCGAGCTTGGGAACATCCGTGAGGTACTTCTCGGCCTGAGCGTTGTTGGTATCCACCTGGGCCAGGGAATCGCGCAACACGGCGGCGTCGAAGGCGAAGATGCCGGAGTTGACCTCCACGACCGCGCGTTCTTCCTCGGTGGCGTCCTTGAATTCCTTGATCTCGGCGAGCTGACCGTTCTCGTCCCGCAGGATGCGGCCGTACTTGCCCGGAGTGGGGTGATCCGCGGTCAGCACCGTCACGGCGTTGCCGTGGTCGCGGTGGTAGGTCACGAAGTCCTGCAGGGTCTGCGCGGTGAGCAGCGGAACGTCGCCGTAGGTCACGACCACGGTGCCGGACACCGGAGCTTCACGGTCCAGAACGTCCAGACCCGCATCCACTGCACTGCCGGTGCCGGGAACGTCCGACTGGTCCGCAATCAACACGCCGGAATCCAGCTCATTGATGTGCGCTTCCACGAGATCACGCTGGTGACGAATGACCGCCACGAGCTGCTCCGGGTTCAGTTCCCGGGCGACCTTGAGGGCGTGCCCCACCATGGAACGACCCCCGATCTCATGCAAGATCTTGGGGGTCTTGGACTTCATGCGGGTGCCCTTGCCTGCGGCCAGGACGATGATTGCTGCGGGGTTGGACCCGCCGGTCGCGGCGCTCTGATCGGCAGCGGTATCGACGATGCTCACTGAGCTAACTCCTCGTGGTTGCTCGTCAGGTGGGGGTACCCATCTGCACCTGGGTGGTTCGTGCGTTCCGCCACTAGGACTCGAACCTAGACTCACGGCTCCAAAGGCCGGTGTGCTGCCAATTACACCATGGCGGAAAGGTCGTCACTGTCGTGACAACACAACCGTGCACCACACGGGATGCACGGAAAATTACCATAACATTTCCCGAACTTCGGTCAGTGCGATCCCGAGCAGTGTTCCACCGTGACCACGCGGCCGTTGGCCATGGCCTCCTCGAAACCCGGTAACGCCTGGGCGAGGTGGCGGGTCTCCCCCGGCTCCAGTCCGCGCACGAGCACGGGAGCGCGTTTGGCTGCACGCTGCACGAATTCCCACGCATCCGCGTCGGACTGGCCTGCGCCTCGAGAGCGGGACACGTCCCAAGCGAGTGAGGTGACCTCGGGTTCGGTGACGTCCAGGGTGTCCTGATCGAATTCTCGGTCCAGGAGTACCAGGAGCATGACCACCTCGTCCACGGTGGTGTGGTTCTGCATGAGCAGCTGCACGTCCTGAGCCGAAGCTGCTTCTGCGAGCGCGGCCACCATGGAGTACAGCCGTTGCCGCTGTCGACCGCGGTGGGTGACGCCGCCCAACGCGAGCACGAGCGCCTGGGCGCCCACGCCGTGGGCCAGGACCAGAGCGGCGTCGGCCTCGGCGATCACGCCCTCGTCAGGCATGTCCTCGTCCACGGACACCGGTGCGCGCAGGATCAGCGGATCGGCGCCGGCCTTGCGCAACTGATCGCCTGCCTGGCGACGCACCATACTTCCCATGTGGAGACCCACTGGACGGTCCGCGCCCAGCGTGATTTCCACGGGCCCCGGGTGCTCGCGAACGTGTTCGACGGCGCTCGCTAAGTCCTGGGGAATATCCAAAACCGTCCCGGCCACGTAAGTCTCTTGCATGGGTCAAGTCTCCCACGCCAATCTGGCACTTCTCCCGGATAACCCTGACGCTTGTATCCTGGCCTGCGTGGCACATCTGATTGGCGGAGAGAATCTGCACCTCGAGTATCCGACCAAGACCGTTTTCGACGCGGTCTCCATAGGCATCGATCAGGGTGACCGGATTGGCATTGTCGGGCGCAACGGCGACGGTAAATCAACGCTGATGCGCCTGCTCGCCGGCCGCATCGATCCCGACGGCGGACGGGTCACCGTGCGCTCGGGAACCACCGTGGGCATGCTGGACCAGGCGGACACGCTGAACCCGAATCAGACGGTGGGGCACGCCGTCGTCGGCGATGTTCCCGACCATGTCTGGGCCTCGGACGCCAAGGTGCGCGACGTGATTTCGGGCCTGGTCTCGGACGTGGACTGGGACACCGACATCAGCGAGCTCTCCGGCGGACAACGACGCCGCGTGGCCCTGGCAAGCCTGCTGGCCCAGGACTGGGACGTGATCTTCCTGGACGAGCCCACCAACCACCTGGACGTGGACGGCATCACGTGGCTGGCCAAGCACTTGAACAACCGCTGGTCGAAGAACTCTGGTGCGCTGGCGGTCGTCACTCACGACCGCTGGTTCCTGGACGCCGTGTGCACCGACACGTGGGAGGTCCACGACCGCATGGTCGAGCCCTTCGAGGGCGGCTACGCGGCCTACGTGCTGCAGCGCGTGGAGCGCGACCGGCAGAACGCCGTGGTCGAGCAGAAGCGGCAAAACCTGATGCGCAAGGAACTCGCGTGGTTGCGCCGCGGCGCACCCGCTCGCACCTCCAAGCCCAAGTTCCGCATCGACGCCGCCAACCAATTGATTTCCGATGTTCCCCCGCCCCGCGATTCGGTCTCGCTCTCCCGCATGGCCGTGTCCCGCTTGGGCAAGGACGTGGTGGACATCGAGAACGTCTCGGTCTCCTTCGACGGCGCGAACGGCGAAACCACCGTGCTCAACGACGTCACGTGGCTGATCGCCCCCGGCGAGCGCACCGGCATCCTGGGGGTCAACGGCGCGGGCAAGTCCACGCTGTTGGGACTGGTCACGGGCGCGGTCTCCCCCACCACCGGGCGGGTCAAGCGCGGCAAGACCGTGAAGATCTCCACGCTCACGCAGCAGCTGGCGGAACTCGACGACGTCGCCAACGACCGCGTCTCGGACGTGGTCGCCAGCAAGAAGACCAGCTACGTGACCGAGGGCAAGGAAATGAGCCCCACCCAGCTTCTCGAGCGACTCGGATTCACCTCCGCGCAGCTCAAGACCCCGGTCAAGGATTTGTCCGGTGGGCAGAAACGCCGCCTGCAGTTGCTGATGATCCTGCTGGACGAGCCCAACGTGCTGATCCTCGACGAGCCCTCCAACGACCTGGACACGGACATGCTCGCCGCCATGGAGGACCTCTTGGACACCTGGCCCGGCACGCTCCTGGTCGTCTCCCATGACCGGTACCTGCTGGAGCGTGTGACCGACCAGCAGTACGCGGTGATCAACGGCCAGTTCCGCCACCTGCCCGGCGGGGTCGAGGAATACCTGAAGCTCTCGGCCTCCTCCGATTCCGGCTCGGCCGCGGGTTCGGCCGGTGCCTCCAACCCGATGGCGGCTTCCTCTTCGGGTTCCGGGGCCGACGCCGCCGCAGGCTCACCTTCCGAGCCCAAGCTCTCCGGCTCCGAGGCGCGCGCCGCGCAAAAGGAGCTGGGCGCCGTCGAACGCAAGCTGCAGAAGCTCAACAAGGAAGCCGAGGCCCTGGACGAGACCATGGCCGCCGCAGACCCCTCCGATTTCGAGGGGCTGGGCAAGCTGTCCGCGCAGAAGTCCGAGCTTCAGGAACAGATGGACGAGCTGGAGATGCGGTGGCTGGAGTTGGGCGAGGCGCTCGAGTAGGCCGACGACCTCACCTAGGCAGGGTCAATGGCGACGCCCCTTGTGGGATCACTCGCTCCAGTCATTGCCCTTGATGATTTCCACGAAGTTGTCGCGTTTGAAGTCCGGGTTGAAGTGCTCCAGGACATCCGCGTTCATGTTGCCGAACGTGGAGTGCGGGCGGTGCACGTTGCCGTCATTGAAGGCGTTGAGGATCCGGTTCTTGAAGTCAGGGCGTGGGTGGGCTTCCACCACGGCGTCCCGCTGCTCGGCGGTGAGGTCTTCCAGGTGCATGCCGAGCACGTCGGTTTCGACACCCGCACTGACCAGTGCGATCTCCGGGGACAAGAACTCCGGAACGCCCGGGGTGGTGTGCAGGGCAATGGCCAGCCACGCGTCGTGGGCGCGCTGGGCGGAGGTGCCGTGATCCAGCAGGAACTCCTTGACCGCGTTCGCACCATCCACCTCGAAGCGCAGCGTGGAATCCATGTACCCCTGGGTCAGCCCCATGTCATGGAACATGGCACCCGCGTAGAGCAGCTCGTGGTCCACGGACTGGTTGCGCACCCGGCCCTGGAAGGCACCGAAAAAGAACACGCGACGGGAGTGGTGGTACAGCAGGTCGTCCTCGGTGTCACGGATGTACTCGGTGATCTCACGCGTCAATGCGGTATCGGGAACGGAGATGCCGGCAATGGTGTCAGTCATGATGAGGCTCCTTATCAGTTGGTTCGTTGCTCAGTCTGGTTGCTTCCCACTCCGGAAGCCATGGGGGTGAAGCCACCGGCCTGGCGCCCAGCTATTACCGTGGCCGGTTCAACACCGCCCGCTGACCCTTATTCGGGTCAGCGGGCGGCGATCGCACTTAGAGTTCTACGACCTCGAACTCGAGCAAGCTGGCTCCGGTCGCCACGGGTTTCTTACCCTGGCCGGCGTGTGCCGCGCGCGCATTACCGTCGCGCCAGGCCACGAAGTCCTCCTCGGTGGCCCACGTGGTCACCACGAAGTAGCGGTTCTCCCCCGCCACCGGGCGCAGCAGCTGGAAGCCCTCGAAACCCGGCTCGGAATCCACCGAGTGCTTGCGCGCGGCGAAGCGCTGCTCCAGTTCGGGCCCGGCACCTTGGGGAACTTCAATGGCATTGATCTTGACGACGGACATGTGCGCCTACCTTTCAATGGTCGATGAGGTGGAATCAAGACTAGGAGTCAGAGGTGAGTCGGAGCTGGATAATCCGCACCTTCAGCGCTTCCCAATAGTCGATAAGACTTCCTCCGCCGCTCGCTGGCCGGATCTGATGGCGCCGTCGATGTACCCGTTCCACACGGACGCCGTCTCCGCGCCCGCCCAGGAGATGCGCCCCAGTGGCTTCGCGAGGTGCTCCCCCACGGTGGTCCACAATCCGGTGCCGAACCGCCCGCCGTAGCAACCCCGCGTGAAGGGCTCCTCGGACCAATTGCGCTGCAGCACCTCGGTCGGCCGAGATGCCGTCTCCCCGAAGAAGCATTCCAGATCATCCACGACGAGTTGAGCGCGCTGTTCCTCGGACAGGTCATTGAAGGCCCGAGCATGGCGACCCTCCACGAAAGCCACCAGAATGCCCCGTTGGGAATCGGGAACACCGTTGTCGTACACAAGGGAAACGTGGTGGTCGAGACTGAGTACCGTCCCGCTGAGCCCTTCCGCGTGCCAAAACGGCGTGTCGTATTCGATCTGGAACTTGATGACGTTCCCCGCGTTCATGTGCGACTGCGCAATGTCCCGATTGGCGGGAAGAGGCGGTGCGTAGTCAATTCTTGCGGCCATGACCGGCGGCAGCGCCACGATCACGTGATCACATCGGTATCGCGTACTAGTGGTTCTGACCATGGCCTGGTTGTTGGGTGCCTTGAGTCTCTGCTCCGTGTCCCACTCGGATATCTCGAGCACCTCGTGGTCCAGCACTACCCGGTCGCCGAGGGACTCGGCGAGGCGTTCCGCCAGCTGGTGCGTACCACCGCGGACGCGGGAATCCTGGGCCCCGCCGATGGTGATCATCATTCGGTGCAGGCCGCCTCCCGAACTCAAGTAGTACAACATGTGAAGGGCCGAGTACTCGTCCGATTCCGCGGCAAAAATGGACGCCAACAACGTGTCCGCGAATCTCCGGGCGGCGCGGTCTTGACAGGTGTCGTCCAACCACTGAGCCGCCGTCATGCGGTCCAAACCGGCGGCACCGGGAGAGTTCCCCGGGGCTTGCCGGTCAATGGTTGCGGCGGTGCCGTCGATGGTCTCCACCAACTCCTGGAACGCACGCGCCGACTCACCCGGCAGGCCGAACGTGTCATCATCGCTTTCTTGACGTCCACCCTCGGCGAAGAGCAGTGACCTGCCTTTGTCACGCACGGTAAAGGTCTCCAGTCCCAGCCGTTCAGCCAATGCCAGCACTTCGTCCTGAGTGGGTCCGACCCACTGGCCGCCCAGTTCAATGCTCGTACCCGATGTGAAGTGTCCGCCCTCGAGTCGCCCTCCCACTCGTTCCCGGGCTTCCAACACAATGACGTCCTGCCCGTGCTCCACGAGCAGTTCCGCAGCCGTCAGTCCGGCAATGCCGGCCCCCACCACGACCACGTCCGTGGTTCTTTCGGGGACGTCGTTACGCTTGGCGTCGTTCACTGTTCCTCCTGTTGTCGCGGTGCACCATCCGCGGGCTTCTGCATCGGGGGCGGCGGATCCTTGGTCAGAGTTCCGGGGGGCACGTTCAATCGAGCTTCAATGGGTGCCGAAATACGCTCGCGGTACTGCCCCGGGTCTCGGTAACCGACGATGGTGTGCGCGTTGAACCCGTCCAGGAGAGCAATGATTTCCCAGGCGCAGCTGTCCGCACACGGCACATCGAAGTCCCCGTCCGACATGCCCTGTTCCAGGATGGCGGCCACCATGGCCTGCCAACGGTCCATCATGAGGCGCACTGCGTCAGCCGTCTCCGGATGACGTCGCCCTAGGCTCCACCCGTCGAGCCACACTCCGGCGTAGTCTTCTCTGCCCGGCCGGCTCGTCAAACGAATCAACTCGGACAGCTTGTGTACTGCCTTGGAGTATCGGGCCACGTGCGACGTGACCGTCACGAATTCGGTCTGCAGTAGGTCCAGGTAAACGCGCAGCCGTAAGGATTCAATACTCGGCTCATAGTGCACCACCAATGCGTGGGTGACCCCTAGCCGTGCAGCGATGTTCCGATGCGTTAGGTTTTGCAGTCCCTCGGTCAGAGCCAGTTGTTGTGCTGTGGCCGCAATGGCCTCCCGGCGCTTCTCAGGTGACAAACGACGGCGCACACCGGCGGTTCCGCCGCCTTCATCCCCGGCTTTCTTGCTCACCATCGCCTCCATTGACAGTCCCCGGCGCCCACCCTAGGCTCTCGGGAAAGTGATATTGACCACATGGTCAATATGCCGCTGTCCCGGTGAGGTGTCAAGGACACCGGACGTCCGTGCTTTGATCCAGGCCACAAACGTGCAGGTCCCCGGACATAGGAGTCACAGGTCATGCTCAGTCCACAACTCAACGAACCCACAGGAGCCAGCCGCGAACCGGGTGGCTCCCTACGCCGATCAATGGGACTCCCCACTCTTGTGTTCTTCGGGTTGTCCTACATGGTGCCGATGACGGTCTTCACGACGTACGGCATAGTCAACGACATCACCGGCGGATTCCTCGCCAGCGCCTATCTCATCACCCTGGCAGCCATGCTGTTCACGGCCTGCAGCTATGCATTCATGGGGCGCAGAGTCGATTCGGCCGGCTCGGCGTACGCCTACACCCGGGAGGGGTTGGGTGGCGGCATTGGTTTCCTCACCGGATGGGCGGTCATGATCGACTACATCCTGCTGCCGATGCTCAACTACCTCTTGATCGGCCTGTACCTTTCGGAACAGTTCCCATCCATTCCGGCATGGGTTTTCTCGCTGACGGCCCTGGTGCTTGTCACCGTGCTCAACATTGTGGGAATCCTGGTGGTGAAGAGCGCGAACATGGTGCTTGTCCTGCTGCAGATCGTTTTCTTCCTAATTTTCTTCGTCTTCGCGGCTCGAGCATTTGACCCGGCCGCCAACCCGCTGGACCCATTTGTTCGTTCGGATTTCAATCTGACCGCGGTAGCCGCAGGCGCGGCAGTACTGTGCCTCTCATTTCTTGGGTTTGACGCGATCTCGACCATGGCTGAAGAAGCGCAGAAGCCTAAACAAGCAATCCCTCGGGCTGTCATTCTCACCACGATCATCGGCGGAGTATTCTTCGTGTCCGTGTCATGGTTCGCTTACATGGCCCACCCCGCGGTCATCTCCGGAGACGACGCGGATGTTGCAGCTATCTCAGTCCTGGCCCACATTGGTGGAAACCTGTTGACAGCGCTTTTTCTGGCCGCCTATGTCACCGGTGCCCTTGGTTCTGCGCTGGCATCGCAAGCCTCGGTTTCAAGAATCCTCTATGCGATGGGCCGCGACCGTGTACTTCCCCACAAATTGTTCGGCACCATTTCCCGTCGTTTTCGAACGCCCGTGGGTGCAATTCTCGTCGTAGCCGTCATCTCGACATCGGCCGTCTTCGCGGATGTCGATTTCGTTGCCTCCATCGTCAGTTTTGGAGCGTTGACCGCCTTCAGCATGGTCAACCTCAGCGTCATTTCAACGTTCTTGATCCGAGATCGACGCCGCTCGGTGGGCGCGGTGATCTGTTATGGAGTTATTCCCCTGATCGGATTTTTTCTCACCGCATGGCTGTGGACGAGCCTCACGGGAAATACGGTTCTCTTGGGATTGGCGTGGATAGCTGTGGGCTTCATTCAATTGATGTGGCACACGCGGATGTTCACAAGGCCGGTTCCGCGCATGCATTTGGAGAGCTAACAATCGGCTGTCGCCGAGAGCACGGCCTCCGAGCACACGAGTTCGAACCGCGATTGTCCGTTCCGCAGATCGGCATCCACCAGGCGCACCCGGATCTCCTGCCCGAACGGTAGATCCACGCCCCTGATGCCCGCCTCCACGGCCGGATTCCTGATAATGAAGCGACCCTTCTCCCCGGTTTCATCCACTTCGACCACGGTGCCCGTAAATTCCTTGCCCACATGCGGGGACAACATGAACGTCTCCACCATGTTCACGATGCCGCGTTCATAGGCCGATGCCTTGCGGTTGGATGATTCCATTTCCCTGGGCAACTGGGCCAATGCGGTGGCCACCCATTCGGGGACCGGTTCCCCCGCACACACGGCGAGGCAGACTTCGCCCGCGTAGCGGTCCACCAGCCGCCGCAGAGGAGCCGTCACATGCGCGTAATGGGTGGCAAGGGCCGCGTGCTGCGCATTGTCCGGCCGTTGCCCGTTGAACGCCAGGTATCCCGCCCCGCGGAACAACAGTGTGCACGAGTACAGCATGGCCGCGTGATCCGGGCGTTGCGGGTCCAGGGTGCGCACGAATTCGGGGTAGTCCATGTCGGGCGGCCAGTCGATCCGCAGCGCCTTGGCGGTCTCACGAAGTGTGCGCAACGAGGCGGCGTCGGCGGGGGGCAGGGTCCGCAGCAGACCCACCCGGGCATCGAGCATGATGTCGGCGGCGGCCATTCCCGTAAGCAGTGAGATCTGCGCGTTCCACCCCTCGATCGGGAGCGCGGAACGATGCACAATGTGCCATTCCCCGTTGGACGTCTCGACCTCCTGCTCGGGAATTTGCAGGCTCACACCGCCGCGTTCGTGCTCGATGTGTTCGCGCAGCAATCCCACGGTCTTGAGCAGCTGCAGTGGTTCCGAGGCGGTACCGCGGTCGAGGGCGTCCTGCACTTCCCGGTAGGTGTATTGGGCGCGGCTGCGGACCAGGGCCCTCCGGACAGTGCGAGCCGTCTGGTGCCCCTTCTCATCCAGAGTAATTCGCCAGAGCACGGCGGGGCGGGTCTCGTTCTCGAGCAAACTCGCGGCATCCTCGGAGAGCTCCGGAGGGTGCAGCGGAGTGCGTTTGTGCGGACCGTACAGGGTCTGGCCGCGGATGTGGGCCTCCAGGTCGAGAGGGTCCCCGGGGCTCACGAACGCGGCGACATCGGCAATGGCGTACCAGACGATGTATCCGGACCCTGATGTCTCGATGAACACCGCTTGATCCAGATCCCGGGAGCCCTCCGGGTCGATGGTCACGAATTCCAGATCGGTACGGTCCAGCTCGGGAAGGCGAGGATACCGCGCGGCGTGCAGGGCGGCGTCGTGCACCTCGACCGAGAAGTCCTCGGGAATGGTCAAATCCTCGCGGAGCTTTTCCAAACCCTCGACGAGCGGCTTGGGCACGGCCTGGACCTGGTGGGGACGGATGGGCATGCTGTCTCCTCACGTCAAGGTCCGCGAGCGCGGGCGCATTGGTCTAGATTGTGCCCCACTCGGGGATCAATTGGGCACCCTCCACGGGCCCCGTGGTCGAAAACGCGTGCCGGTGCTCGCGGCGCAAGCCGTCGACCAGGTTGTCCGCATCCTGTGCGGATCTGGCCAGGAAACACACCGTGGGCCCCGATCCGGAAACCCACCCGGCGAGCGCGCCGAGGTCCACGCCGTGGTTGAGCAGCGCGGCCAGTTCGGGGAGCAGCTCGATGGCGGGCGGCTGCAGATCATTACGGACCCACGTGGCCACCCCCGCGGCATCACCCACGGCGGCAGCCGTCACGAGCGTCCGATTCAACGGGTCCGGGGCCTGGGCGCTTCCCTGGTCCACAGTGGCCCGATGCGCACGGTCCCATTGCCGGAAGACCGCCGGGGTCGACAGCCCCTGATCCTGGGGGACGAACACCACATGAAGTTGGTTCCCGGTCTCCACGGCGCGGAGGTCGTTGCCCCTGCCCCGGCCTTCGGCCAGACCACCGAGGACCATGAAGGGAACATCTGCACCGAGCTCGGACCCGATGCCCATGAGCCGCTCACGGCCCAACCGGGGCCGATCAAGGTGCCGGGCGAGCAACGCGTCCACGGCCACGAGTGCGGCGGCGGCATCCGCAGACCCTCCACCCATGCCACCGGCCACGGGAACGGCCTTGTCGATCCGCAGCTCGATCCCCGGATTGCACTCGTAAGCCGCGCACACGGCGAGCGCGGCACGCACCGCGAGGTTCGACGAGTCCAGGGGAATGTCCGACAGCCTCGCCGCACCGGATTGGATCATTTCCGCGTACTCGCTACCCGGTGCCGGGGACACGGACACCAGCACTCCGCTGCCACGCCGGGTCACGTGGGAGTTGATCGAGGCCGTCACGGTTTCGTGGACGTCCACGGCGATGAACAAGGTTTCCAACGGGTGGAACCCGTCGGGCCCGGGGTCCCCCACGTGCAGCGCCAGGTTCGTCTTGGCGGGGGCCGAGGCTGCGGCCCACAATCCGGCGGGGCTCATTCGTGGTGCTCCGTGGCCGGTTCCGCCTGCGTCTCCCGGGTGACCGGCGTTGGCTGTTCTGCCTGCGGTTGCGTTGGCGGATCCGGGACCGTTGCCGCGGCCCGCGCGATCCGCGCGAAGGCCTTGACATCAAGTTTTTCACCGCGCTCGCCGGGTTCGATACCGGCCGCGCGCAGGATCTGTTCCGCCCGCGCACCGGATCCGGCCCAGCCGCTCAGCGCCGCACGCAGGGTTTTGCGCCGCTGGGCGAAGGCAGCGTCGATCACGGCGAAAACTTCCTTGCGCAGCGTCTCATCGGCCGGCGGGTCACGACGTTCGAACCGCACCAGCCCGGACGCGATCTTGGGTGCCGGCCAAAACACGTTCTTGCCGATCACACCGGCCTTGGACACCTCCGCATACCAGTTCGCCTTGACCGACGGCACACCGTACACCCTCGATCCCGGCCCCGCGGCGAGGCGATCGGCGACCTCATCCTGCACCATGACCAGTCCGTGGCGCACGGTGGGGAACGTTTCCAGGATGTGCAGGAGCACCGGCACGGCCACGTTGTACGGCAGGTTGGCCACGAGCGCCGTCGGCGGGGTGGCGCCGGGCAGGTCGGTGACGCGAGCGGCGTCGTGCTGCACCACGGTCAAGCGAGACGCGGCCTCCGGATAAAACCGCTCAACCGTTTCCGGAAGCTGCGCCACGAGCGGCGGGTCGATCTCCACCGCCGTCACCGCCGACGACGCCGCCAGCAGACCCAGCGTCAACGACCCCAGGCCGGGCCCCACCTCCAGGACGTGATCGTCCGAGGTGAGATGCGCCGTGGCCACGATCCGCCGAATCGTGTTGGGGTCGATCACGAAGTTCTGGCCGAGCGTCTTGGTGGGGCGAATGCCCGCTCGCTCGGCCAGTTCTCGAATTTCTGCGGGGCCCAGGAGCGGGCCGTCAAGGCTCTGGTCGGTCACCGGTTCATCCTACGTTGCTCGGGTGGGATGCCTCCCGGAGAGGGATCTCGCGGGTGGGGCTGACATTTCGGGCAGAGCTTCGAGGGGTTGTGGCGGCTGCGAACATTTGGGGCAGAGATACGTAGCTGTGCCCCGCGAACCTCAGCCATAAATGTCAGCGGCCCCGAATCACCGCGAACCTCGGCCTCAGATGTCAGCGGCCCTCGAATACCCCGAAGCTCCGCCCCGAGTGTCACCCGCATCGGTCCCGAATCCCTAGAACTGCCCGTACACCCTTTCGGAGTTGGCCCAGATCTGCTGGCACAACTGCTCAAGGTCCGCAGAGAGGATCTCCGCCATCCCTCGCACCGTGTAGTTGACC
Source organism: Kocuria gwangalliensis (assembly GCF_039544365.1). NCBI lineage: Bacteria > Bacillati > Actinomycetota > Actinomycetes > Micrococcales > Micrococcaceae > Kocuria > Kocuria gwangalliensis. Next base: position 92,508 of record NZ_BAABLN010000014.1, on the reverse strand, counting down.
ATGTACGGGGCGTTGGGTCTGCCTCGGAACGGGTGTGGGGTGAGGAACGGGGCATCCGTCTCGGTCAGGATGAGTGATCGGTCCGCTTCAAGCAGCGCGGCTTTCAAGGGCTTGGCGTTCTTGAACGTGACCGTCCCCGCGAAGGACATGTACCAGCCGTTCTCATTGCAGATGCGCGCCAACTCGGGATCACCGGAGAAGCAGTGGAACACCGTTCGTGACGGCGCCCCGACCTCGCGCAGCACGCGGACCACGTCCGCGTGGGCTTCACGGTCGTGGATCTGCAGGGCCAGGCCGTGCTTCTTGGCGAACTCGATGTGCGCTCGGAAGGACTCCTCCTGTGCCGCGTACCCGGACTCGGATGTGTGCACGTGATCCAGGCCGGTCTCCCCAATGCACCGCACCCGATCCTGGGAGGCCAGCGCAGCAATGTCCGCCAAGGCCTCGTCCAAAGAATCGGAGGCCGCCAAGGACGGTGCTTCGTTCGGATGCAACGCGACCGCAGCCAGCACACCCGGCACGGACTGGGCCGCGGACACGGCAAACCGGGAGGATTCCACATCACAACCGGCCTGCACGAGCCCGAGCACCGATGCGGAGCGCGCCGCATCCATCGCGTCCGCCACCGACACCTGAACCAGTCCGTCCGCCATGTCCAGGTGGGTGTGGTTGTCCACGACCGGGTGCGGCAGTGGTCCGGGCAGCGCGGGGAACTCCACGTCGCGGCGTCGACCGTCGCGGTCGGTGAGGGCACGGCGTTCGGTTCCTTCGCCGCTCTCCACCGAATCCGGCAGCCGATACCACTCGGCGGAATAGGCCGCGGGAGTGGTTCCGGGCTGGGGCTGGGGGCGCTGATGGGTGTCCCACAGCGTGGTGACAATAGGCGTTTCGATCACCCGCCCACGATACGACGCGCAACCCGGCCGGGGCATCCCCGCTCAACATGACTGGCAGACGGTGACTATGCGAGAGAATATGAACAACTTACACAGATACAACGATTTCTCATGAGACGAGGAACCATGGAGCAGTTCTCCACGCACACCCAAGCCATCCTGGACCGCATGAACTCGGTGATCGACGGCAAGCCCACCGAGACTCGCACCGCACTCACGGTTCTGTTGGCCGGTGGTCATTTGCTCGTGGAGGATGTTCCCGGTGTGGGCAAGACCATGTTGGCCCGCACGCTGGCCGGTGCGATCGGTGGCACGGTGAGTCGCATCCAGTTCACCCCGGACCTGCTGCCCACCGATATCACCGGTGTCTCCGTCTACGATCAGGTGCGCCGCGAATTCGAGTTCAAGCCCGGGCCGGTGTTCGCGAACCTGGTGATCGGAGACGAGATCAACCGCGCCTCGGCCAAGACCCAGTCGGCGCTCTTGGAGGCCATGGCCGAATCCCAGGTCACCGCGGACGGCACCACCTACCAGCTGGCCACGCCATTCATGGTGGTGGCCACGCAGAACCCGGTCGAGATGGACGGCACCTTCCCGCTCCCCGAAGCCCAGCGCGACCGTTTCACCGCGCGGATTTCCATGGGTTACCCGGACGCTGACGCCGAGGTGCACATGCTGGCCGGCCACGGCTCCGGCTCACCGCTCAAGGATCTGCAACCGGTGCTCGACATCAACCAGGCCACGCAGTTGGTCGACTACGTGCGCTCGTTGCACGTGTCCACGGCCGTGCGCCGCTACATCGTGTCCCTGTGCCAGGCCACCCGCACCCACCCGCACCTGCGCCTGGGTGCCAGCCCCCGCGCCGCCCTGCAGTTGCAGGCCGCCGCACGCGCCGAGGCCGCCCTGGCCGGCCGCAGCCATGTGCTCCCGGACGACGTCAAGGCCATCGCCGTACCCGTACTCACCCACCGCCTGTTACTCGAGCGCCGTTCCGGCACCGACAGCGCCCAGGACGTGGTGCGCGCCATCCTTGATGACGTTCGCGTCCCCACCGAGGACGGCAGCGGATCTCGATGAGCAACACCGCCTCCACTGCCGAGGCGCGGGTTGATTCCCGCGCCAAGTTCACGGTGCGCGGCTGGTGTTTCCTGGTCGCGGCCGTCGTGTGCCTGGTCGCGGCCACGTGGCTGGGCCGTAAGGACGTTCTGGCGCTGTCCTTATTCCTGGGCATGCTCCCGTTGTTTTCCTCGCTGGCAATGTGGTTGATCAAACCCCGCGTGCTGCTCAAACGTTCCGTGGATCCGGCGCTGGTCACGGTGGGCGACGCCGCCTCGGTCGCCTTGCGCGTACGACGTCGTTCGCAGTTCGGTTCCCGACGCCGCGCGGACACCTCGGGCTCGACCGTTCACGATCGCGCCGCGGTCGAGGTTCACGAAACGGTGGATCCGCAACTGGGCAAGGACCGGGACTTCTCGGTCCCCGTCTCAGGCGTGCCCGTGGAGTACACGGTGCGCCCGCGGCGTCGTGGAATGTATGAACTGGGCCCGGCGACCGTGCGGGTCCAAGACCCGTTCGGCGTGGTGACCGAGCTGTTGGACGTGGCCGAGCGCACCACCCTGCAGGTCGCCCCGGGCGCCGAGGACCTCACCGAACTGGGCGCATCCCGGGTCCGTGAAACCGGCGGTGATCCCTCCCGACGGGCCATGCCCCAACCCGGTCCGGACAACGTGACCACCCGCGAATACCGCCACGGCGACCCGATGCGACGGGTGCACTGGGCGGCGTCGGCAAAGCACGGCGAGCTCATGGTGCGCCAGGAGGACCCGCGTAGCACGCGCAAGGCCGTGCTCGTCCTGGACACGACCCAGGAGCACTGGCCCGGCGAGCGCGTGTGGGCGGGCATCCTGCCGTCCACCGAGGAGTTCGAATGGGGCGTACGCGCCACGGCGTCCATGTTGGACCACCTGACCCGCCGCGAAACCGTGGTCTTTGCCCTGGATGACCAGGGTCGTGCGCTGCCGCGCGGTGACATGGAGAGCACCGACCAGCGCGACACGTCCGTCACGGACAACACGGCTCTTGAAGTGGTGCACGGATTGGCGCAGGCCGCGCTGGTGTCCCGCCCCGAACCCGACGCCGCGACCGATCCGCTGATCGCCCGCTTCGACCGCGAAGCGTTGACCCACCCGCTGTTGCTCATCACGGGCAAGCTGTCCGCTGAGGCAGCGCGCCGCTACGTGAGCGCGGCGAAAAGTAACGTCGCCGGTTCGGTGATCATGGTGCTCAACCCTCCCCTGGCCCGCCCCGAGAGCGCAGATGTTCTGGCGACCTCCGGTTGGTCCGTGGTGCTCGTGACGCGCTGGACGGACATTGACGCCGCGTGGACCTCCATTCTGGACGGCGCCACACTTCTGGATCCGCCGCCCGCGCCGCCCGGAGTCGAACACCTGAACATGGGCCACGTGATGGGGCACTTCCGATCAAGGACTACCGCATGAGCCACACCGCCGCACCGGCCACCCCGTGGGACGGCACGGGACCCGCTGGGCGGGCCGAGTCCACGCCGGCGGCGCCCGAGAATTCCTGGCCCCCCGAACCACCGCGGAACCAACGAGCACCGCACATGGCCGTCTTCCCGTTGCACGCGTTGCTGTTGGCAAGCGTCGCCCTGGGCTGCGTGGGGATGGCCGGGGCGCTCGCCGGTTTTTGGTGGGTGCTGCCCGTGGCGGTCACCGTGGTGATCGTTGTGCTGGTCACCGCGGCAGCGCGGTGGCTGCGCTTGCCTTCTGCGCTGGTGACCGTTCTGGGTCTTGCCGCTCTCATCCTGGCGCTGACCGTGGTGCACGTGAGCGATCATGCGCTGCTGGGGTTCATTCCGACCCCGGGCACCCTTGCCGCAGTGGGTTCGCTGTGGAGTGAGTCCGGCTCGTTCGTGGCCCGGCAGTCCGCGCCCTACGAAGAGAATGCCGGTTTGGCTCTGGTGCTGAGCGCCCTGGTGGGCTTGGTGGCCGTGTTCATGGAGACCGCGCTGCTGGGCCTTCGCATGGCCGGTTTGGCGTGCGTGGGCATCCTGGCGTTGCTCGTGGTGCCCGCACTGACCTTGCCGGGCAGCGTATCGATATGGGGTCTGGGCGCCGCGATCCTTTCCGCGCTGGCCCTGCTCGCCGGGTCAAGGTTGTGGGGTGCCACCCGTCTGCAGCATGTTGCGCCGACCCCCGGCGGTCTGCCGCGCGCGCTGCTGGTAATTGTCGGTGTCCTGGCCGTGAGCCTTCTCGTTCCCACGGTCATGCCCGGGTTCTTCAGCGGTGCTTTCCCGCAGGGCAGTTCCTTCAATTCCGAGCGTGCCGCCGGTGTGGGTCCGCTGCGCGCGGTGGGTCAGGGTCTGCGAGAGAGCGAACGGGTTCAGCGCTTCAGCTACACCACCTCCGACGGGCAGCCCAAATACATGCGGCTCATGAGCCTGTCCGACTTCTCTCAGCCCGAGTTCTTCCCACAGACGGACAACCTGGAAGAGGGCCTGGCTGGTCTCGCCGACCCGGAGACCAATCCGGTGTCCCGTGAAAACCCCGTGACCACCAAGGTCACGTTCGAGGACTACAACGAGCATTGGCTGCCTGCCCCGTACGCGCCCACCGAGTTCGCGGGTATCGGCACCGAGGGCTGGTCCTGGAACCCCCGCGACCTCTCCGTCTTCAGCGCGAACTCGGACATGTCCGGGGGCACGTTCACCGTGACGTCCTCAGCTCCGCAGGCCACGCCGGACGCGATGCGTTCGGCAGCGCCGTCGAACGCGAACGGCGACCTGGCCGACTACCTGGGGGTGCCCGACGAAATGCCCGAGTCGATCAGCAGTGCCGCCCGTCAGTTCACCGCGGGCACCGAGAACGACTACGACCGCGCGTTGGCGCTGCAGAACGGCCTGCGGCACAACTTCCAGTACGACGTGAACGCCCCGCTCGCCCAGGGCTACGACGCCGGCGGTATGGACAGCATGGAACAGTTCATGGAGACCCGCACCGGGTACGCCGGGCATTTCGCGCCCGCAATGGCCTTGATGGCTCGCGAGGTCAGTATCCCCGCCCGCGTGGCGATCGGTTATCTGCCCACGGCCCCGGTCGATGATTCGCGGGGCGGAGAACAGTTCCAGGTGGGCACCGGTGATGCCCACGCGTGGCCCGAACTCTACTTCCAGGGGGTCGGGTGGGTGCGTTTTGAACCCACGCCCGGCATTCCCACCACCCCGGAGTACGCGCCCGAATCCGGCAACGAACCCGCTCAGGACGCCTCCGGCCAGCCCGATCAGACACCCAGCCAGGAGCCATCCCAACCCCAGGAGCCGACCTCGGAGCCCACGGACGAGCAAAGCCAACCGCCCGCTCCGGGGACACCTGAACCCGAAGATGCGCAGCAGGAACCCAGCACCGCACTCATGATTCCGCTGTGGGTGCTGGTGCTCGGCGGCGTCCTGCTGCTTCTCCTACCTCTGGCCGCCGTGCCGCGGTTCGTGCGCGGAAGACGCCGCCGGGCCCGGTTGACGGACATGGCCGACGCCTCGCTTTCGCCCCAGGACCGGGCAAACGCGGCGTGGAACGAGTTGGAAGACTTGTCCGTGGACCACGGCGGATCTCCCAAGGCATCAGACACCCCGCGTGTGCGAGCCCGGCGCATGGCAGCGGGGATCCCGGCGGCGTCGGAGGCAGTGGATCGGATCGTCTCTGATATGGAGCACGCCACCTACGCCGCCCCGGACGCCTCGTGGAAGCCGTCAGCGTCCGCCGCGGATCTCGGCACGGTGCGCAACGAACTCACGAACCGTGCCGACCGAGGTCAGAGGTTGCGCGCCACGTGGTGGCCGGCGTCGATTTTCCGGCGCTGAGGCTCCACTCGTGGTGCTCAGGGGCCGCCGAGCGCCCCGAGCCGGTGACGGGCCGGTCCCCGCTGACGGGACGGGCGGGGACGATCCGCGGGACGCGCCTCAGCGCTGACCGCGGGCGGTGATCACGGCGTCGTAGAGCTGGCGGGTGCTGACGCCGGCGTCCGTGGCGATCTGGCGGGCGGCGGCCTTGAGCTTGATGTCGCTGGTGGCCACGAGTTTTTCGACGTCGCCCACGAGGTCCTCGGGTTCCGGGGCCTTTGCGGCTGCGGCACCGTGGACGACCACCGCGATCTCTCCGCGCACCTGATTGTTCTGCGCCCACTCCGTGAGACCGGCGAGGTCATTGCGGAGGACTTCTTCGTGGAGTTTGGTGAGTTCGCGACACACCACGGCCTGACGATCGCCGCCGAGAGCATCCCGCAGCGCCTCCAACATCACCGCCAGTCGATGCGGTGATTCGTAGAAGACCATGGTGCGGCGCTCTTCGGCCAGGGCCTTGAGGTGAGTGGCCCGCTCCCCCGCCTTGCGCGGCAGAAACCCTTCGAAGGTGAATCGGTCGGTCGGCAGTCCGGACACCGCGAGCGCCGCCAGAACGGCAGAAGGCCCGGGGATCACCGTCACCCGCAACCCCTCCCGCGCGGCGGCACGCGTGAGCGGGAAGCCCGGGTCCGAGACGGTGGGCATCCCGGCGTCGGACAGCACGGCCACGATCTTACCGGCGCGAACCAGATCGAGGATCTCGGTGACCCTCTCGTTCTCGTTGTGCTCGTGGTGGGTCATGACCCGGCCGGTGAAGTGGACGTCCAGCCCGGCAGCCAGCCGGTGGAGCGTGCGAGTGTCCTCCACGGCCAGCACATCAGCGGTTCGGAGAATCTCCAGCAAGCGGGGGGACGCGTCCGAGAGGTTGCCAATGGGAGTGCCCACGACCACCACGGCTCCGCCCCGGGGCTGCTCCGAAGGAGTCTGGGGAGTTTCCTGGGGCGTTGATTCTTGCGAGCTCACACACAGTACTCTACGAACCCTGTCCAATCGGCGGCTGAGAACCGCCGTAAACTCCATCGTGAACAGGGGTTCTTCAGTAACCACCACCTACGATGATTGAGTGCATCTGACTGCTTTCCAGCCGGTGACCCGCGGCCCCTCCACAGACCTTCGTGGTCTCCTGCTACCCGCAGTCACCCGGTTGCCCCGGTTGTGGTGGGTTCCGCTGCTCCTCGTGACCGTGCTGGGCGGGGTCATGCGGTTCGTCAATCTCTCCTGGCCCCACGCGGTGGTCTTCGACGAAACCTATTACCTCAAGGATTCCTATTCGCTCCTGCTCAACGGCACGGAGCAGCAATGGCCCTCCGACGCGGACGAAACCTTTACCGCGGGCGCGCCGACCACCACCCTGGATGAGCCCTCGTTCGTGGTGCACCCCCCGGTGGGCAAGTGGCTGATCGCCGGCGGCCTGTGGCTGTTCGGCGCGGACGATCCCTTCGGCTGGCGCTTTTCCGCCGCCCTGTTCGGCACTCTGTCGATCGCCCTGATCTTCGCCGCGGCGTGGCTTCTGTTCCGCTCGATCACCCTGGCAACCGCCGCCGGGCTGCTCATGAGCCTGGACGGCCTCCACCTGGTCGAATCCCGCCTGGCGCTGCTGGACATCTTCCTGATGTTCTTCGTGCTTCTCGCCTTCGTGCTCCTCCTGCTCGACCGTGACGACGGACGACGACGCCTGGTCGCCCGGTTCTCGCCTCACGGTCCGGGTCCGTGGCTGGGGATCCGGTGGTGGCGGATTGCGGCCGGGGTGGCGTGCGGGTTGGCCGTGGGCGTCAAGTGGAACGCCCTGTTCCTGGTGGCCGCCCTGGGAATCCTCACGGTGCTGTGGGACATGAACGCCCGCCGGATCGCCGGTGTGAAGCAATGGTTCTGGGGCGCCGCGGTCAAAGATGGGCTCCCCGCCTTCGTGGCCGTGATCGGAACCGGGCTGGTCGTCTACGTGATCACGTGGACCGGCTGGCTCACCACAGCGAACGGCTATCACCGCCAGTGGGCGGAACTGAATCCCGGCGAAGGCCTCCAGTGGCTGCCTCCCGCGCTGCGCTCCCTGTGGGAGTACCACGTGGCCGCGTACTCGTTCCACGCGGGTTTGGACAGCGAGCACACCTATATGGCCGGGCCCGCACTGTGGCCGATCCTCGCGCGGCCCACCTCGTACTTCTACGAATCCCCCGAGCGCGGCGTTGACGGGTGCACCGTGGACTCGTGTTCCCAGGCGATCCTGAACCAGGGCAATCCCGCCGTGTGGTGGGTTGGTATTGCCGCGGTCCTGTTCGCCCTGGTCCTGTGGATCGTGAAGCGGGATTGGCGCTTGGGCGGCTTGCTCGGGATGTACGCGGCCGCCTACCTTCCCTGGTTCCTGTACCCCGAGCGCACGATGTTCTACTTCTACGCCCTGGCGTTCTTCCCGTTCATGGTGCTCATCATCGTGGGCGTTCTGGGGGTCCTGACCGGGCGGCTCGGCGTCGCGCCGTTCGGGGACACCGCAGGGACACCCACCGCTCGGAATCGCTTCATCTCCCGCGTGTGGGCGCACCGCTGGACCACCGTAGGGCTCGTCTTCATGAGTTTGGTGGTCGTGTGCGCCGTCTTCTTCTGGCCCGTGTGGACCGGACAAACCATCCCGTACGACCACTGGCGTTGGCGCATGTGGTTTGATTCCTGGATCTAAATCTGCGCTCGCAGCTACCTATTCCAGGCCGGCTTTGGACGACAAGGTGGTGACTTAGAACGCTTTATCGTTGCCCGGCACTTCGATGTCTTCCATACCTGGCCCGGACAAGCTCCCCTGGCGCGGGCTCCGGCCAGAGACCAGCATGAGTAGTTCCAGAGCCGGTCCCGTGATGGCCGGACCGTCACCGATTTCCAGGTCGGAATTGTCAGACACGAGTTGTACAGAATTCACCAATTCCTTGGCGCCGCCGAATTTGACCCCGGTCCGAACCTGGTAACGGATGGCCTTAGCCACAGCATCAGAGGGGTAGTTCCTTGTGATGCCCAGCGGTCGACGGATGTCTTCGCCATGCGCGATTTCTTCGACCAGTCGACTGGCCAAAGGGGCAAGGATGCGTGGTGGACCGCTGGACCGGTGGACCACCTCGCTCAGTCGAGTTAAAGTCTCGGCCGGTGTAGTACCACGGTTCGCTGCGACTCCACGAGCGTTTTGCCTATTGAAGTCGAAACCGGCTCGCATCATGGTTACGGCAAAATTCCCGGAGGTGGTTAATGCGCAGTCCACCAGATGCGCGGCAACATCGTGAACGGTCCACCCGGAACACAGCGAGTCCATCTTCCAGTCGTCGTCGCTTACGTGCTTTAGGTCCTCCATGAGCCCGGCTCGCTCTGTATGAACCATGTTCCAGATCGGGTGCATCGTGACCTCTCAGGTTCAGCTTCAAAAGTGAAGCAAGTCTAGACGCTACCCGTTAATCGCGGCTGACCTGACCAATCCCGGTGTCACTCTATGCGCCGTTGAGACCCCGTCCTACATCAGGTGGACCGTTAGAACCCTCGAGGGGCGCCCGAAGGGTTCTAACTAAACACGAGGTGTCGCCGTCGGATCGAACAGCCCCGGAACAGGCCTCAGCCCCTCATGCCGGCCACTAGCCAAGACCGCACGGGTTGGTTAATTGACTTGCGTGACTAGGCCCAGGGAGCGGAACGGCCCCCGGTTTCGGGCTTCCGAGCGCTCTGCGCGGGTTTCACACCGGCGCCGTCGGGCTCGCCAGCGGCACCCTCAGCACCGGCGGCACGCCCACCGCGAGACACGGATCGCATGCGCGGACGCGTGATCAGCATGGTCACGAACGCGCCGATCACGGCCACCAGGGCCACCGCGATCGCCGCGTCCATCCAGAACTGGGTGGGGTACAAACGGATCAGGGTGTCGGTGATTCGGAAGGTCCAGCTGCCGGCGTCGAAGAACAGGGAGTGGAACAGTGCGAAGAACGTTTCCCAGGCCAGCACCGCAATCACCAGGAGAATGACCAGCAGGGCAATGCTCAGCCACGCGCCGAAGAACAGCGCGCCGGATGCGGCTCCGGGGGCCCGGCGGTGCAGGTAGAGGCAGCTGATCACGCTGAGCACCAGCAGGATCAATGCCACCAGGAAGCCCCACTGGATCACATGCTGCACGTCGGTCATGTGGGAGACCTCTTGATCCTGCAAGAGTGCGGCGCCGTCATCGTTGACCAGCCCGCCCAAATACTGGGGCGGGGCGAAGTTCATAATGTAGTCCAGCCCGTAGGACCCGTAGGTCATGCGCTGTTCGGTGCTCATCCCCCAGTAATCGGCGGGGAAGCCCGGGCGGTGGTACTCGATCCACAGGAACAAGGGGGTGGCAACGAGCCGCACCCCCAGGGCAATCAGGAGGATCGGGAACGTCAATGCCAGAAAGACCTGCTGGATGCGAGGAAACTTTGCCTCGCGGGGGCGTTTGACCGCCGTGGTGGAAGAGCTCACCGGGGATATCACCAGTTTCCGTGCCAGTTTTCGTCCGAGTACTTGTCAAAGGGAATGTTCCAGTCGCCGAACCCGTCGTCGGGATCGGCCTGGGGATAATCCGTGTTAACCACTTCCACCATGTCACCGGGGCGGAACGTGTCGAAAATGTACTTGGCGCCCTCCGGCGGCATACCCACGCAGCCGTGGGAAATATTTGCATAGCCCAACACCGGCATGGCGGAGGGAAGCGCCTGGTGGATGAACTCGCCGCTCCACGTCAGGCGGGCCACGTTGGAGGCGTTGAAGGGCTCGTAATAATGCGGGTCACCGGGTGAAAGGTTCAGGGACGACGGCTTGAACTCGTAGGACTCGGCCTGTTCAATGATGACCTTCTTACCCGTGGTGGACGGCCAGTCCGGGTTGCCCAGGGTCACGGGCCACTCACCGGTCTTCCGACCGTTCTCGAAGGCCACCAGGGTCTTGGTGTTGTTGTCCACGTACGCCCGATGTTCGGGGCCGGTGGTGAAGTTCACGGTCTGGTTCTCGTTGCCGATCATCCCGTTGCCCACGTCCTTGCCGAGCAACTCAATGGCCACCTTGACCTTCGAGTCAGGTGCCCACGGTTCGGCGGGCCGGTAGCGGAGCTTGGTGTCCGAGTACCAGCGGAACGCGCCGTCCTGGTCCCCGCCGCCGTTGACGGACACGGCCTGCTCGATCTCGTCCTTGTTCTGGATCGGTTCGGAGAAATCGAATTCGACGATCTGCCATACCCCATAGGTGCCGCCGTCCCTCACGTTCATGCGGACGTCCATTTCGTGGGCGGCGTCCACCGTGGAGAACGCGGAGGTGCCCTCGGACGTGCGACCGTTGTTTTCGGCCGAGTACGTCACGGTGTAGGCGGCATCGAAATCGAGGGGCTTGGTGGAGGTCCACGTGGTTTCGTCCTCGGACATGTCCCCGGAAGCCTCCACGCCCTCGTCGGAAACCACCGAGACGTCCGTGAGGCGGCCCTGGTCGGCCGTCACGGTCACGGGGTCCACGGGGTTGACCATGGTGGTGTCCGCGGCCGGGGCCACGCTCACAGCGGGTTCGGTGGCGGGCGCGTCAGAAGCAGCCGCGCCGGAGGCGCCGCCTGCTGCGGGGCCGTCGCCACCGGAACCTGAGCCGGTTCCACACGCGGTCAGGGCCAGCACGCTGAACCCCGCCAATCCTGTGAGGGCGCGCGAACGCCAGGTACTTGTACGGGTGGGCTGGGGGGCCATTGGGAACCTCACTTCGCGTGGCTGGATCTCCCCCAGACTGCCCGCTTACCGGCCCAACGACAAGTTGACTATCGATGTACTACGGGCGGCGCAAATGTGGACGGCGCAGGCTCTGCGGCAGGGGTTCCGGCGTGAAATCGGGTGCGGCCTGGGACTTTGTCTCGCGGCCGCCCGAGGGGCGCTCGTCTCCCGTGGCTTCGACGGGCGCGCGATTAAATGAAACGTCCCGCAATAATCGCCCGGGCGCGCGCATTCCGGGACGTTGCGGGGACGGCGAACGACGCCGCGCGGCCGGCTCGTCATCGCGCACGGCCTCGACCACCGCGCCAAGATCATCGCGGTTCCACCCGTCCGGGGACTCCAGGCGCACCACGCGCCAGCCCCGCGGGGCGGTCATGCGGTCCGCGTGGAACGCGCACAAGTCGTAGGCGTGGGGTTCGGAGCGCGCGGACAAGGCACCGATCACGGCGGTGGAGTCCGAGTAGACGTAGGTCAGGGTGCACACGGCCGCGCGGGAACAGGTTTGGCGGCTGCAGCTGCGCCGAGGGAGTTCTTCGTTCATGCCTTTGTTCAGCGTCCCCGGCGGCGCAGCCTGCGGCGTTCGCGTTCGGAGAGCCCGCCCCAGATCCCGAACTTCTCGTCGTTGGACATGGCGTAGTCCAGGCACTGACCACTCACGGGGCAGGCCTCGCAAACACGCTTTGCATCGCGGGTCGAGCCGCCCTTTTCGGGGAAGAACGCTTCGGGATCGGTCTGCGCGCAGAGGGCGTCCGTCTGCCAGGCGAGTTCGCCTTCGGCATCGCCCTCGCTCACGGAGTACAGGCCTGCAACGGCCTGCCACACGGAGGCATCCACGCTCTGCGGGTCGTGGACGTCCACGTCGGTGAGATTCTGCGGAACCGGCGGCTGCGCGGGGGGCTGCGCCACGGATTCGGGTTTGTCGGTCGTGCGACGATCGGATCGCAACATCACATCACCGGCGGATTCGGGATGCGCGGCCAGGAAGGCACTCGCGAGATCATCCAGGGTGGTGACTTCCATGGCGGACCCGCCGCGTGCCTGATCCACCGGATCAACGAACCAATCCGCGGGGATCACCTCGTGCGTGTTTCCACGGCCCTGCTCGGTGGTGTCCTCGCGATCGTTGAAGTGGCGGCGTGCGGCCTCTCCCATGTCAGTCCTTCCATCCGAAGCAAAAGCTATGTGGTGCCCGTGACCTGCCCACTGGGGCCACAGCGAACTAACCGCTCCAGGCGAGGGGTTGGTCCGTTCGGCCCGAAGCGGACCTCCTAATTACACGCGTGTAAGTCCCACAGAGTCAAGCTGAGGTCGAATGACTTGCAGATCTGACCGGCGTGCCGTCAGTGTGGTCGAAGGACCGTCACTTACCCTAAGGAGTTTTCGCGTGAGACGCACACCGGCCACTTTCGCTCAGGCCCTGGAACACATTTCCGAACGCCCCACCCCCGCTCTCATCTGGCGGGACGGGCCCGAACGCGTGGAGCTCTCCGGCCGCGTGCTGGTGAATTGGGTTGAGAAATCCGCGAGTCTGTTGGTTGACGAACTGGATGTGGAGTCCGGCCAGCTGATCACCGTGTCCGCACTACCGCATTGGCGTCTGGTGGTGCTCACTCTCGCCGCACTGCGGGTAGGGGCCGCGGTGCGGGTCACCGGCAATTCCGCCGACGACGCCGCCGTCCACGCCGAGCTCGAAGCTCACCTCGACGTCAATGTTCCCGCCAAACACGTCCTGGCCGTGGCTTCCCCCGCCCTCGCCTTTAGGTGCGAGCAGCCGGTGCCGGATCCGGCCATCGACTTCTGCGCCGAGGTCCGCTCCCTCCCGGACGTGTACATGGGCATGGAAGAACCCCGGGACGCGGATGATGCCTTGGCAGAGTCGGGAATCACGCACGGTGAGCTACTTGCGGAAGCCGAACGAGCGGCGTCGGCGATCCAGGACCACACCGTGTACTTACCGTTGAGTGACGGCTGGAACGAGCGGGCACTGCTGATCACACTGGGGGTGCTGCTGCGCGGCGGTGCCGTGTTGATGGCCGTGAACGAGGCGGATGTGACGCCGGACGTCCTGGGGCAGGAGAGGGCCGTCCGCCTCCCGGACGGGTAATCAGGCCGTGTCCTAGACCTGGCGGGGCGGGGCGTCCGAATCCGTGCGGGGCGTCTCGTCCCTGCCTTGCACGACCGGGATCTGACCGGTGATGAACGCGAACTCCTCTTCCCGGCTGCCCGCGAAATCCGGGTCCTCGTCGAGCTCCTGGCGGAACACCCAGAACCGGTAGGCGAAGTACCGGAAAACGGTGCCCAGGATGGTGCCGATGATCGTGCCGGAAATGAAGGACGCCGTGGCCGACTGCAGGCCCAGGACGTAGTAGCTGAAGACCAAGCAACCGAGTTCGATGGCCAGGCCGATGCCATTGGCCACCAGGAACTGCACCAGTTCGCGGCGCTTGTTCTCCTGCCGCTTCTCACGGAAGGTCCACAATCGGTTGGCGACCCACGAGAACAGGATGGCAACCACCGTGGCCACGAATTTGGCCTTGATGTGGCTGTCCTCGAACCACGCGGTGTGCATCAAAACCCACACGAGGACGGCGTTGATGACGAAGGCCAGCGCTCCCACCACGCCGAACTTCATAAGTTCTTTGACGAACAGGTGCCACAACGCGTCGGCGCGTTCCATGATGCTATTCACGTAGGGTTCTCGGTTTCCGTAGCTCGGGGAAGTCACGTGCGCACTGGTTCCTGCACGCTCATGGGTGATCCGCAGCAGTACATGATCGACCCGCATATTGAGGTGCAGCCTACTCCTAAATAGCTGGGGGCTCGCTGTGGCGATACGCTGGGGAGCGTGAGTTTCCCCATTACAGGTCCTGTCATTGGTGTTGTCGGAGGCGGCCAGCTGGCCCGCATGATGGCACCCGCCGCCACCGAGTTGGGCGTTGAGCTGCGCGTCCTGGCGGAAGGCCCGGAAGTTTCTGCCGTGGCCGCCGTCCGCACCACCCCCGTGGGGGATTACACAGATGTGGACACCCTCCGGCACTTCGCTTCCGAGGTGGATGTGGTCACGTTCGACCACGAACACGTGCCCACCGAGCACCTGCGCGCCCTGCAGGAATCGGGGGTCTCGGTCCAGCCGGGCCCTGAGGCTCTCGTGCATGCGCAGGACAAGTTGGTCATGCGCAAGGCCGTGGCGAAGCTCGGTCTGCCCAATCCCCGGTGGGCCCAGGTGCGCTCCGCGGACGAGCTGCTGGCTTTCGGCGAGACCGCGGGCTGGCCGGTGATCCTCAAGACGCCGCGCGGCGGTTACGACGGCAAGGGCGTGCTGAAGCTCGACGACACCCGGGCCGTTCACCAGGACCCCGTTCCGGCGTGGTTCGCCCAGGCTTCCGAGGACGGACTGTTGGCCGAGGAGGTCGTCCCGTTCACGCGTGAGTTGTCCGCTCTGGTGGCGCGCACGCCCTCGGGTGAGACCAAGGCCTGGCCCGTGGTGGAATCCGTGCAGGTCAACGGTGTGTGCGACGAAGTGATCGCCCCGGCACCGGGCCTGGACCCGGACGTGGCCGCGGCGGCGTCCGAGGTGGCGATCATGCTCGCCCAGGAACTGGGCGTCACCGGTGTGATGGCCGCCGAATTGTTCGAAACTCCCGGCCACGGCGCCGGTTTTGCCGTGAACGAGCTGGCCATGCGTCCGCACAACTCCGGGCACTGGACCATGGACGGCTCCGCGACCAGTCAGTTCGAGCAGCATCTGCGCGCCGTCCTGGACTGGCCGCTGGGTGCCACGGAGCTCACCGCGGACGTCACGGTGATGAAAAATTTCCTGGGCGGGGACAATCAGGATCTGTTTGCCGCTTACCCCGCCGCGATGGCTGCCGAACCGCGCGCCAAGATCCACAACTACGGCAAGTCCGTGCGTCCGGGTCGCAAGATCGGGCACGTGAACGTGGTGGGATCGGCGGATGAGACGGCCGAACTGCGCCGCATCGCTACGTGCGCCGCGGGCATTCTTCGCGACGGCGAGGATCGCTTGGCAGAACCCACTCACATCCGGTCCGAGGGCAAGGCGCACCCCACGTGGGGCGCCACTCCCCTGTCCCAGGACCAGGCCCCTGTGGTGGGGCTGGTCATGGGCTCGGACTCGGACTGGCCGACCATGCGCCTGGCCGCGGAAGCCCTCGAGGAGCTCGGCATCGCCTACGAGGCGGACGTGGTTTCCGCTCATCGCATGCCGCACGAGATGCTCGACTACGGACAGACGGCCCACGAACGCGGGTTACGCGCGATCATTGCCGGCGCCGGCGGCGCTGCCCACCTCCCGGGCATGTTGGCCTCGGTCACCCCGCTGCCGGTGATCGGCGTGCCGGTCCAGCTCAAGACCCTGGACGGCATGGATTCACTGCTGTCGATCGTTCAGATGCCCGCGGGGGTCCCCGTGGCCACCGTGTCGATCGGCGGGGCACGCAACGCCGGATTATTGGCCGCTCGTGTGCTTGCCTCGGCCACGGACACCTCCGCCGCGCACCTACGAGCCAACCTGCAGAATTTCGCCCGGGAGCTGTCCGAAACAGCGCATCGTAAAGGCCAAGCACTGCGGGACACGGTGCTGAGAGGCGCCACCACCCAGGATTAATCGGCAGGTGACCGGCCGGTTTACGGCCAGGACTCAGCCAGGAGCGGCACAATGTCCGCAGTGCGTCGTGTCTCGCGTCAAAGTGATTGCCCAAGTCGCCCGCGTGAGCCGGCCGCAACACCGCCTTCCCCAGCAGCACGGAGTTGCACGTGAACGGATCATCCCCCAGCGATGTAGGGGGTACCCCTTACCCGCCGTCCACCCAAGCCCCCTACACGGACGAGGACTACGCGGAAGACACCTTCCACGGCGCCTCCGCAACCCGGGATCCGGGCAGTGGGCCACGCAAGAAACGCTCCAATGTGGCCGATCCGTTGGTCAACCCCAGATTCGCGGCGCCGGCCGACCGCACCAAACGTGCGTGGTGGCTGTTGGGCGCCACCGCACTTGTTCCGGGTTCGGCTCAGCTGGTGGCGGGCCGCAAGGGTTTGGGGCGGGTGGCCCTCCGTGTGACCGTGACCGTGTGGGCGCTGATTCTGTTCTCCGCCGTGCTGTGGCTCGTGTGGAAAACAGCGCTGATCTGGTTGCTCACCAACTCGATCACGTCATGGATCTTGATGTTCGGCCTGCTGGCCCTGGCCCTGGGCTGGGTGTTCCTGTGGTTCGACACGCTGCGCCTGATCAGACCCGGCCTGCTCGGTGACAAGGTGCGGCGCGCCGTGGTGATCGTCACCGTGCTGGCCATGGTCGTCACCGGTGGTGGCTTGGTCTACGCAGCGCACCTGGTGTCCGTGGCGCGAGGTGCCGTGTCCAACATCTTTGCCGGTGGTCTGCCGTTCGCCCCCGACAACGGGCGATACAACATCCTGCTCATGGGCGGTGACGCCGGGGACGACCGCGAGGGCCGCCGCCCGGACTCCATGA
The DNA here is from genome assembly GCF_039544365.1 of Kocuria gwangalliensis. Taxonomy (NCBI): domain Bacteria; kingdom Bacillati; phylum Actinomycetota; class Actinomycetes; order Micrococcales; family Micrococcaceae; genus Kocuria; species Kocuria gwangalliensis. The sequence continues at coordinate 75,480 of NZ_BAABLN010000014.1, read as the reverse complement.
CCGTGCTCAGCGTGGACGCGGACTCCGGCCGCACCGTGACCGTGTCCCTGCCCCGTAACCTGCAGAACGTTCCGTTCCCGGAAGATTCCCCGCTGCATGATGTGTACCCCAGTGGATTCAGCTGCGGTGACGAGTGCATCCTGAACGCGATCTACACGGATGTGATGCAGAACCACCAGGACCTCTACCCGGACGTCGCGGATCCCGGGGCGGAGGCCACCAAGGAGGCCGCCGAGGGCGTCACCGGTGTGGAGATCCACGGGTACGTGCTGATCGACATGGACGGTTTCGAGTCCCTCGTGGAGGCCCTCGGTGGCATCACCCTGGACGTGGGAGGACGCGTTCCCATGGGCGGCGGCACCAATGAGACCACCGGCCTGCCCAACCCGATTCTGGGGTGGATCGAACCCGGGGTTCAGCACATGGACGGCAACCACGCCCTCTGGTACGCCCGCTCCCGCGAGGGAGCCACGGATTACGACCGGCAGGCCCGCCAGCGCTGCGTCCAAGCCGCAATGCTCAAGCAGCTCAACCCGGTCAACGTGGCTACCAAGTTCCAGGACCTCGCCAACTCGGGTGAGGAAATCATCGAGACGGACATCCCGCAGTCCTCGATCGGCTCCCTGGTCAATGTGGCCGTTAAGGCCAAGAACCACGACCTCGAGTCCTACGCCGTGGGCCCACCCTTCTACGACCAGTCCTTCCCCACGTACCCGGATTTCGAGCTCTTCCAGTCCGACCTGCAGGACGTCCTCGACAAGGCGACCGACGACGGCGCTGACGCGGCGGCGTCGTCGAACGTGCCGGCCCGAGGCGTGGCCGGGGCGCCGGGCGGAGTGGGCGTGGCAATGTCCGTACCCGTGCCGGCCTCCCCCGCAATGGTGACCACCGCCGAGGAGCTTTCTGCCAACGGCACCTGCTCCGTTCCGTAACCGGATCCGCGCTGCGCGTCCTGGCCGTGGCCGCGGGTCGCTACAGTGGACGCGTGGCAAATATCCTGCAGTCCCAGGAATGGGCAGAGTTTCAGCAAAGCATCGGACACCAGGTCCTTCAGGCATCCGGCCACGGATGGCGCTACCTGGCGACTGTCGAGGGCGGGCGCACGGGCCGGTACCTGTACTGCCCGTACGGACCCGAGGCGGACTCCCCGCAGTCCTTCGACGCCGCGCTGGCGGACCTCACGCGCGCGGCCAAGAAACACAAATGCTGGTTCGTGCGCGTGGAACCCGCCAACGCGAGCTTTACGGACGGTCTGGAAACGGCCAAGTCCTCGCTGCGCCGCCGCGGCATGAAGCTGGCCCCGCGCCAGGTGCAGCCCTCGCACACGCAACTCATCGACCTGAGCAAGGACGCGAAAGAGCTGCTCAAGGACATGAAGTCCACCAACCGGAACCTGTACCGGAACATCCACAAGAAGGGCGTGACCATTGAGCGCTCGGCCAACCCGGAGGACGTCAACTACCTGCTGACGTTCCTGGACGACACCGCCAAGCGCAAGGACTTCAACCGCCAACACGACGACTACCTGCGCGCCGTGGCCCGCTCGCTCATGCCCGCCGGCGCAGCCGCCATCTATTTGGCGAAGCTCGAGGACGAGCCCATTGCGGCGTCCCTCGTGTACGACTCCTCCGATACCCGCACGTACGCCCACGCGGCCATGGACCAGCGCCACCGCAAACTGTCCGCGGGCATTCCCCTGGTGGTCACCATGATCATGGATGCCAAGGAGAAGGGGTTGGTGTGGTTCGATTTGTTCGGCACCGCCCCCGAGGGCGCCGGCCCCGACCACGAGTGGTACGGATTCACATCCTTCAAGAAGTCCTTCGGGGGCTCCCCCGTGTCCTTCCCCGGAACGTGGGACCTGCCGGTCTCGGGCGGGGGATACGCCGCGTACACCGGTGCGCGCCACGCCCGGGAGGCGGTCGCTAAGGCCCGGAAAAAAATTCGCGAGCGTACCATCGGGGGATGACTAAAACTGCTCTGATCACCGGTGCCACCGGGGGAATTGGCCGCGCGTTCACCACCGAATTGCACCGGCGCGGTTATCAATTGATTATCACCGGACGGAGCACCGAGAAATTAACGGAGCTGTCGCAGTCGGTGACCGGCGGTGCGGCGCAGATCGTTGCGGCGGACCTCGGAACCCAAGAAGGCATTGACACCCTGGTGGACGTGATCCGCTCCAATCCGCTGGACATCCTGGTCAATAATGCGGGCTTCGGCACGCACGGTTCCTTCGCGGAGCTTGATTTTCACCGCGAACTGGAACAGGCCACCGTCAATATGACCGCGTTGATGGCTACCACCCACGAGGCGCTCCAGTCCATGACCGCACGCCGCACCGGCGCGATCCTGAACATTGCATCCGTGGCCGGTTTCCAACCCCTGCCCTACATGGCCACCTACGGCGCCAGCAAGGCATTCGTGGACAAGTTCTCTCTCGCGGTCGGCGCGGAAGCCCGGAAATCCGGCGTGCTCGTCACCAGCGTGAACCCCGGACCCGTTGACACCCAGTTCTTCGAGGTGGCTGGTTCCGATGCCGTGAACATTGGCCGCACCGTGCCACCGGAACAGATCGTGGCCTCCGCCATGACCGCCGTGGACAAGCGCCGCTCCCGCGTGGTGGCGCCCAGGTCATTCCACGCTATGGAGGCCCTCACCCGTGTGCTGCCGGCACCGTTGATGGCACGGGCGACAGCCGTCGTTTCCGGGCGGTAGTCACCGCGGCGCACGTGAGGTTGCGTGAGAGCCCTCGCCAGCACCTGAGGCGTCGGTAGAACCCTCCGCGCTGATCGAAAGGGTTCCAGCGGACCCTGAACTGCTTCCCGGGGTTCTACCGGCCCCTACGGAACTGCTCTACCTCGGGCTCACCAGCGCGCGGCGTCACGGATGGCGGCGGTTCCCTCATGCACGATTCGACGCGCGAGGCCACGGACCCTGCCCGGCTCGGCCGCAGCGGCCCCGGTGGAATCAGCACCGGAGGAAGCGGCGTCGGCGTCATCTTTTTTCATGAAGGACGGGCGTGCGGGCGTGGGCACGCGGGGAACCGAGACCCCGGGCAGGCCCCGCGATTTCTTGCCCTTCGCGGGCAGCTCGCCCGTGTCGGCGGTGGCTGTCACGTCGCCACCTGCGGGTTCAGCCGAGGTCGGTTGCTTCTTCTGCTTGGGCGCAGCGGGTTGGCGGGCGAGGTCCGGATCGGCGTCAACGGGGTTGTTGGCTTCCTGTGCCGCGAGGGAACCTGTTTCGGGTGCCGCCGGGTCGCCTTCGCGAGCGGGCTGCGCGGCGAGCACTTTGAGCCGCCGCTTCTTCTGGGGCGAGCGCTCACCGAAAATCTTGTGGCGGGTCTTCTCCGCCCGACCGGCCAACTGGTAGGCGCTGACCAGCGGGTACTCCCACACGCCCAGAATCTCCCTGCGGTCCTCCGCGAGCTCGCGCAGCACCACGGATGCGCTCTCGGAGTCCGGGTCCCCCGCCACGAGGTTGTGGACCCGCCGCTGCTGCAACTGCACCAGGCCGGTGAGCAACAGCGCATCATCCACGCCCAGTTGGCGGGCGCGGTCGGTGAATCCCACGCGGTAGAGCATGGCGGACTCTCCGGTGTGCACGAACCACAGGTAGCCCAGGGCGGTTTCTTGTTCACCTTCGGCCTGCTCGGTGGCCACGAGGAACACGGAATCCTGATCCACGGCTTTGAGCAAATCGTCGATGTGCGCGGTGCGCAGGCCCACGTTGGCCAGGCTCTGAGTATTTGCGGACACGCGCCGCACTTTGACACCGGCCACTTTGAGACCGGCGCGGCAGCGTTCGAGGGTGCCGCTGGACAAACGCTTCGACAGGTCGCTCTCGACCTCGCCCAGGCGCACGATCAGTTCGCGCGGGCCCGCCTCGCCCTTGCGGATCTTCTGCCGACGGCGGTACCCCGCCTCGTCGAGATCAGACAGCAATTGCGGGTTGACCGCGGTGTCCGGGCTGACGCGCAGGACGGCGCCGTGGTGCTTTTCGCGGGCATGGTCCTGCAGGGCACCGAGAACTCCGACGAGTTCATGGGGACTCTTCACGTGGAGGGACTTGGCTTCCACCACCGTGTGCTTGTCCTCGGGGTAGATCAGGAGCTGGCCGTAACCGATCGTCTGATCTGCGCGATCCACCATGACGCGTTCCACGCTGATCTGCTCGTCCGCCAGTGATTCGGCCTCACCAATGCCCCATAGCAGCTGGGGATTCCCACCGGTCACGCCAACCCTTGCGTCCCACGTTTTCCGGTTGTCACACGGGTTCACGCTCAATGACACGGTGCGTCCTTTCGTCAGTGCCCAGCACACCGTCTTACAGCTTAGCTGCGGACAGTACTCGCGCGTGACCACCCGGTGGGGCGATCACGCGCGTGTACTGATTCAATTCGGGGAGATCAGTGGTGCGAAGACGGATCAGTCGTTGCCGCGCTCGTACTTCTCCCACTTCTTGGCCACGTGCTCCGCCTCGACCATGCGCACGGTGCCCGACCTGGAACGCATCACGATGGACTGCGTGGTGATCCGGGGTCCGCTGTAACGCACGCCGCGTAGAAGATCGCCGTCCGTGATGCCGGTGGCGGCGAAGAAGCAGTTGTTCGAGGTCACCAGCTCATCGGTGGTCAGAATGCGGTCCACGTCCAGGCCGGCCTCGGCGGCCTTCTCCCGCTCGGCCTCATCAGTCGGTGCCAGGCGACCCTGGATCACACCGCCGGTGGCCTTCACGGCGCACGCTGTCACGATGCCTTCCGGCGTCCCGCCGATACCCATCATCACGTCCACGCCGGTCCCCTCGCGGCACGCGGCAATGGCCCCGGCGACGTCGCCGTCGAGAATCATGCGCGTACGGGCACCGGTCGCGCGGATTTCCTCCACGAGACCCTGGTGGCGGGGGCGGTCCAGCACGCACACGGTGAGCTGGTTGGTCTTCACGCCGCGGGCCTTGGCCACGAGGTGCAGGTTCTGCTTGACCGGCAGACGCAGGTCCACCATGTCCGCGGCCTCTGGCCCGACCACGAGCTTGTCCATGTAGAACACGGCAGAGGGGTCGAACATCGAACCGCCGTCCGCGACGGCAATGACGGCCAGGGCGTTGTTCATGCCCAACGCGGTCAAGCGCGTTCCGTCAATGGGGTCCACCGCGACATCTGAGGCGGGGCCGCTGCCGTCGCCCACCTGCTCACCGTTGTAAAGCATGGGGGCTTCGTCCTTCTCGCCCTCACCGATCACCACGGTGCCGTTGAAGCTGACCGTGGACAGGAACGAACGCATTGCGTCCACCGCTGCGCCGTCCGCACGGTTCTTGTCGCCCGCGCCAACCCAGTGACCGCCGGCAATTGCGGCAGCCTCCGTAACGCGGACCAGTTCCAGGGCCAGATTTCGGTCCGCCGCGTTACCTGAAGCGTTACCTGCGGTTGTTTGAGTCGCCATGTTCCTCACCTTCGAGTCAGCTGCGCCGGTGCGCCTCGCATCGCACGTGATCGTGGGCGAGCACACAGGCCTTGCGTGCGTTTCCAGCATATCCCCGGCATTGTTCGATTGGGCGGCTATGTCACGGCACGGCACAATGGACCCGTGAGTGATTCAGCTACGACGCCGCCCCGCAACCCTGACGAGCCTCGGGTCACCTCCGCGATCCCGGAGGAAGGCGCCCCGCTGCCCCAGATCACCACCAAGCAGGCGGCCAAGATCAACGCGCCCATTCGCGGCATGGTCATCTCGATGGCTGTGCTGCTCCTGCTGATCCTGCCGTTCCTGTGGCTGGCACCCAGGCCTGACGCCCAGCCCTACCGCGCTGACGTGAATGTCTCGGAGGAAGCCGGCTTCGTGGCCGAGCAGGCGAAGTTCACCCCCGCAGCCCCGGACCTCGGTGAGGACTGGACGGCCAATTACGCCCGCTGGGACGCCAACTCCCAAGAGGGAGTGCCCCTGTGGAGCGTTGGGTATCTCTCCCCCAATTACCACCTGGTCGAAATGGTCCAGACCGCTGAATCCAACCCCACCTGGCTGGCGCAGCGCACCGAGTTGATCCCTGTGACCGGCCAGAAGGACGTGGGCGGAATCTCGTGGGACATTCACCACCGTGACCCCTCGGGTAAACAGGACGAGTTCACCGCATGGGTCGGCACGTTCGAGGACTCCACCGTGATCCTCAGCGGCGAGGCCAGCGAGGAAGAGTTCGAGCACGTCGCGAAGACGCTGGCCGAGGGCCGCTGAGTTCACAGACCCGTATCGGTCACAACGCGGAACGAACTGGGGTTTAAGCTAGGAACGCACCCGGGGGCACCACCTCCTGGCGCACCAACCGTGAGTCGAACCGGGAGCCACCGTGAGCGAAAAGACCCAGCCGAAAATCAGCGACGCCAAGAAGCCGACCAGCACACCCAAGACACCCCAGGAAGCATGGCAGCGGTTGCGGGACGGTAATGAGCGGTTCATTGCCGGTGAGACCTTGCACCCGCACCAGGACGCTCAGCGGCGCAAGGACCTGGAGCACGTGCAGAAGCCGTTCGCCGTGATCTTCGGTTGCTCCGATTCGCGCTTGGCTGCGGAAATCATCTTCGACCTGGGCCTGGGCGATGCCTTTGTGATCCGCACGGCAGGCCAGGTCATCGACAACGCGGTGCTGGGCACCCTCGAGTACGCCATCGACGTCTTGGGCACCCCGCTGATCATGGTGCTCGGTCACGACTCGTGCGGGGCCGTGACCGCGACCAAGAACGCCGTCGACTCCGGTGAGCTGCCCCGCGGTTTCCAGCGCGACCTGGTGGAGCGCATCACGCCGTCGGTCCTGGAATCCAAGCGCAAGGGTCTGAACACCCTCTCCGACATGGTCGTGGAGCACACCAAACAGACGGCTTCGCGCATGTTGGACCAGTCCCGATCGATTGCGGCGGCCGTCTCCAAGGGGGACGCTGCAGTGATCGGCGTGTTCTACCACCTGGATGCGGGCAAGGCGGAACTCGTCTACGGTCACGGCCCGTGGTTCCCGGAGCGCAGCTGAGAGCGCGTCCGATTCCACCGGGCAAGGTGGCGTGTCACCGCATGCCACCAAGAGCCCGGCCCCGATCCGAGCGCCTAAGCTAGGGGTCATGGCAGAAAATACTGAGTACCGCATTGAACACGACACCATGGGTGAGGTCCGCGTTCCCAAGAACGCCCTGTACCGCGCTCAGACCCAGCGTGCCGTGCAAAACTTCCCGATCTCCGGCTCCACCCTGGAGCCCCAGCACATCAAGGCGCTCGCCCAGGTGAAGAAGGCCGCGGCCACCGCCAACGAGGAACTGGGTGTCCTGGACGCCCAGCGCGCCCAGGCCATTCGCGACGCCGCCGACGCCGTCGCCTCCGGTGACTACAACGACAACTTCCCCATTGACGTGTTCCAGACCGGTTCCGGAACCTCCTCGAACATGAACACCAATGAGGTTCTGGCCACCCTGGCCACCCGCTCGCTGGAGTCCGAGGGCGTGGAGGTCCACCCCAACGACCACGTCAACGCCTCGCAGTCCTCCAACGACGTGTTCCCCACCTCCGTGCACGTGGCCGTGACCAACGCGCTGATCAACGATCTCAAGCCCGCCATGGACGTGCTGGCCACGTCTTTGGAGAAGAAGGCCGCAGAGTTCAAGGACATCGTGAAGTCCGGCCGCACCCACTTGATGGACGCCACCCCGGTGACGCTGGGTCAGGAATTCGGTGGTTACGCTGCACAGGTTCGCTACGGCATCGAACGCATTGACGCTTCCCTGCCCCGCGTGGCCGAGGTTCCCCTGGGCGGCACCGCCGTGGGCACCGGCATCAACACCCCGGACGGCTTCTCCGCCCGCGTGATCGAACTCTTGGCCGAGGAAACCGGCCTGCCGATCACCGAGGCCCGCAACCACTTCGAGGCGCAGGCCAACCGTGACGGTTTGGTCGAGGCTTCCGGGCAGCTGCGCAACATCGCGTACTCCTACATGAAGTTCATGAACGACATCCGCTGGATGGGATCCGGGCCCAACACCGGCCTGGGCGAGCTGCACATCCCCGATCTGCAGCCGGGTTCCTCCATCATGCCGGGCAAGGTCAACCCCGTGATCTGCGAAGCGGCCATCCAGGTTTCCGCCCAGGTCATCGGCAACGACACCGCCGTGGCCCTGTCCTCCAGCAACGGTGCGTTCGAACTCAACGTGGGTATCCCCGTGATGGCCGCCAACCTGCTCCAGTCCATCCGCCTGCTCGCCAACATCTCCCGCGTTTCCGCGGAGAAGATGATCGACGGCCTGGTGGCCAATGAGGAACGCTGCACCTTCCTCGCGGAGGCCTCCCCCTCCATCGTGACCCCGCTCAACAAGGCCATCGGCTACGAGGCCGCGGCCAAGATCGCCAAGCACGCCGTGGCCAACAAGGTGACGGTCCGCGAGGCCACCGTGGAGCTCGGTTACGTGGACGGCGACAAGCTCACCGAGGAGCAGCTGGACAAGGCTCTGGACGTGACCACCATGACGGGCAAGTACTGAGCCGACGTCAGCTCCGGACACTGATCGGTCCCGGCGACAGATCACCGGTGCATGATTGGAAGCTTCGGCCCCGCACGCTCACCGTGCGGGGCCGAAGCATTTAAGAACCGGTCAGGCCTTCCAGCGGGACCAGGCCGCCTGCCGGGAGGTCCCGGCCGCACCGGCCACCGCCGTCCACGACGACGCCGCCGCAACGTTGCGGGCGCTGGTCCCCAGGGACTCACCCACGGCCCCGCTCAATCGCAGGAGCGACTGGAACGCCTCCGGATCGCCACTCGCGGCGAGCTGGCGTACGGCCGCCATGGCCGCGCTTTCCAACTGGACCACGGGGGTCGGCCCGTCACTGGGTTCAGGAATGTCGGTACTCACGCGTCCATCATGGCACCGAGGCTCAGCGGCCCACCAGTACGACGTTCAGGGTGTCGTCCGCGTCCTCGAAGCCCCGTTTCCAGGACACACCGGGCCAGCGGTACTCGACCGAACCCTCGTCCGGGCGGTAATGGGCGGTGAACAACGTGCCGAAGCCGCCGGAGAAGTTGTCCTGGTAGAGCGGGTCCTCGAGGAACTGATCGCGCATCTCGTCAGCGCTAATCTCGGTTTCCACGGTGCGGTCCAGGTGCTCGAGGCGTTCCACGGAGAAGAACTGAGCGGCCTTGACCGGGTACTCCGGCTCCTTACCGCGGTGGTTGGTCGCGGTGCAGGCGTCGAAGAACTCCGCCTGCTGGCCCGGGGCCACGAACGCGGTGAACTTCTCGCCCGAGGTGTCCACCACGGTGATGTTGTAGGACATGGACACCGGCAGCTCACGCAGTAGTTCGCGTGCCTGCTGGGCGGTCTCGGCCACTTCCAGCAGGTACCGGATCACGATCGGGATCGCGAATCCCGGGCCCGATCCCGGTCGACCACCGAACGTGAGGGACACAGCCAGGCCGGCGTCGTTCATTCCGTCCAGCAGGCCCCACAGGCAGTCACCGGTACCAATGACCTTGCGGCCGGTGAACTCACTGGAGTACACGGTGGCTTCCCACAGGCTCGGGACGTAGTCGTAGTTGCGGGTCAGTGAGGTCTCCTCACCCGTGAGCGCAACCTGCGAGCAGGCCGGCGCGAACGCGGGAAGGTTCCACATGGTCAAAAAGCGCGCCGCGACGTCGTCGTTGCCGGTGAGCTGCACGAGCTTGCGCCACGTGGGCACCAGCTGGGGCATGTGCTTCTCGAGCATGCCGCGCGCCTCGTCCAGCTCGGGGCGCGCGCCCGGTCCGGTCTGGTACCACGAGCGGTAGGCGGGCCAGGTCGCGTCGAACAGGGCCTTCCAGCGCGGGCCCGGCTGCGGCTCGCGGATACCGAACACCGTCACGGGGAATTCGCGTTGCGCGGACCACGACGACGCTCCCGCGCCGTAGCCCTCCCCGCCGGTCTCGGTGTCGGATGCCTCGGTACCGGTCGCGGCGGAGGTGCCACGAGCGGGACGGGTGGTTCCGCCGGCAATGTCGATGGTGGGTGCACCGCGGTAGAAATCAACCCAGTTGATCCGGGGCGAGGCGGTCTCGGCCCAGTTGACGGAGGTCCAGTCAATGGCCGCCCAGTCGATATCGGTCCAGCGTGCTCGGGTCCGGGGTGCGTGGGTCTTCTGTTCACAAGTCATGTGTCAAGGAAACATTGACACGATGCGGTCTGTCAAGCTTTTCTTGACAGACCCCCGGGGTGATTCACCTCACCACTCACGGTCCTGCTCCTCACAAACCCCTCCCCGATGCCCACATGCCCGCCTAGGATGAATAGGAAGCAACCTTGTGACCGGACCACGGTCACCCCGTTCGGCAGGAGTAAGACATGAAACTCGCAGAGCAAATCATCCAGCAACTCATGGACGCGGGCGTCCAGCGCATTTACGGCGTGGTGGGGGACAGCCTGAATCCCATTGTCGACGCGGTCCGCCGCACCGGCGGCTCCGCAAAGGGCGGCATCGACTGGGTTCACGTGCGCCACGAGGAGGCCGCAGCCTTTGCCGCGAGCGCCGAAGCCCAACTGACGGGTCAATTGGCGGTGTGCGCGGGCTCGTGCGGGCCGGGAAACCTGCACCTGATCAACGGTCTGTACGATGCCAACCGCTCGGGAGCGCCCGTATTGGCGATCGCCTCTCACATTCCGTCGCAGTACATTGGCGCCTCCTACTTCCAGGAGACCCACCCGGACCGATTGTTCAACGAGTGCTCGGTGTACTCCGAACTGATCAGCACTCCCACGCAGTCCCCCGCCGTGGTCAGCTCGGCCGTACAGCACGCGATGACGGTTCCCGGCGTGGCCGTCATCACCCTGCCCGGTGATATCGCCGAGTCCGAGACCCAGGCGGATGCCCGGCCGTTCTGCGTGCCGGAACCGGGCGCCGTCGTCCCCTCGGACGCGACCATCGAGCGCATGGCCAATGCCCTGAACAATGCCCGGGACGTGGCGATTTTCGCCGGGATCGGTGTGGCCGGCGCCCACGACGAGGTGATTGCCCTCGCGGACACCCTGGGTGCCCCGATCGGGCATTCGCTGCGCGGTAAGGACCAGATCCAGTACGACAACCCGTTCGACGTGGGTATGACCGGACTACTCGGCTACGGTGCCGCGGCCGAGGGACTCAAGGGTGCCGACGTGATGGTCATGCTGGGCACCGATTTCCCGTACGACCAGTTCCTGCCGGACGTCACCACCATCCAGGTGGACACGGATGCCTCCGTGATCGGTCGCCGCACCGGTGTGGACATCCCCGTGCACGGTGATGTGAAATCGACCATCCTCAAGCTGTTGCCGGAGTTGACGCGGAAGAAGAACCGTTCGTTCCTCAAGAAGACTCTCGCCAAGCACGACAAGCTCATGAACAAGGCCGTGGGCGCGTACACCCGCAAGGTCGAGAAAATGACGCCCATTCACCCGGAATACGCGGCGTCGATCCTGGACCAGGTGGCTTCGGACAACGCGATTTTCACCGCGGACACCGGCATGTGCAACGTGTGGACGGCCCGCTACATCAACCCGCTGGGAACCCGGCGCGTGATCGGCTCCTACCTGCACGGCTCAATGGCCAATGCGCTCCCCCAGTCCATCGGTGCCCAACTGGCCTTCCCGGACCGCCAGGTCATCTCGGTCTCCGGCGACGGCGGACTGTCCATGCTCATGGGGGAACTGCTCACACTGGCCGTCTACGACCTGCCCGTGACCGTGGTCGTGTTCAACAACTCCTCGCTGGGCATGGTCAAGTTGGAGATGCTCGTGGACGGCATGCCCGATTTCGGTGTGGACGTACCGCAGACCGACTACGCGGGCATTGCGCAGGCCGCCGGGTTGCAGGGAATTCGCGTGGAGCAACCCGGGGACCTGGAGGGCGCGTTCACCACCGCGCTGGCACACCGGGGGCCCTCACTCGTGGAAATCATCACGGACCCCAATGCCCTGTCGATCCCGCCACAGATCGAGAGCGCCCAGGTCTTCGGATTCGCCACGGCCATGTCCAAGATGGTCTTCAACGGTGGCGCAGGCGAGGCCGTCTCCATGGCGCGTTCCAACCTGCGCAACATTCCGCGCGGCTGAGTCACCCGGGCGGCTCCCCTTTTCGACGGCGACAGGGGTGGCGGTTATCATATGAGTTTCGCTATGATCTCATGTGAGAGTGGCTCAGGTCACTCCCGCCATCCTTTTCTCCTACGGATCGTCCGGCACGTGCCTGCCGGGAAAGAGGAAACACATGTCCAGCGTGCGCTACGACAGGGTGACCTGTCAGTATCCCGGGGCCGAGCGCCCCTCCGTTTCCGAGCTGAGCCTCGATATCGCCGACGGCGAGTTCCTGGTTCTCGTGGGTCCCTCCGGTTGCGGTAAATCCACCACCCTGCGCATGCTCGCGGGTTTGGAAGACGTCACGGGCGGCTCCATTCACATTGGCGACAACGAGGTGACCGACACCGCCTCCCGCGATCGTGACATCGCGATGGTCTTCCAGAACTATGCGCTGTACCCGCACATGACGGTGCGCGACAACATGGGTTTTGCGCTGAAGATCGCCAAGGTGGGCGAGGCCGAGCGCAATCAGCGCATCGAGGAAGCCGCCAGGATCCTGGACCTCACCGAGTATCTGGATCGCAAGCCCAAGGCCCTGTCCGGTGGTCAGCGCCAGCGCGTGGCCATGGGACGCGCCATTGTGCGCTCGCCCCAGGTGTTCCTCATGGACGAGCCGCTGTCCAACCTGGACGCAAAGCTGCGCGTGCAGACCCGCACCCAAATTGCCTCCCTCACCCGCCGCCTGGGCGTGACCACGGTGTACGTGACTCACGATCAGACCGAGGCCATGACCATGGGTGATCGCGTGGCGGTGCTCAAGGACGGGCGCCTCATGCAGGTGGACACTCCCCGTGAGCTCTACGATCGCCCGGCCAATGAGTTCGTGGCCGGTTTCATCGGCTCCCCCGCCATGAACCTCTTCCGTGCCGCCGTGACCCAGGACGGCGCGGTGGAACTGGGCACGTTGAGACTGCCTCTCAGCGCTGCGGCTCGGGAAGCGCTCACCGGTGCCGAGGTCACGGTGGGCATCCGGCCGGAAGACCTGGTGCCTTCCGAGAGGGGCCGGGGCTTGGCGGTCGTCGCGGACATCGTGGAAGAACTCGGGGCGGACGCGTACGTCTACGGCCACCTGGACCACAACTCCGACCAGCACGTCACTCCCATTGCGGGAGTGGCCGGCCACGATGAGGACACCGTTCCGAACACCGGAACCAGTGCGGAAGCGGACGAGAGTCCCATTGTGATTCGCGTGGACGGCCGGCAACCACCGGCCGCGGAAACTACCCTGTGGGTCAGCACCAACGGTGACCGGCTCCACCTCTTCGACGCCACCACGGGCGAGCGACTCCCGGACTGATGTCATCTCCATGAAGTGAAACGTCACGCGCCCTTTCGGGGAGCGCGTGGCGTTTCTTTCGTTTCTGCCCTGTACTCCATGACTATCGGAAGGCCACCCCTGTGACTCCCACCAGCCCCGCCGAGATCCCCGTTGTACCCGCCACCATGAGGGCCAGTGTGCTGCGGGCCCCGCATCAGCTGGAGATTCAGGAGCGGTCCGTGCAGCATCCCGGCCCGCACGAGGTGCTGATCCGCATCACCTCGGTGGGTGTGTGCGGCTCCGACACCCACTATTACGAGCACGGGCGGATCGGTGATTTCGTGGTGGAGAAACCCCTGATTCTGGGCCACGAACCCGCCGGTGTCATTGTGGCCGTTGGGTCGGACGTCCACGACCGGCACGTGGGTCAGCGGGTCTCCCTGGAACCAGGGATCCCCCAACCGTTCTCGTCCCAAACCCTGCACGGGCAGTACAACCTGGACCCCGCGGTCCGGTTCTTCGCGACTCCGCCCATCGACGGCGTGTTCTGCGAATACGTGACTCACCCTGCCGCGTTCTCGCATCCCGTTCCGGACGCGCTCTCCGACGACGCCGCCGCGCTCCTTGAGCCGCTGTCCGTGGGTATCAGTGCCGTGCGCGCCGCGGGTGTCATCCTGGGTGACCGTGTCCTGGTGGCCGGTGCCGGTCCGGTGGGGCTGCTTGTCGCTCAGTGCGCTCGCCTGGCCGGCGCCCTGGACGTGGTGGTGACCGACACCCGCGACGATCGGCTCGACACGGCCATGAATTACGGCGCCACAGGGACGTTCCGCGCGGACAATGAGCCGTCCCCGGAGGGCCCCGTCCCCGGCCGTGGCTATACCGTGCTGCTGGACGCGAGCGGTGCCGAACCCGCAATCCTAGCCGGGATGCAGCGGCTGGCACCGGGAGGTCGCGTGGTCCTCGTGGGCATGGGCGCGGACGTACTCCGCCTGCCGGTGCCCCTGGTACAGGAGCGACAACTGCACCTGACCGGGATCTTCCGTTACGCCAACACGTGGGACACCGCCATCCGCATGGTCGAGCAGGGCCACGTGGACCTGGATTCCCTGGTCACCTCGCGCCACGGCCTGGACGACGTCGCCGCGGCGCTGACCGCGGGGACGCGCCCAGGCGCGTTGAAAGCTGTCGTGAACCCCTGACGGGGTCGATGGGCGTCCGCTACTTGATGGCGCCCATCGACAGGCCGCGCACCAACTGCTTCTGCGCGATCCAACCGGCGAGCACCACGGGCAGAGAGGCCAAGACGCTGGCCGCTGAAAGGCGGGCCAAGAAGAGGCCCTCGCTGGTCATGGTGGATACCAGCATGATGGGCACGGTGGCGGCGTCCGCGGCCGTGAGGTTGAGGGCGAAGAAGAACTCGTTCCACGCGAAAATCACGCAGATCAGGGCGGTTGATGCGATACCCGGGGCGACCATGGGGATCAGCACCACGCGCATCGTGGTCATCAGCGATGCACCGTCCATCTGGGCGGCCTCGAGCACCTCGCGTGGGACTTCCTGGAAGAACGAGCGCATCATCCACACCGCCAGCGGCAGGTTCATGGCCGTGTACAGGAACACCAGGGTCCACACATTGTCCAGGACCTTGAGCTTTCCGGCCACAACGTAAATGGGCATGATCACCGCGACCACCGGGAGCATCTTGGTGGAAATGAAGAAGAACAGCACGTCCTTGGTCTTCTCCACGGGGCGGATGCTCACGGCGTACGCGGCGGGAATCGCCAACAGGATCACGAGGATCGTGGAGACCACCGTGGCAATGACCGAGTTCCACAGGTACCCGCCCGCACCCGCCTCGAACACGGCCTTGTACTGGTCCAGCGTGGGAGTGAAGAAGAATTTGGGAGGGTTGGCGGCGGCGTCGGCCTCTTGTTTGAACGAGGTGAGCACCATCCACAGGACGGGCATGAAGAACCCGAGGGCCAGCAGCCACGTGAACAGGGTCAGCGCTGCGGATCCCGCACCGCCGCCCGTGCGCTTGCGCCGCGCGAGCGGTTGAGAGGTCTCTGCTGCGGGCGTCTGCGTCTGAACGGTGGTGCTCATCAGTTCTGCTCCGTGCTCATGAAGCCCTTGAAAATCAATCGCAGGGCGAAGTTGGCAATAATGATCGTGGCGATGACAACCACCACGCCCATGGCTGCGGCCTGACCGATGTCGAAGCCCAGGAAGGCGCGTTGGTAGATGTAGTACGGCAGGTTGGCACTACTCGTACCGGGTCCGCCGGCGGTCATCAAATAGATCTGGTCAAAGGTGTTGACCACGTAAATCGCACCCAACAGCACCGACAGTTCGATGTAACGGCGCAGGTGCGGCAGGGTGATGAAGAAGAACGTCTGCAGGGCAGAGGCACCGTCCATTTGCGCGGCCTCCAGAACGTCCTTGGGTTGGGACTGAAGTCCCGCCAGGATCAGGAGCATCATGAACGGGGTCCACTGCCACACCAGGGCGATCAGGATCGAAATGACGGGGTGGGACGACGTCCAGTCCACCGCGGGAATCCCGAAAATGCCCAGCACCCAGTTCACCAGACCGTACGTGGGGTTGAACATGGACGTGGACCACAACGTGGCCGCCGCTACCGGCATGATCAAGAACGGTGTGATCAGCAAGGTCCGCACCACGCCGCGGCCCAAGAACTTGCGGTCGAGCAGTAGCGCGAACAGGATGCCCAGGACCATGGCGATCAGCACGCAGCCGAGGGTGTAGATCACCGAGTTCATCGCGACCTGCCGGAAGGTGCGGTCTGCGAAGATCTCGATGTAGTTGCTCAGACCGACGAACACGTCCGAGGCCGGGTTCAACAGGTTCCACGATCGCAGCGAGTACCAAATGGTGATCAGGAACGGGATCTGCGTGGCGATGATCGTGAAGATCAACGCCGGCAGTAGCGGTAGGCGTCGCTGCCACGCGTCACTGCGACGCGGCGCGTGAGCGCGAGATGTGCGTGGGCGGCTCGAACGGGCGGCCCCGGTTGATGTGGACATAGCGGTTACTGGCCTTCCTCACGCTGGTAGGTGCGAGCCACCTGTTCTGCATAGGCCTGGGACTGTTCCAGAGCCTCGTCGACGGTGATCTGGCCGGCCACGGCCGCCGAGATCTGCTGGCCCACACGGGTGCCCAGATCTTGGAATTCCGGAATGGCCACGAATTGCAGGCCGTCATACGGGACCGGATGAGTCATGGAGGTTTCCTGGGACGCGCCGTCCATGGCATCCAGGGTGGGCTGCGCGTATGCCTGAGAGATCTTGCGGTATTCGGGCACCTGATAGGTGGAGTAGCGCGATCCCGGAGGCACGCGTTCCCAGCCGAAGCGCTCACCCACGAGTTCGATGTACTCCTTGTTGGTCATCCAGGAGACGAAATCCCACGCGGCGTCCTTGTGATCGGAGGTGCTGGGAATGGCCAGCGACCAGCTGTAGAGCCACCCCGCGTCCTCGGTGTCCATGACGGGGGCGGGTGCATACCCGTTCTGCCCCGCCACGGTGGAGGACGCGGGATCCTCGATCGAGGACACCATGGCCGTGGCGTCGTACCACATGGCGGCGTTTCCCTGGCTGTAGCGGGTGATGCAGTCGCCGTAGCCGGACGTCGCCGCGCCGGGCTGACCGTGTTCGCGGACCAGGTTCACGTACTCGTTCACGGCCTGCTTGGTCTTGTCAGAGGTGAGCGTGGGGTTCCAATCCTGGTCGAACCAGCCGCCGCCGTAGGTGTTCATGACCGTGCTCAGCGGCGCCATGACCTCGCCCCAGCCGGCCAACCCGCGCAGGCAGATGCCGGAGACACCGTTGTCCGGGTCATCCAGGGTGGCCGCGAGCTCATTGATCTCCGGCCAGGTGGGATTTTCCGGCATGGTGACGCCGGCGTTCTTGAACATTTCCTCGTTGTAGACGAGGAAGGAAGACTCTCCGTAGAAGGGTACGGAGTACATGTCATCTTCATAGCTCAGGGCCTCACGGATCGAGCCGATGAAGTCCTGATCGTCATAGCCCTCGGTCTTGTCGATGTAGGGCTGGAGGTTCTCGATCCAACCGTTTTCGGCCCAGATCGGGGTTTCGTAGTTGGAGATCATGACCACGTCGAACTCGCCACCGCCGGTGGCGACAGAAGCGGTGATCTTGGCGCGGGCCTCGTTCTCGGGCAGGGACACGAATTTCACGTTGACGTCCGGGTGGGCCTTGGCGAACTCGTCCTGCAGTTCCATGGCGTCCTGCATTTGCGGGTTGGACACGATGGCCACGACAATCTCGTCCTTGGTCTCGTCCGCGGACGCGGCGCACCCGGTCATCGCGAAGCCCGTGAGCAGGGCCAGTAGCAAGGCCTGCCACCACACGCCCCGGCGCCCGGCGATGCGAGGTCGATCCCTGACACGATCCGGAGCAGCTGTGCTGTTACGCATGATGTTCCTTGTCATCGATGTTCTGATGTCGGAAGAGCGCAGCCAACAACAGCTACTCTCAAGTGAGAATCTTGCGATTCACATCTGAGAAGTGATGTTAGTCATATAGACTCAGATGATCAAGAGCCGACCCCTCAGATGCGGTGAGAAATGCCCACGACCGACCCATGGCCCCCCAATGATCCATCGGCGCGCCAAAAACTTCTGGCTCAATTGGCCCAGCTGTACTTTGTGGACGGCGCGTCCAAGGTGGCGATCGGCAAACAAATCAACCTGTCACGGTTCCAGGTGGCCGCGCTCATCCAGGAGGCGCAAGACACCGGAATCGTCCGCATCGAGATCGTGATCCCGGACAATGACCAGGACGCTCGGCTCGCCCAGGCACTCGGAATCACTCGGGTCGTCACGGTGGGTACCGGGCCGTGGCCCGCGGACCGCCACACCCTGGCCAGGGAAACCGCCCGTGTCTTCATGGACCAGGTCGAGCCCGGAGATGTGCTGGGCATTTCATGGTCCCGCACTCTTCAACTCGTCACTCGGGAGCTGCCGCAGCTACCCCACAACCAGGTCATTCAACTGGCCGGGGCGCTCAATAACGATGACAATCAGGCGGCTCCCCGTCTCCTGGCGGAGCTGACGTGCCAATCCGCGTGGCCGCTCTGGGCACCACTCATCGTGGAGAACGCCCATGCGCTCATGAAGAGCCCGGAAATTGCACGGACACTTGACCGGGCCAATGCCCTGGACGTCGCCCTGATCGCCATTGGGGCCTGGTCGCCGGAGCTGTCCTCCGTGTGGAACAGGGTGCCCCCGGAGGTAGCCGAACAGGCCCGCAACGCGGGCGCCGTCGCCGAAATTTCGGGACATCTCCTGACTGCGGACGGTGCCCCGGTCAGCTCACCGGTCGAGTCCATGGTCGTCGCTGCCTCGGTGAACCAGATCAGGAACGCTCGCACCACCGTGGCCGCTGCTTCTGATGCAGGCCGGGCACCCGCGGTCCACGCCGCCGCGCGCGCCGGGCTCATTGACGTTCTCGTGTGTGACGAGCCACTGCGCCAGGCCCTGGCCGCGCTCGTCGACCGCCCCGAACCCACGCCGGCCAGCGCCGGCTGACCCAGAGATTCCGGAAAGGTATTCGCATATGTCCGCAACGGTGGTGGGGATCGACTCCTCAACACAGTCCTGCAAAGTAGTGGTGGTGGATCTGGAGAGCGGCAAGGTGCTCTCGATCGCCACGGCACCCCACCCGGACGGCACGAGTGTCGATCCACACGTGTGGCTGCAAGCACTCAAGACCGCGTGGCGGGAGGCGGGAGTTCCCGAGCGCGGCGATGTCGTGGGCGTGTCCGTGGCCGGGCAGCAGCACGGCATGGTGGCCGTTGATGTCCAGGGCGCACCCGTGCATGATGCGCTGCTGTGGAACGACGTGCGCAGCGCCCCGCAGGCCGCTCGCATGGTGAGCGAGCACGGCGTGGACTGGTGGATGGAAACGGTCAACATGGCGCCCGTGAGCTCCATGACCCTGGCCAAGCTCGCGTGGTTGCGCGAGAACGAGCCCCAAGCCGCCGCCCGGGTGCACCGGGTCATGTTGCCGCACGACTGGCTGACCCTGCACCTGAGCGGTGAGTTCGTCACGGATCGCTCGGATGCGTCCGGTACCGGCTACTTCCACGCCACGGACAACCAGTACCGACCCGAGCTGCTCCAGGAGTATTTCGGCGCGGTTCCGGAATTGCCGCGGGTGCTGGCCGCTCACGAGCCCGCCGGTACTCTCATGCCGGAGTGGTGCGGAACCGGCGGCACGCCCGCCGTGGTCGGCGCGGGTGCGGGAGACAATGCTGCCGCGGGTCTGGGTCTGAACCTCGAGCCGGGCGAGGTGGCCATTTCCGTGGGCACCTCGGGCACGGTGTTCGCCTGTAACGCCGAGCCCACGATCGATCGCTCCGGTGTCACCGCCGGTTTCGCAGACGCCACCGGCCAGCACCTTCCCCTGTTGTGCACCATCAATGCCGCGCGCGTCATGACCACCACCGCCGCCACGCTGGGGGCCGATCTGGACGAATTCACGCGGCTGGCCACGAGCGGACCCAGCGACGCCGGCGGGCTCACGATGCTCCCCTATTTCGACGGCGAGCGCACGCCCAACCTACCCGAGGCCACCGGACGCTTGGACGGCCTCACCCGGGCGTCGTTCACGCGAGAAAATCTCGCGCGCTCCGCCGTCCTGGCCGTGGCGAATTCGCTGGCGGACTGCCTGGACATCCTGCGCGATATTCACGTGGACGTGGAGCGGGTGTTGCTCATTGGCGGCGGCGCCAAGTCGGACGCGCTGCGCAGTGTGCTCCCGGACACCCTGAATCTGACCGTCAGTGTCCCGCGCTCCGCAGAGTACGTGGCGTTGGGTGCCGCTCGCCAGGCAGCATGGGCAGCGACCGGACGGCAACCCGACTGGCCCCGCGTGATCGACAGCGAATTGGCACCCACCGGCGACACCGGCGTCGGCGAGTTCCGCGAGCGCTACGGGGCCTTGCGGCGCCGCTACGAAAAGCAGCTGAGCTGACGACGCCGCTCGGAGACCGGGCGGCTCAGGCGAGGGTTCCGCGAACGGCCGCTTCGATGGTGGCTCGCGCGCCGTGGCTACGGAAACTGCGAAGCGCCGCGAGATACGGTGTGGTGAATTCGGGGTGCGCCACGAGGTCGCCGAAGAGTTCGGGGTCCCGGATGAACGCGAGTTCGTCATCCTCGTGCTGGGCGGCGGCAATCATGACACGGTCCTTACGCTGATCGACCACGTCGATCGGCTGGCCGTTCTCGTCCGTCCCTTCGGCGTAGCGCGCCCATGAGGCCACGATGGTGGCAGAGAGGGTGAGCTCTCCTCCGGCGGCCAGGTTTTCCTGGATGACCGGGACCAGCCACTTGGGGATCCGGTCGGAGGACTCGGCGCACAACCGCGCCAGAGTGTCCCGGACATGAGGGTTCGCGAACCGTTCGATCAGCTGACGTTTGTAGGCGTGAACGTTCACTCCCTCGAGGGGCTGCAGGGTGGGCGTGGCTTCACGGTCCATGTAGGCCAGCAAATACTCGACGAAGAGCGGGTCCTGGCACACCTCATGTGCGTAGCGGTAGCCGGCCAGGTAGCCGGGGTAGCACAGGGCCTGGTGGCTGGCGTTGAGCAACCGGAGCTTCATGAGTTCATAGGGCACCACGTCGGGAACGACCTGCACACCAACGGCCTCGAACGGCGGCCGCCCGGACACGAAGGAATCCTCGAGCGCCCATTGGGTGAACGGTTCGCACACCACTGGCCAGGTGTCCACCACGCCGAACTCGCGGGTGACGAGTTCCCGGTCCGCGTCCGTGGTGACCGGGGTGATGCGGTCGACCATGGAATTGGGGAACGGGACGGTGTCCTGGATCCACTGCGCCAGCTCGGGGTCACGCAGCCGCGCGTAGGCCGTGAACTGCTCGCGTGCCATGTCCCCGTTGCCCTGAATGTTGTCGCAGGACATCACGGTGAAGGGCTCGGTACCCGCGGCCTTTCGCTGGGCGAGTGCTTCCACGACCAGCCCGAAAACGGTGGCCGGCGGTTCCGCAGAGAGTTCCTTGTCCGCGGCCTGGGCTTGTTCGAGATCATGCACCACGGCGGGGTTGGTGTCATCGAACCGGCCCGTGGCCTGGTTGAAGTTGTAGCCGCCCTCGGTGATCGTCAGGGAGACGATGCGGGTGCTGGGTGCGGTCAGCAATTGCATGGCCCGTTCGGGCTGGGCCGGAGCCAACACGTAATCGACGATCGACCCGATGACTCGGGGTTCCAGCGTGCCGTCCGGGTGCTTGAGGACCAAGGTGTACAGGTGGTCCTGTTCCTCCAGGGCCCTCTGCATGGCAGCGTCCCCGGGCAGTACCCCCATGCCGGCAATGCCCCAGTCGAGGGCCTCGCCCTGATTCATCAACTGATCCAGGTACATCGCCTGGTGCGCTCGGTGGAAGCCACCCACACCGAAGTGCACGATGCCCACCGTGACCTTGGAGCGGTCATAGCCGGGCACCGGAATCTCCAGTGCATCGAGGACCGAATGATTCAGCGGGCGGGCCTGTCCCGCGGCATGGTCAGAACTCACGAGATCCTCCAGAGGTGTGCAGCAAACCGCAGCGGGGAGAGCTGGGTCACATTGGAGAATATCAGATGAGCATCAGCGGTGTCTCATATGAGACCGAGGAATTCCGGGCGAAATCCTACCGCTCGAATTCGGTGACCCCGGTGAACTCCTGGGCCGCACGCAAACGCTCCAGTTGGTGCTCGGGGATCGGCGGCAGGTCGGTCAGGTTGTACCAGCCGACGGTCAATGATTCGTCATCCGCGACCCGCGCCTCGCCGCGCACGTAACGGCACACAAAGGTGTGGTCCAGGAACTGGCACAGGTCTCCGTTGGGGAACCGCACGACGTCGTAGGCCTTGACCCCCACGAGCGCTTCGACCTCGACGTCCACACCGGTTTCTTCGAGGCATTCCCGGCGTGCGGCAACGCCCGGGTCCTCCCCCGGTTCCACGATGCCGGTGATCAGACCCCAGTTGCCGTTGTCGGAGCGCTGACCCAGCAGCACCTTGCCCTCGTGGATGACCACGGCGGTGCAGCCCGGCAGCCACAAGAGGTCGTGACCAATTTTTTTGCGCAATTCCACGATGAATTCGGGTGTGGCCACGGGGCGGTCCTCCTGCTGGTCGAGCTGGCATGCTGAGCTCCATGTCTACCGGAGCGGCCTACATGAACGCCAAGACTCCCAGACTGCCCACCAGCATGAAGGGTCCGAAGGCTACCCGGGAGGACATCTCGATCTTGCGCGCGGCCAAGAGAGCCGCGGAGAACAAGCCCGCCAGGACAAAGGTCACCGCGATGGCCATGAACGTGTGGCTCACGGACGCGAAACCCGTGGCGATGCCCAGGACTCCCGCCAGCCGGACATCTCCCAGACCCATGCCGGCCGGGTAGACAAGGCGCAGCAGAACGAACAACCCGCCCATGATCATGAGACCCCACAGCATCCACCACCAACGGACGGGTTCACCACCGAGACTCGCGGAGACACCCAGGGGCGCGGTGACGGCTGGGTACAGCGGCCACACCACTTTGCGCGGGAGCCGGTGATACCGGATGTCGGTCGCGGCCAACCACACTCCTGTGCACGCAAGAACCAGGACACCCAGGGCACAGGTCGCCGCAGCCAACCACCCTGACGCGTTGGCCGCTTGGAGCTGTTGCCCCACGAACTCCCCGACACCCGCCGTCATTGGCTGCATCATGATCTCCATCCTAAGCACGCCCGCGGACACCGTCAGCCGACCCAGCGGATGTGCAGTACGGGTTCCTAGACTAGGGGTATGAGCGCACCGTGGGATTCCCGCCCCGCCCGAGTGAGCGTACCGGCCAATCAGTTCGCTGCGCTGTGCCGATCGTCCCCGTGGCGTTGGGACACGCTGCAGTTCACGCTGCACTGGACGGAGCGCGACAACCAACCGGCAGCGCTTCCCGTGCGGGCGTGGATTCGGCGGCCGTCGGATCTGCGCGTCGAGACACTGCAGGGCAAGCTGCTCTATACGGCCACCTCCCTCGAAAAGTCCCGTGACGATTTCTACGTGGCGGCCACCCCTAAGTCGTGGCTGCTCCCACCCGCGCTCGTCACGCCCCTCTACGACGACGACGGCCTCGTACGACGCCGCCCCGAGGCCGCCTACGGCGACCCCATGTTCGGAGGGGGCCGCTGGCAAGCGGTCCTGGACCCGGTCGAGTGCGTGGGATCCGCCCCCATTCCGAACAACTTGCCCGAGCAGCGGCCGTCCAACCTCACGGATGTGGTCCAGGGTCGCTTCGCGAACCGCAAGGTCTGGATCGCCACCGTCACTCCGAGAACCCGTTACCGCCCCTTTACCCCGGAACATCCGCTGGCACCCGGGCCCACGCGCATTGCCGTGGATACCGCGACCGGCGTGTGCGTATACTCCTCGGTGCTCGAGGGCCCCTTCGCGGGTCAGGGGCACAAGGTGGGCATCGAGGCCGTGGACGACTACCTCCTGGACGACCTCTTCACCGATATGGACTTCAACTTGACGGACGTCTCGGGCCACTTGCCGTGGCCCATTCCGCTGGACTGATCCAGCTGACGAAAGATGCCGCCCGGTGACCCTCGGGAACTAGGCCACCGCGCGGCGTCGGCATCTGGAGGAGAGTGCGGACTACATGTCCGAACGCTCCAGAACGTCGGTGACGAGCGCCGCGATCGGCGAGCGCTCGGAGCGGTTCAGGGTCATGTGACCGAGCAGTGGCTGCCCCTTGAGGGCCTCGACCACGGCAATGATTCCGTCGTGGCGACCCACGCGCAGGTTGTCGCGCTGGGCGACGTCGTGGGTGAGGACCACTTTGGAGTTTTGTCCGATGCGCGAGAGCGCGGTGAGGAGCACGTTGCGCTCCAAGGACTGCGCCTCGTCCACGATCACGAATGCGTCGTGCAGGGAGCGGCCTCGGATGTGGGTCAGGGGCAGCACCTCGAGCATGCCGCGGGCCACGACCTCCTCGACCACGGTGGTAGACACAACCGATGAGAGCGTGTCGAAGACCGCCTGACCCCACGGGTTCATTTTTTCTTCCTCGGTGCCGGGCAGGTAACCCAGGTCCTGGCCGCCCACGGCGTACAGCGGACGGAACACCATGATCTTTCGATGCTCGCGGCGATCCAGCACGGTCTCCAGTCCGGCGCACAGCGCCAGCGCGGATTTACCGGTGCCGGCGCGACCGCCCAGGGACACGATGCCCACCTCGGGGTCCAGGAGCAGGTCGATTGCCAGCCGCTGCTCGGCGGAACGACCGTGCAGGCCGAAAATGTCGCGATCCGCACGCACCAGGCGTGTACTGCCATCGTCGTGCAGTCGCCCCAGGGCGTGCCCCTTGGACGAGCGCAAGATCAAACCCGTGTTCGTGGGCACCCCGGCGGTCTGGTCCAGGTGCACCTGGGACTCCGCATAAAGTTGCTCGAGTTCCTCGTCCGTGACGTCGAGGGTCGCCGTGCCGCTGTACTCATCATCGGTGCCCACCCACTCGGCCCGGTATTCATCAGCTTCCAGCCCCAGCGCGGAAGCCTTCACACGCATCGGTAGGTCCTTGGACACCACGCACACGTCGTGGCCCTCTTCGGCGAGGTTCTTGGCCACGGAAAGAATGCGTGAGTCGTTGTCCTTGAGCCGGAAGCTCTGGGGCAGAACGGTGTCTGCCACGTGGTTGAGTTCCACCACCAGGCAACCACCGCTGGTGCCCAACGGGATGGGATGGTCCAGTCCCCCGTGCTCCACGCGCAGGTCGTCCAACAGCCGCAGTGCTTTGCGGGCGAAGAACCCCAGTTCGGGATCGTGGCGCTTGGCTTCGAGTTCCGTGATGACCACCACGGGCAGCACCACGCGATGCTCGGCGAACCGCAGGATGGCGCGGGGATCGGACAACAGGACAGACGTATCTATCACGTAGGAACGTACCGTTCGGGCCGCGGCCGGGGCGGACGGTGCAACTACGGACTCGGTGCTGACGGTCATGAAAACCTTCCGACGGTGGGTTCAACCGGTTGCTGAGGGGTTACCGGCTGCTTTCACCGTAGGGACCGCAAGGATGCGCATGTCACACACGCGGTGAACGGCGGGTGAATTCGGGCCGGGAACTCAGTTGCCGAAGCGCCGCTGACGAGTCGCATAATTACGCAGGGCGCGCAGGAAGTCCACGCGGCGGAAGTCCGGCCACAAGGCCTCGCAGAAGTAGAACTCGCTGTAGGCCGACTGCCACATCAGGAAACCGGACAGCCGCTGTTCACCGGAGGTACGGATCAGCAGGTCCGGGTCCGGCTGGCCCCGGGTGTAGAGGCGGGCGGAAATGTCGTCCACGGACAGGGTCTCCGCCAACGCCTCCACCGAATCCCCGCGGTCTCGGGCGTCCCGGATGACTTCGCGAACGGCGTCGACGATTTCCTGCCGTCCGCCGTAGCCCACCGCGATGTTCAGGTGCGGACCGGGGTTGTCCGCGGTCGATTCCGCTATGCACGCAACCTGCTCACGCAGTCGGGGTGGCAGCGAATCCAAGGCGCCCACCGGCTGGATCCGGCACAGCGCCTCGTCCTGCAGTTGGGTGACCAGCCCGGAAATGATTTCGATCAGCGCCGTGAGTTCTTCCTGCGGCCGCTTCAGATTTTCGGTGGAGAGGATGTACAGGGTGACCACGTCGATGTCGAGATCCGCGCACCAGTGCAGAAACTCTACGATCTTCTGGGCGCCGGCCTTGTGACCGTCCGTGGTGGAGGCGCCGAGCTGACGGGCCCACCGGCGGTTGCCGTCCACCAGAACACCCACGTGATGCGGCAAAGTGTCCTTCTTCAGGCTGCTGGCCAGGCGCGATTCGTACAGGGAGTACAGCGGACGAGGCAGTTTCACCGTAGCGATCCTCCCCTGTTTCGACTGGGCCAACACACAACCATGCCCTCTAAACTACCCGTATGGGCAGCCGCCGGTGGTCAAGCGAATCCCCCAGCATCCTGGTGTTCGCTCCGGTCGGCAGCGGAGAAAGAGACTGGTGACATGACGCAGGGCAACAGAACCGGCACCGGATCCACGGTGCACCGGGCCACGGAAAGTCTGAGCGCGGCGGCGGAACGGATCATCGAGAAGAAACCCGCGTGGCGCGGTTGGATCCACGCCGGATTCGCCCCGGTGGCCCTGGCTCTCGGCCTGATCGCGGTGCTCCTGGCACCCACCACGGAACTGCGGGCTGCGTGCGTGGTGTATTCGATCACCGCCGTGATGCTCTTCGGCACGTCGGCCGTGTATCACCGCTTTTACTGGGGCCTGCGCATGAACGCCGTACTGCGCCGGCTGGACCATTCGAATATCGCCCTGGTCATCGCGGGCACCTACACACCGTTGGCCGTGGCATTGCTGTCCCCGGACGCAGCCCAGGTGCTGCTGATCATTATTTGGTCCCTGGGCGCGGCCCTGGTGATCTTTCGCGTGTTTTGGATGCATGCGCCCCGCTGGCTTTACACTCCGCTGTACATCCTGATGGGCTGCCTGTCGTTGGTGTACCTCCCGGCCTACTTCGCGGCGAACATCCCGGCGACCGTATTGGTGATTGCCGGCGGTCTCTTCTATATCGGCGGGGCCGTGTGTTACGCGCTCAAACGCCCGCACCTGCTGCCCGCGGTTTTCAGCTTCCACGAGGTGTTCCACGCCTGCACGATCCTGGGCTTCGTGTGCCATTACATCGCGATCATGCTCGCCATGTTCATGGGGTAACACCCCTTCCGGCCATCACGACCGGCGACGCCGCTAGGCCCGGTCCAGGAGTCCGCTCACCTCCTGCGTGGAACGCACCGGCAGTTCGCACTGCCCGTTGCGGCACAGCCACACCGCGAACTCGCCGCTCGATGCTTCGGGCACGCCATAGGGTGCTTGTTCCTTACCCAGCACCAGGACATCGGTGACTCGCCGTTGCCCGGCGCTCGACTGCACCCGATTCCATTCGTCCTCGCTCGCGTGCACCACTTCGAGCAGCGCCGGCGGTTGAAGGCGCAGCATCCACGCATGAAGAGCACCCCCGGCCGCCGTGGCAGCACGGGTGACCAACCCCTGGGCCGGCTTCACCAGCACGTCCACCACCTCGTCGCTTGAACGCCCGGCCACCTCCGGCTGCCCGAGGAGCACGAGCCACCGCGCCAGGCACGACTGGGCCGACGCCGCGACGCCGTCGAACGGGTCCGCCTGTCCCGTGGCACCCGCGGTGAGCAGAACCGCATCCGGATCCGCCGAATCCAGGGGGGTGTCCCCGCGCATGAACTTCTCAACCGTTACCTCGGCCAGCTCCAGACTGCGGGCGTACCACTGCCCGAGCCCCGTGGCCCGGTACAGCGCGAGCAGTGCCAGGCCCGCGCGCGCATAATCCTCCAATTGCCCGTCATGCGGGTCAACGGTGCCCTGCCGGGACGTGCGCGCCAGCGTCTTGGTGTCCCGGTTCCAGTGGCGGGTCCACAAGAACTCCGCAGCCCATTCGGCGGTCTCCAACCATGCCGGTTGATCCAGCAGAACCGCGGCCTCCGCGAGAGCCTCGATGGCCATACCGTTCCACGCGGTCACGACCTTGTCATCGCGTTGCGGAGGCGTGCGCAGTTCCCGTTGCTCCCACAACTTCTCGCGCACGTTCCGGTCCAGGATCCCGCTCACGGCCCCAGACTCACCCCAGCCGGCCACGGCGGGCTGCGGTTCGGTGACATCGTCGAAGGAGAACGTGTAATACGCACCTTCACGCTCAGCACCCGGTGTGGAAGGCTCACTGTCCGCATCGAGGGAGGCAGCAATCGCGCCTTGTTCGGTGATCATTTCGCGCACCAGCCAGGTTACGATGCCCTGAGCCGCGTTGCGGTAACGAGCGGCACGCACCGGATCGGTCCCACGTTTGCCCAGATGCCGGGCGGCGTGGGCCAGAACCCGCAGCAACTGGGCGTTGTCGTAAAGCATCTTCTCGTAATGCGGTAGGGACCAGTTCGGGGTCACCGAGTACCGGAAGAACCCGCCGCCCACATGATCGTGCAGGGCGCCAGTGACCATGGCGTCCAGCGTAGCGGTGAGAAGCTCAGCGGCCCGAGCTGAATCGCGACCGTCGCGCGAGGATATGAGAAGAGCGGCTTCGAGCATGGGCGAGGGCGGGAACTTGGGACCGTTGCCGAAGCCCTCGTGCGTGGAGTCCCGGGCTACTTCCAGGGCGTCCAGCCACGGCCCGATCAGCTGCGCTTCCTGCTCGTCGATGTCCCCCGCGGGGTCCGGAACCGCCACCTGCACAGGCCCGGCGGTGTGCCGGTCCGTTCCGAGCATGGACGCGACGGCTTCCGGATGACGTTGCAGTGCGTCCGTGACCGATTGCGCGCCTTCCATCACTTGCTCACGGCGCTCGACCCATGCATCATGGACCGCGCGGAGCACCTGCATGAACGAGGGCCTACCCTGTACGGGGCGCGGCGGGTAGTAGGTGCCCGCGTGGAACGCCTGGCCCTGCGGTGTGAGAAAAACCGTCATGGGCCAGCCGCCCTGCTGGGTGAGCAGCTGGGTTGCGGACATGTACAGGGCATCAACGTCCGGGCGTTGTTCGCGGTCCACCTTGAGAGCCACGAAGTGCTCGTTGATGTACTCCCCCACCGCGGGGTCCTCGAATGACTCGTGGGCCATCACGTGGCACCAGTGGCACGCGGCGTAACCCACGGAAAGTAACACGGGCACATCCCGGGAGCGGGCCTGCGCAAAGGCCGCGGGCTCGAACTCCCACCAGTCCACGGGGTTCTGGGCGTGCTGCAGCAAATAGGGGCTGGTGGAATGCGCGAGCCGGTTGGTCATGGCTCCACGATGCCACGAGCCCCTCACACGCATAAGGGGGTGGACATGGAAATGGGTCCGCACCGGGTCCGAAAACCATGTTCTCAGAACCCGGACGGACCCGCTCCGCACCTACTTCAGCACTCAGTCTCGGGGGGCAGAACTTCCGCCGCGTGGGTCCCGGCCCGCATCGGGTGCGGTACGAGGTTCGGGTGAACGAGCGGCGTCGTCGGCGTTTGTGGTGACCGGAGACGTCGTGTCGGATGTGTGCGCGTAACCGCCCAGGGCGTCCTCCGCGGCGCGTTGCTCGGCGTACTGGGCCCGGTACCGCAGTCGACGATTGCGGCGGTTGAAGTCCAGGATCAGGAGGATCACGGCCGCCACCAGGAAGAACGTGGCCAGGAAACCCGCAAGTCCGGGTGACACCTGGCTGGGCTCCAGCCCGGGCTTGAGATCACCCGCGGGATTGTCCGTGGCGGCTCGGAGCAGCGCGGTGGTCAACATGTTCACGACTGGTTACGCCTTTCGAGGGGAAGTTGTCCGGGCGTCCGGGTCGATACCCGCGAACAAGTCGGTCTCGGGAACGGAGATCTCCACGCGCGCATCCGCCAGGGAGTAGTCCTCCCACGGCCAGACCTCGGCTTGCATGTCCGAGGACACGGCGAAGAACGGGCCGTCCGGGTCCACCTGGGTTCGGTGGCAGCGCAGGGCGTCGTCTCGAGCGGAGAAGGTTTCCGGGCACTCGATCTTGGTGGTGGTTTCATGACGGGGTACCGGCGGGCGGTGACCCTCGGGATCGGTCTCCTGTAGGGCGGCAATGCGCTCCGCGTACGGGGACTGGAAACCGCGTTCCTCCAAGGCCTCGTGCAGGGCGATGAACCGCTCCACGTTGAATGCGCGGTCGTAGTAGACCTTGAGCGGGGTCCAGGGCTCGCCCGTTCCCGGGTACGCATCCGGATCACCGGCCTTGCGGTAGGCCTCCATGGACACGTTGTGCGTCTGGATGTGATCCGGGTGCGGGTAGCCGCCGTTCTCGTCGTAGGTCAGAATCACGTGCGGGCGGAACTCGCGCACCAGCTGCACCAGTGGTGCGGCCGCACGCTCGAGCGGCTGCAACGCAAAGCATCCCTCGGGCAACGGGGGCAACGGGTCGCCCTCGGGCAAACCGGAATCCGCGAACCCGACCCAGCGGTGCTCGACGTTCAGGGCCCGGGCGGCCTGCGCCATTTCCTCACGGCGCAACCCCGGCAGGTCACGCTCGGCCCACGGCACACCCGCCATCTGGGCATTCAGGATGGAGCCCTGCTCGCCACCGGTGCACGTGGCCACCATGACGCGAGCGCCCAGGCCCACGTAGTGAGCCATGGTCGCCGCGCCCTTGCTGGACTCGTCATCCGGATGGGCGTGAATGGCCAAGAGCCGGAGTTTCGAATAATCCGTCACGGAACGGGAGCCTCCAGGGTGGGTTCGGACAAAACACAATCCCCGGTATCTTACGCCCGTACCTCGGTTAATGCTGTCGGGTCCGTCACCCGCACCACGCATTCTCAGGGGATCCCAACCCGCACTGGATACAGTGGTGCCATGAGTTCTTCCACCCCCGCATCAGGATCCGCCTCGGGCGATGTCCTGGCGCAACGCTATGGCACCGGGCGCGGCCCGGTGTCCGCACGCGGCCGGCGCGGACCTTCCTACCGGGGATGGGTGATCATTGCCGTGATCGCCACGGTGCTCTCGGCGCTGTTCGTCGTGTGGATCGTGCAGGGTCAGTCCAGCGCGCCGGCCGCCAAGGACGTCAGCTTCCGGGTGCAGGACGCCGGCCACACGTACGCGGACTTCGACCTCACCAAGGACCCGGACCAGACGGTCACGTGTGCGGTGCGCGCGCTCAACGAGCAGTACGCGATTGTCGGGTGGAATGAAGTGACCATCGGCGAGGTGGCCCCCGAGGAACTCAACGGCCGCACCAGCACGCACCGGGTGCCCGTGCGCACCACCAACGAGGCCAATTCCGTGGGCGTGGATTCCTGCTGGAGCGTGGACTGATCACGGTCCCGCGCCGTCGCGTGACGCGGCTGCTTTTGAGCCCGGACCGTGGCCTCACTTACACTGGGGTATAGAAACTTTGTACGATCCCCGACCGGATGGGCAGCGAGCCGCTACGGCTCACCACCGGGGCGGGGTTTTTCACACGTGCTCACCACACCGGTGGGCACCCGAGAACGGAGATAGCGTGGCTACAAACGAGGGCGCCTGGCTGACCCAGGAAGCATACGATCGACTCAAGAAGGAGCTCGACCACCTTTCCGGGCCGTACCGTCAGGAAATCGTTGATCGTATCGAACAGGCCCGCTCCGAGGGAGACCTCAAGGAGAACGGCGGTTACCACGCTGCCCGCGAAGAGCAGGGCAAGAACGAGGGTCGCATCAACCAGCTGACCCAGTTGCTGGATAATGCTCAGGTGGGCGAGGCCCCCGCGGACGACGGCGTGATCGAGGCCGGCATGGTGGTCACCGCGGACATCGCCGGGGACGAGATGACCTTCCTGATCGGCTCCCGCGAGGTCGCCGAGGACCTGACTGGCGGTGAGGACATCGAGGTGTTCTCCGAACGCTCCCCCATGGGCGCGGCGATCAGCGGCCACAAGGTGGGCGACGAGCTGACGTACAAGGCTCCCAACGGCAAGGACATCAAGGTCAAGGTCCTGGACGCCAAGCCGTTCAACAACTGACCCACTCGCAGTCATGATCCGGGGCCGCTCTCACCATCCGAGGGCGGCCCTCGGTCATTGTCACGTCAATCCCCTGATTTCCCGAGCCCAGGAGCATTCGTGGTTACCCACTGGAGCCGTCAACCCACCACATGGACCGTGCCGCTGATCGCCCTGACCGCGCTGCTGGCCGTCTCCGCAATCGTCGTGCACTTCTTGGGCCAGTCGAACCCGGAGCTCAACGCCACGGGCGGTCTGCGTAACATCCTGTGGTTCGCAACGTTCGTCGTTGCCTTCCTCACGTATTTCACCGCGCGGGGTGGACGACGCCGCTGACACCCGATGCGCGGCGCTGCTCGCCCATCCGTGTGGGTCAGTGCACCACCACGGGCCGGAAGCCCTGAGCCTCCAGCGCGTCGATGACCTTGTCGCAGTGGGCGTGGCCCTTGGTCTCCATGTCAATGGTGATGGAGACATCCCCCATGGACAGCGAACCGCCGATGCGCGTGTGATCCACTCCGGTCACGTTGGCGTCCATGTCCGCGATGATCCGCGAGATCAGGGCCAGCTCACCGGGGCGGTCGGTGAGCATCATCTTGATGGTCATGTACCGGCCTGCCGCGGACAGACCGCGCTGGATCACCTTGAGCATGAGCATGGGGTCGATGTTGCCGCCGGACAGCAACACCACCGTGTTGCCCAGATCCCCGTAGGACTCCTTGAGCCGGCCTTCCAGAATGGCGGCCACACCCACGGCGCCGGCGGGTTCCACGACCATCTTGTTGCGTTCCAGCATGAAGATGAGCGCTTGAGCCAGTGAGTCCTCACTGACCGTGGTCACGTCGTCCGCGAGTTCCTTAATGATCTGGAACGGCAGCTGACCGGGGCGGCCCACCGCAATGCCATCGGCAATGGTGGACACCTTGCTGAGCGTCACGAGCGCGTCCCCGGCCAGTGACGGCGGGTAGGCGGCGGCGTTTTCCGCCTGCACACCAATCAGACGAATGTCCCGTCCCAGTTCCTTCGCCTTGGCTTTCACGGCCACGGACAGCCCGGCCAACAAACCTCCCCCGCCCACGCCGGCAATGATGGTGTCGACGTCCGGGACCTGATCCACGATCTCCAGCCCCAGGGTGCCCTGTCCGGCAATGATGGCCGGGTGATCGAAGGGATGCACGAACACCGCACCCGTTTCTTCCGCGTACCGTTGAGCCTCGGTCAGGGCCTGGTCCACGGTACTGCCGAACAGCACGACCTCGGCTCCGTGGTCCTGGGTGGCCGCGACCTTGGGCAGCGCCGCGCCCAACGGCATGTAGATCCGCGCCTTGATACCCAGCTTGTTGGCGGCCAGCGCCACACCTTGCGCGTGGTTACCCGCCGACGCCGCCACCACGCCCCGCGCTTTGTCCTCCTCGGAGAGCCCGGCCATCCGGATGTACGCGCCGCGGATCTTGAAGGACCCGGCACGCTGCAGATTCTCGCACTTGATGTGGACTTCGGAGCCGAGCATGCGGGACAGCGCTCGTGAGTGCGCCACGGGCGTTCGCTCAATGACGTCTTCCAACATGTGCGAGGCACGTTCGACATCCGCCGCGGTCACCGGCATTTCGTTGAGGCCCACTTCACACTTCTTTCACTCTGCACTGCGCGCCGCACGCGGGCGGTCACCGTATCGGTTGGTCAGCCGCGGTCTATGCGCTGCCGTACCAAAACGCGGCGCCCTCGTTCAAGGGCGCCGCGTTCCATGCTATTACCCGTTCGGACGCTGTTTCGTCCCGCGACTATGCGCGATTCACGCTGTCCTGGTTAATGGTGGCGTCGTGCTCGGTGTCCTTCTTGTGTTTTTCCTCGCGCTTGAGCTCTTCCAATTCGCGGTCCTTATGGCGCTTGAGTCGGAATCGCTGGAGCTGCTCCATGACCTGCTCGCGCGTCAGGTCCTGCTTCTTGGCTTCCTTCTTGATCTCCCACGGATACATGAAGGGGGTCCACGCGATTTGGTCATCCTGTTCCCATGCACGGGAAGACAGGTATCGCACGATCGTGTTCAGGATCGCCAACAGGGGGACAGCGAACAGCGCGCCCACAATGCCGTACAGCACGGCACCTGAGGCCACGGCCAGGAAGACTGCCACGGGGTGCAGGGAAACAGCCTTGCCCATGACCAGCGGCTGCAGCACGTTCGACTCGATCTGCTGAACCAGCAGCACGACACCCAACATGGCCAGGGCAACACCCAGGCCATTGGCCACCAACGCGACCAGGACGGCAATGATGCCGGTGGCAACGGCACCGACGATGGGGATGAACGAGGCCAGGAAGACCAACACGCCAATGGGTAGCGCCAGCGGGACGCCCAGGAGGAAGGCACCCAAACCGATGCCGACGGCGTCGACGAACGCCACGAACACCTGGATGCGTACGTACTGGGCGAGGGATACCCAACCCTTACGACCGGCACCGTTGACGGCAGCGCGGGCGCGGTGCGGGAACAGTTTGACCATGAACAGCCAAATCGACTCGCCCTGCATGAGGAAGAACAGCAGCACGAACAACATGATGACGATGCCGGTCAGAATGTTGCCCGCGGTGGAGCCGAAGGTCATGGCCCCGGACAGAATAGCCTGCGAGTTCTCCTGCAGGGCGCTGCCGATCTCACCGAACCACTGATTAACGGTGTCGGTGGAGACGTTGAGGCGGCTGTCCTCGAGCATGCCGATGAGCTTCTGGAAGCCACCCACCGCGCTGTCCGAAAGTTGGGCGAAACCGGCGATCATTTGCTGGCCGGCCAGGGTCAGTAGGCCGAGCACCAACGCGATGAGACCGACCTCGACAATGGCTGCTGCCAGCCCGCTGGGCACATGCTTGGAACGCAGCCACTTGACGGCGGGGGCCAGCAGACCCGCCAACAGCGCCGCGAGGGCCACCGGGATGAGGACCGTGGAAACCTTGGACATGAGCCAACCCACCAGGCCGATGGCCGCGATCACCAAAATGACGCGCCATGACCACGCGGCAGCAATGCGCACCGGGGCGGAGACCATGTCACGCCCGTGACGTTCGGGGTTCGAAACCGGCACGGAATCATGCTTAGGTTGGTCCTGCTGAGAATGCGTCTGTGACGTAGACACGGTTGAAGACATGGCTACATCATGGCATGCCCGCCCGGGAATCCTTTATTTCACAGGTCACTGTCAAGTGGTGCAAAAATGGTGGGTATGTCCGCCACCTTGCTCCGTGTCCTGTCCCAGCGCCGCCCCGCAAGTGTCCTGACGCAGGAAGCGCCCAGACGCCCCGAATTGGAATCCGTGCTCCGCGCGGTGGCGGGCGCCCGGTTCGACGATTCACGCACCCCGTGGCGGGTGGCCGTGACCAATCGTCAGTCGGCCTCGGACCTGGCCGCTGCCATGGCCGGGCTGACGTCGGTTCCCACCATGGATGGCCCCGTTCCGCGGCTCAAGGGGAAGAAAATCCGTCGGTTGGCGGCCTACCGCGGCGGTCTGCAGTGGGCGTCCACGGGCGGGGCCGGACTGGCCATCATTTTCCGGTTCGATCCCGAATCGGAGACTCCGAAGAAAGTCCAACGCTTTGACGCTTACTCGATTCGGGGCCTGCTGGAGGCCGCCTTCTACGCGCAGGGCTGGGCCACCGTGTGGTCTCGACGCACTCCCAGCGACGATCAGATGCTGCGTGATTTTTATCGCTTGGCCGAGAACGAGGAGATCCTCGGCTGGCTGTTCGTGGGCCGCCCGGCACACGACTCGGCACCGGATCGCGCCATCAACTTACCGCCCCGGGACCTTGAGATCACCTATATCTAGTTACTGCGGGGCATCAAGCTTTCTTGATAGGTCCCGGATTCAGTTGGCCCGTCACAGGATTGGCTATCGCCCGTATCGCGCTGCGGATTTTCAGCTTTCCCGCAGTGAACAGGTGACAGACTGATGTCGTCAGTGACATGTTCTACAACGCGGGCATCGTGAGTGGCCACCAGGGCGATGCCGCCTGATCGGCAATGCCCACGTAAGAAATTCGTCACGCGCTGACTATTCTCGTCGTCAAGGGCAGCCGTGGGCTCATCCAGCAACATGAGCGGCGGCCGTCGGAGTGCAAGCCGAATGATACCCACGCGCTGTTGTTCACCACCGCTGAGCCGGTGGGCCGGGATGTCCAGAAGGTCGAAGGGCAGCCCGAAGCCTTCAAAAACCTCACGCGCCCGCTCCGGGTCATCCTTGACGCGGTACCCCCCAACCTCAACGTTTTTGCGCACACTCCAGGACGCGACCAAACCGGCATTCTGGAAGACGAACCCGACACAATTTCGACGGAACTCCCGAAGGGCCGCGCCACGTAGCGCGCCCACGTCTTGGCCGAAGACGCATAAGCCTCCCGTCGTGGATTGCTCCAGGCTTCCCAAGCATTGAAGCAGTGTGGTCTTGCCCGAACCGCTCTCGCCGCGGACGGCGGCCAACGAACCGGGTGTGAGTGTGAACGACAGTTCCTGCCACACCACGCGACCCGGATACTCAAAGGCGAGACTTTTGGCCGTGATTCCTTCAACACTGTCGCTCATGGATGCATTGTCCTTTCAGCAAATGATGCAGGGGTCATGAGATCTCTAGGGCGGTCCTGTTGACACTGTGTTGGAGCGCGCCCAGGGTGACGACTGTCGCAACGACAACTACCGCGGCGCAGACGACTACCACCCCAATGCGCGCAACCCAAGGGATGCTCGATACCGCCGCACCCAACGAGGCGGGGATTACCGCGAGAACTGCGGTCAGCACAGTGAATTTGCCATGGATCCCGAGATAACCACTGCCGGTCGAGGACAGCAAGAACACGGCAGTGCGACGGCGCGCATGGTGAACGGCGGCGAAGACGGCCGAACCGAGAATCAAGGCAAGGAGCATGACTGCAGTTCCGGTGAGGGTGACCCGCAGCTCGGAGCGCCGATCGGCGTGGTCCAGGGCCGACAGCTGGGCGACGTTCCGCAAGGACACCACCGCATGGCTCACCTGGTGGTCATTGAGAAGGCGCTGGTACACGTCACCATCCGTATAGGCACCCAGACCGGCGTAGAAGTCATTGGACAGCACCCCGCTGCTCGCGTCCGTGACGATCAACACGGGGTCTACCCCATACATGGGGTTGTCCGAGTCGTCGTAGTCGAGCCTGGGGACCACGCCCAGATTTACATTGTCTACGAAGGACACCTTCGGCTCGACTTGCTCGGCCGTAGGGCGCAGCGAGATCTGAAAATTCACCCACTGTTCCACGGCGGAGCGAAGTTGGTCGCGTTGCTGGACCAGCAGGTTGGAGGGAACCAATACGACAAGTCCTCCGGGTTGTGCGGCGGCATCGGTCTTGCGAATTACCTCGGCATTCGCGGCCGACAGGGAAGCGAGGAACGCGGTGTTCACCACCAGCGTGCGCTCTTGCAGTGCTGCAGAAGGGACGGCTCCGGAACTATCGAGGGAACCAGGCGTCGTCAACAACACTTGATCATTCGCTTCCATCTCTCTGTAGATGAGCCTTAGCTGGTCATCGATGTGGGACGCCTGGCTCGTGGTAATTGCGTAGCCAAGTGCGGGCTGAACGAGCTCGGGATGTTGTGCCCGATATACGTCGGCTGAGCGCGCGTATTGTTCGTCAATCATCCGATGAACCGCAGAGGCACTACTCGCGCCCACTCCTGCCGCAGTGGCCACGATCGCAACCACGGACAAGGTCGCAAGTAGCCCCGCCGGCCGCGCACCATTGAGGATCCGCCCGACCGAATGACGCCGCGCCGCCAGTATCGCAACCACAAGGGCGAAAAGTGCCGCGGACAACGGTATCAACGCTTGTAGTACCCCGACCGTCAAGATCGAGCGAACCTGGTAACCGTCTACCCACAACTGTGAATAAGTCAGCAGAACGAGCGGCATCACCGCAGCGCAGGCGACGGCCGGTGCCAGCGCAGCGATTGCCTCGGGCGTGAGAACTCGGGAGGGCTCCGCCCCCGTCGCTTGGCGCAATCCCACGATGGTCAAACGCACCGCGGACTGGTTCACCAGCGCGAGTACTAAGCCGATCCAGAGAGTGATGGCCGCGATACCCCAGGGGCTGGTCAAGAAAAAGAATGGCCAGAGAAAAACACCAGGCGGGGAGGAAACCGGAGCGGCGACAATCTGGTGGCTCGCCAATGCGTCAACGATTTGATGTGTTTGAACGGAACTACCTTGAACGGCATAGGCACCCAGCAGGCGGTCCCGGGTCAAGGCAGTCGCATCATGGAGTGCGGCGGGGTACCCGCTAGAAAATGTCGGGAAGCTGCCGTCTTCCGGATTTCCGAGTACCGATAAGGGGTCACCCGCGAAGAGATAATAATCAGTGCCTCGGTCATCCCCCTGAGAGAAGGGTGACATCTTGTAAACATTGACAGCGGCATCGTTTACCACGTCATCCACGGTGGAAATCAGGGCCTCACGCGATATGTCAGGTGGGATTTCCGTAATGGTGAAAACCTCAGTAATTCCCTCAGGTCCCCAGCGGTCTTGGTCCAAGAAAAACATGGCCGAGACACCGGTGAGAATTCCGGAAAGCAATAGCGCGCACACCCATACGACAGCCCGTGCAAATCCCAGGTTATTATTCATGCGCCCCTGCCCCGTGTTTCGTCGCCCTCACGATGGTTGGCCGAGCGGCGTTCCGTCACCCGGCCAACCATTGAAACGGTTAATACCGCCAGTATGTGGTGTTACCACCAAGACTGGCCGTGATGGAGGCGTAAGACCACCTGTTGGGGGCAACGGTGGCAGAACGGTTACAGCGAGTGCTATTGCAAGCGGTGCTGCCGTGAGCACGAGTCGGGTGGTGATAATTAGACCACACGCTATTGGTCCAATAACTGACGCCGGAATCCCAAGTGCCACCACCAGGGTGAGTGACAGCAGCATTGGCGGCTCCTGCCGCTCCTGCTGCAAGGGTTCCGGCGAGACCGACAGTCACCAGTGCCTTCTTCAGACGTTTCATGACCTTGTCCTTTTCTAGGAATAACACACTTCGTTGTGTGATGCGTGCGATACTAAGGGGGGGGTGTGAGCAATTGCAATGAAAACACAAACATTTTTAGGACCGCTGCCCGAGCATGCACGCCTGATGGCCCCATCCCCAAGAGAAAGTGCCACGAGCGCTTGAGTGGCCGTAGCGGCGAATACTCCGAAAACCGTGGATCAATCTGAGTCCCACTCCGGGCCAGCGTGCAGTGGACCGACTGATGGCCTCGCCCTGCCCTCTTAGACAGGAATTTGCTGCATGTCGGGCACAAGAGGGAGTTAAACCGCGCCGCGGGCCTCGCGTTGATAACGCGAGGCCCGCGGCGTCGTCAGTTGCTCTGGTCGCGAGCGAACCGGATTACTCGGCCATGCTGCGGATGATGGCGAGAACGCGCAGAATCTCCACGTAGGCCCAGATCAGGGTCACGGTCAAACCGAATGCGGCCGACCATGCTGCCTTCTCCGGGATGCCACGGCGCACGCCGTCGGTGATGTTCTCGAAGTCCAGCACAAAGCTGTAGGCGGCCAACAGAATGGCCAATGCCCCCACGATAAGCCCCAGGGGGATGCCGAACAGGGTGACGTCGTAGCGCATGTTGAAGCCGCCGAGGAGCGAGGTGCCCAGGTTGATGAGCGCGAACAACGCGTACGCCATGATGGCGACCATGAAGATCTTGGTCACGCGCGGCGAGGAACGCAGCACACCCACCTTGTAGAGCACCAGCACGGACACGAATACCGCGACGGTACCCATGACGGCCTGGATCACGATGCCCGGGTAGGTGGCCTCGAACATGCCGGAAATGCCACCCAGGAACAGCCCTTCGGCCAGGGCGTACGCAATGATCAGCACCGGGCTGGGCTCGCGCTTGAACGCGTTGACCAAACCGAGGACCAGACCGATCAGGGCGCCGGGCAGCGCGAGGATGGGCATCATCCAACCGAGAACACCGGTCACGACAATGCAGACCAGCAGCACGCCGGTGCGCATCACGACGTCGTCGTAGCTCATCCGTCCGGTCTGGGCGGGGCCAGCCGCCGGGGCGTTGTACATCTGCTCGAGGTGTTCGGGCGAGTAACGCGGATCCTGGTAGGAACCGGGCGCGCCTTGTCGCGCGCTTTTCTTGTTGAAGTCGCGCAGGAGCGGGTTTCCACCGGCCATGGGTGCGTCCTTTCATGACGTATACGGGCTGTGCAACAAGGGTAGCAGTGACGCGTCACCCGGAGCTGGGAGTTTGTGCACAGCGAACACTGAATCCGGCCGTCCATGACCTGTGAGCACGAGGCCCGTCCAGCATGTTCCCACGGGCGCATCACGTGTGACCTGGACAACACTTGAATAGTTGGGCATCCTACTAAAGCACCTCACCGAAAGGAACGTTTCATGGATGTCTCCAACACTTCTGCCCTGGTGACCGGCGCGGCCTCGGGCCTGGGCGCCGCGACCGCCGCGGCGCTGGCCACCCGTGGCGTGCGCGTGGTGGGTCTGGACCTGCCCGCGGGCGTGGAGAAGGCTCCCGAGGTCGCGGGCGTGACCTATCACGCCACGGACGTCACCGAACCCGATCAAGTGCGCGCCGCCGTGAGTGCCGCGGTCGCGAACGGCCCCTTGCGAACGGTGGTCAATTGCGCTGGCATCGGGCCCTCCGCCCGCATCCTGGGCAAGAAGGGCCCGCATGATCTGGGACTGTTCGAGACCGTGATCCGGGTGAATCTGATCGGCACCTTCAACGTCCTGACCTTGGCCGCGGAGGCCATGGCGGCCAACGATCCCGTGGATGAGGACGGCCAACGCGGGGTGATCGTGAACACCGCCTCCGTGGCGGCCTTCGAGGGCCAGGTGGGTCAGGCGGCCTACGCGGCGTCCAAAGGCGGTGTGCACAGTTTGACGATCGCCGCTGCGCGTGACCTGGCAAGCCTGGGTATCCGCGTGAACACCGTGGCACCGGGCATCGTGGAGACCCCCATGCTGGCCACGGTCAGCGAGGAGTACCGCGCGGGTCTGGCCGCCGGTGTTCCGTTCCCCCACAGGCTGGGCCGCCCCTCCGAATTCGCGCAGATCGTGACCACGTTCGTGGACAACGACTACCTCAACGGCACCACGCTGCGCATGGACGGCGCCCTGCGCATGGCCCCGCGCTGACATCCTCCTGATGACATCCGCCCCTGTTCGATCGACCGTTCGGAGAATTTTTCATGGCTGAGGCCTACATCGTTGATGCCGTCC
This sequence comes from Kocuria gwangalliensis, assembly GCF_039544365.1. Lineage (NCBI taxonomy): Bacteria > Bacillati > Actinomycetota > Actinomycetes > Micrococcales > Micrococcaceae > Kocuria > Kocuria gwangalliensis. Next base: position 34,300 of record NZ_BAABLN010000014.1, on the reverse strand, counting down.
GCACCCCCGTGGGGCGCCGGGGCAAGGGACTCGCGGAAGTTCATCCGCTCGATCTGGCCGCCGCGCCACTGAAGGAGCTGGTCACCCGGCAGGGCATTGATTCCCAGGAGTACGACGAGGTGATCCTGGGGTGCATCGACCAGCTGGGCCCACAGTCCATGGACATTGCCCGCAACGCGTGGCTCGCGGCGGGACTGTCCCAGGCGGTTCCCGGCAGCACCATTGAAAGGCAGTGTGGTTCGGGGCAACAGGCCATCAGCTACGCGGCGCAGGCGGTGATGAGCGGCACGAGCGAGCTGGTGGTGGCCGGTGGCGTGCAGTCGATGTCCAGCATTCCGCTTTCCTACTCCAACGCGGCCGCCCAGAAATTCGGGTTTCCGGACCCCTTCACCGGTTCCAACGGCTGGGCCGAACGGTACGGGGATCAAGAGGTCTCCCAGTTCCGGGGCGCGGAAATGATGGCCCATCGCTGGGGTCTCACGCGTGAGGAGCTCGAGGCCTTTGCCGTGCAATCCCACGAGCGCGCACTGGCCGCCCAGCGAGAGGGGTATTTCGATCGGGAGATCCTGCCGCTGGCCGGGTTGTCCGAGGATCAGGGTCCGCGCGAACCCGACCTCGAGAAACTCCGATCCCTGCAACCGATCGTGGATGGTGGTCTGCACACGGCGGGTACCGCGTCTCAGATGTCCGACGGCGCTGCGGTTTTGTTGATTGCCTCCGAACGCGCCGTGGCGAAGTACGGACTCAGCCCGCGAGCCCGCATCCACCATGTGTCGGCCCGCGGTGCTGATCCGATCATGATGCTGTCCGCACCCATTGCCGCGACCCGGTACGCCCTGGAGCGCACGGGCATGCGCTTGGCCGACATGGACCTGATCGAGATCAACGAGGCCTTTGCCGCGATGGTGCTCGCGTGGCAACGCGAAACCGGTGCGGACATGTCCACGGTCAATGTGAACGGCGGGGCGATTGCCCTGGGCCACCCCATCGGCGCCACCGGTGCGCGGCTCATGACGTCACTGCTGCACGAACTCGAGCGCCGGGACGCCCAATGGGGGCTGCAGACCATGTGCGAAGGCGGCGGTCAGGCCAACGTCACCATCATCGAACGTCTCTGAGCCACCCGATTTCCTCCGAAAGGACCCGTCCGTCATGAATGCATCAGCTCGGGAGCACGAGACCGATTCGGCGGTGGCCACGGCCACGTCCAACACGATGGGCGCACTCCTGCGCCGCACGGTCACCCGCAACGGCCCGGCTACCGCGGTCCTGTTCGAGGATCGGCGCTGGACATATTCCGAACTGGGCGACGCGGTCCACCGCGTCACCCGCCGCCTGGTCGATGCCGGGTTGCCGCGGGGGTCCCGGGTTGCCGCCTACGGCGCCAATTCTGATGTTTACCTGCTGCTGTACCTTGCCTGTGCCCAGGCCGGTCTGGTGCATGTACCGGTGAACTTCGCACTCAAAGGTGACGAGTTGGCCTACATCCTGGAGGATTCCGGGGCGAGCCTGCTCGTGGTCGATAACGCGTTGTTGCCGCTGGTCGATGACGTCCGCGGCTCCGGGCGGGCACCGGAGGTCGAACATGTGTGGTCCATGTTCCCGGATCCGCAGCCGTCCGCAGGCACCCGATCCGAGGGTGTCTCGCTGCTGGAGACGGCGCTGGACCGGGCGGCGTCGTCGGAGCCGGTCAACGTGCCAGTGGACGAAAGTGACCTGCTGCAACTGCTGTACACCTCCGGCACCACATCCGCGCCCAAGGGTGCCATGATGACGCACGCCGCGCTGATCGCCGAGTACGTTTCCTCGATCATTGCCCTGGATTTCACGGCCGAGGACCGGCCCCTGATTGCCATGCCGCTTTACCACTCGGCCGCAATGCACGTGTTCCTGTTGCCCTACCTCACATTGGGCGCCACCGTGCGCGTGATCGCCAGGCCCGACGTCGCGCGGATCCTTGAGCTCGTGGAGAAAGAACACATCGGTTCGCTGTTCCTGGCCCCCACCGTGTGGGTTCCCCTGGCCAATTCCCCCGAGCTGGACACCCGCGACCTCTCGTCGCTGACCAAGGCCCAGTACGGCGCGTCCATCATGCCGGTGACCGTGCTGCAGCGGTTGCGCTCGCGGTATCCGAAGATCGGCTTCTACAACTGCTTCGGCCAGTCCGAGCTGGGTCCCCTGTGCACCGTGCTGCGCCCGGAGGAGCATGACGCGCGGCCGGCATCGTGCGGGCGCCCCGTGTTCTATGTGGAGGCCCAGGTGGTGACCTCCGAAGGTGCGTTGGGCGCGCCCGGTGAACCCGGTGAGATCCAGTACCGCTCCCCCCAACTGCTGACCGGGTACTGGAACAAACCGGAGGCCACCGAGCAGGCATTCGTGGACGGCTGGTTCCGCTCCGGTGACCAGGTCACCCGGGATGCGCAGGGGTTCATCCAGGTGGTCGATCGGATCAAGGACGTGATCAACACCGGTGGCGTGCTCGTGGCCCCGCGCGAGGTCGAGGACTGTATTTACGAGTTGGCCGAGGTGGCCGAGGTCGCCGTGGTGGGGCTGCCGGACGAGCGATGGATCGAGGCCGTGACGGCGGTGATCGTACTCAAGGAGGGGACCACGCTGACCCCCGAAACGGTGCGGTCACACGTGAAATCTCGGATCGCCGACTACAAGGTGCCCAAGCGGGTGGACTTCGTCGCGGAACTGCCCCGCAACCAGTCCGGCAAGCTGCTCAAGCGCCAGCTGCGCGCGGAACGTTCCCAGGACGGCACCGGGACCGCGAGCACGGAAGATCGCGCGTGAGCGCCGGGCCGTCGCGGCGGTATGACCTGACCGAGGCACTGGGTACCGATTACCTGTCGGTGCTCGAAGGCATCAGTGACGACGACCGAGCCCATTGGGACCGGGCTCGCGAGTACGGCGCGCAGATCCTGCCCCTGGTCAACGAGTATTGGGACCGCGGTGAGTACCCCACGGACCTGGTCCGGCGGGCGGGCGAACTGAACCTGCTGACCGACGGACTGAATATACCCGGGCATCAGAGAATGTCCCCGCTCGCGGCGGGGCTGGTCACCATGGAGATGTCCCGCGCGGACGGTTCGCTGGCGGCAGCCGCGGCGGTGCAGGGTGGGTTGGTGCTGCGCAGCCTGGTGTTGTTCGGCAGTGCTGCACAGAAGGCCAACTATCTGGAACCGGTGGCCCGGGGCGATCTGCTGGGTGGGTTCGCGTTGACGGAACCGCACCACGGGTCCGATTCCGTGTCGCTGGAAACCACCGCCCGGCGCGAAGGATCCGAGTGGGTGGTGAACGGACACAAGAAGTGGATCGGCAACGGCGCGGCCGGCGGAATCACCATCGTGTGGGCGCGCGATGAGGCGGACGGCCAGGTCAAGGGCTTCATTCTGGAACAGTCCACGCCCGGATACTCGGCAGAGGTGATCCGGGGAAAGGGCGCGTTGCGGGCCATTCACCAGGCGGAAATCACCCTGAGCAACGTGCGCGTACCCACCGATGCGCAGCTACCCGACGTGCACTCGTTCAAGGACGTCTCCCGCGCTCTGGTGGAAACCCGTGTGAACGTGGGGTGGTCCGCGCTGGGCCACGCAACATCAATGTTCGAGGCGGCGCTGTCCTACTCAACGCAACGCACCCAGTTCGGTAAGCCGCTGGCCGGTCATCAAATGGTGCAGGAGCGTTTGGCCCAGATGCTCGCGGAACTGACCAACATGCAGTTGCAGTGCGTGGCCGTGACACGCCTACAGGCGGGGGGCACCATGCGGTCCGCCCAAGCCTCGATGCTCAAGTATCACAACACCCGTGCGGCCCGCCGGATCGCCGCTGTCGCGCGGGACATGCTGGGAGGCAATGCGATCCTGCTCGAGAATCACGTGATCCGGCACCTGAGCGATGTGGAAGCGTTGCACACCTACGAAGGCACCGAGTCCGTCCAGGCCTTGATTCTGGGCCGTGATCTCACCGGCATCAGCGCCTTCGCGTGACCACTACCTACGGAGCACCATGACCTTTACGAACACATCCTCAGCCGTCCGGGTCGAACGTCGCCCCGGCGTGGTTCGGCTCATCTTGAACCGGCCCGCGGACGGCAATGCCCTCACTCTCGACATGGCACGAGGGGTGCTGGCCGCCCTGCGCGACGCCGAGTCCGACCCGGACGTTCACGTGCTCACCCTGACGGGCGAGGGCCGGTTCTTCTGCGCCGGCGGGGACGTGACGAGCATGGCGTCCTACGAGCCCGCCGACCGGCCCGCATTCCTGCGCTCCCTCGCCGACGCCGCCCACGACGTCGCGTTGGCCATGATGCGTTCGCGCTTACTCATCCTTGCGGGCGTCAACGGAACGGCGGCCGGCGCCGGGTTCGGGTTGGTGTTGAACTCCGACTGGGTACTGGTCTCCGATCGGTCGAGCATGCTGGCGGCGTATTCCTCGATGGGGCTCTCACCGGACACCGGCGTCGCTTATCTGCTCCCCCGCGCGGTGGGTCATCAACGTGCTATCGATCTGGCGCTCAATGGCCGAATACTGAGCGGCGCCGACGCCGTGGACTGGGCGATCGCCAACGAGGTGACCGAGGCGGCCTCGTTCGGGCAACGCCTTACCGAAGTCGAGGACCGTTTCCTGGGCGGGGCGGTGCAGACCTACGGGCCCACTAAGAGGTTGCTGCGGGCTGCCGCGCTGAACGGGTACGAGGAGCACTTGCGTCACGAATCCGCGAGCATCGCGGAACTGTCCGGGCACCCGGACACGGTGCAGCGCGTGGATCGGTTCGTGGGGAAGAAGAGTGGATGAGGGTAGCGGGGTTTTATCGAGTAGTTCGACTCAGGCCACGCCGAGTTCTTTTTTTCGCTCATCAAGCACTTTTTGCAGCTTCTTCGATTGCCTCAGGAGCTGTTGCTGCTGCTTGGCGCTGTACGTAATGACCTTGCCCGTACGAGCGGCGTTGTCGGTTCTTACCGTTGTTCGTGGGCGCGCGTTACGACCAGAAGCGGAAAATTTTCTTGTCGTCGCCATGGGATACACCGTCCTCCTGTGCACATCCACTCTACACATGGTCATTGCTGCCTTGGAGTAGCTTCTGGGTCAGTTGACTCTTCATCCTCCTCCGGAGGAATGCCCGAGAATCGGTCTACCACAATGTCGTTGACTTGCTCGATCATTTCGATGTCTTCGGCCGTCATCAAGGAATCCTTGGCTAAAGATGTCAACACCACCATGCCCATGTTCACGGAGTAGATATCTGCATCCTGGTCCGAACACTGATCCAGCGCCCACACGAGCCTGTCCCAAAACACATTCCTTTGGTCCGTGCGCTTCTGCCGAACATGAGACCGCCATGCAATGATGGCCGCGATCGAAGCGACTATCGCCACTCCTGCTGGTGCTAAGGCACTGACGTAGGCCACCCCTGCAGGCAAGTCAGAAACGGAACCCATACGCAAAGCTTCGCATGTTGACCTCTTGGCCTCCTTGCAGCAGGTCAAACATGTGCATAACTGCCGCACTACTACAGCGGGAGGTGTGGGTCTCCGTCACGCGCATCCGTTGACACCTCGATCAGAGACGGCAGCAGAGTGCCTCTTGAACAGTGGTCGCTGCAGCCGAACATCTGAGGCTCCGGATCACCGCGGAACCTGGGTCGACGCTGCGAACCGGCGCCTTAAATGTCATGGGCCGCGAACCTGTGCCTCAGATGCCACGGGCAGGAACCGGTGCGCCGAATCCCTGACCGGATAAGAAGGAAGGGGTGCCCCCAGTGGGACTCGAACCCACACTGCGCGGATTTTAAGTCCGCTGCCTCTGCCAATTGGGCTATGGGGGCCCGTGCAAAAGCTACCGGTTCATCACCCGGGAAGGGAGCTGAACCGGTAGCTTCGCGAGTACACGTAGGTTACAGCCTTGCCTTGGCCGTATCCACCTCGTCACCTGCGGCGACCTTGAACGACCGGCGCGGGTCGCGCACGTGGCGCATGCCGGTGGTGTCGCGACCGAAGAGCATGTTGATGCCCCACTCGCTGAAGATGCGCACCTTGCGCTCGATCGTGGGGATCGCGTAGCCGTGGTAGAAGCGGTGAGCCGCCCAGGCGGGCAAGCCACTGAACTCGACACCGCGGATGTTGGCTACACCCTTGTACAGGCCCAAGCCGGCCACGGCGCCCAAGTTCTCGTGGTAGTAATCTTCCAGCGCCTTGCCCTCGCGCGCGGCAATGATGTTCTTGGCCATGGTCTTGGCCTGACGCACGGCGTGCTGAGCGTTGGGAACACAGAAGCCACCCGGCCCGGTACCGGTGAGATCCGGAACGGCCGCGATGTCTCCGGCCGCCCAGGCGCCCTCGATCGGTCCGTCGTCTCCGGTCACACGCAGGTCCGCGCCGGCACGCACTCGACCGCGTTCGTCGACGGGCAGGTCGCTGTTCTTGACGAACGGAGAGGCCTGTACGCCAGCAGTCCACACCAGGGTGTCGGTGTACATCTCGCCGGCCGGGGACTTGTCCTTCATGTTGATCAGCTTGACGAGCTGGTCCTTGGCGGAATTCAGGGACGTGTTGAGCAGCACCTCGATACCGCGGGAACGCAACTGTGCCACGACCTGCTCGGCGCGTTCCTTGGAAACCTCGGGCATGATGCGGTCCATGGCCTCGACCAGAACGAAACGCAGGTCGGAGACCTTGAGGCGGTCATTGCGCTCCACGGCGGTACGGGCCATGTCCTCAAGCTCGGCGAGACCCTCTGTACCTGCATAACCTCCGCCGACCACGACGAAAGTCAAAGCCTTACGCTTTTCGTGCTCATCGTCAGTCAGGGACGCGATTTCAATGCGCTCCAAAACCCAGTTGCGCAGCGAGACGGCTTCTTCAATGGTCTTCAGACCAATGGCGCTGTCCGCCAGGCCCTCGATGGGGAACGTGCGGGTCATGGAGCCACCGGCAATGACGATCTCGTCATAGGGCAGATCGAAGTTGGGTCCCTGATCGATACCGCGGATACTGACCGTGCGGTTGGCGTGGTCAATGCTCTCCACGCGGCCACCGATGAGTTCGCAGTCCTTGAGGTGCTGACGGTGCGGAACAATGGCGCTGCGTGCCTCGATGTTGCCGGCAGCAACCTCGGGCAGGAACGGCAAGTAGGTCATGTACGGGTTGGGATCGACAACCGTGACGACGCCACCCGATTCCTTGATGCGCGTTTGTAGCCGTTGTGCGAGCGTGAAACCAACGTATCCGCCGCCGACGATCAGAAGACGCGGACGGTCTTTAGCCAATTGATTGAAAGCCATACCCAAAAGTCTACTCATCACTGACCCCATTTCCGTTCAGAACGACGCCGGGCGGGCTGCGCTGATCGTGAAATGTGCGCGTCAGCGGTTCACGGAGCGGATGTGGAACACCGCCGCGACCGTCAGCCCGGCAACCACCAGTCCGAAACCGGCCAGGATCACCACGGGCAGGGCACCCGTTTCGTTGAGCGGGGCATGCGCCACCGGCGGGGTGGCTTCCTCCGTGACCTGCTCGGTGTCAGAGGTTTCGGTGGCCCCCGGCGACGACGCCGTCTCACTGGCCGCGGCCGATGCCGGCCGGTGCACGCTCATCCAGTGCTGCATGCTGCCCAGCGGATTCTTGTCGACGTCCGGCACGTCCTCCGTCACGGCGGCCTTCACGTCCAGGATCCCGTATCCGTAGAACGGATCCTGGCCTTCCTCGCCGGCATCGTGGGCGGTGCGGATGATCTGGTTGGCGATCTGCGCCACGCTCAGATCCGGGTTCTTGGCCTTGATCAACGCGGCTGTTCCGGAGACCAGAGGCACTGTGGCAGACGTGCCGGACCACTCGGCGTAACCGTCACCCGGCATAGCGCCCACCATGTCCTCACTCGGACCCGCAACCGCGATCGAGATTCCCTGGGACGATGAGTCCCAGCTCGCCCGGCCCGCGCGGTCCACGCCGCCCACCGTGAGGACACCGGGAATGGTGGCCGGGGCTCCCACCTGGTTGAGCCCGGAACCACGGTTGCCCGAGGCCGCCACGACCAGGACATCCTTCTCCTCCGCGTAGGCGAACGCGGAGTCCCACGACTGCGGCCATTCGGTGGAGTCCGAGCCCACGGACATGTTGATGACGTCCGCCCCGTTGTCCACGGCCCAGCGAACGGCGTTCGGAATCTGCTCGTTGACATCCTTGACGCCGGGCTCCTCGTTGCCGAGCCACAGCGACACCGGCAGGATCTCCGCTTCGGGAGCCACACCGATCACACCGCTCTGCTTCCCTGGACCGTCCGGATTGGCTTCGCCGTGGCCCCGTCCGGCGGCCAACGACGAAACCAGGGTGCCGTGTTCGGGTTCCGCGCCCAGGCCGCGGTGTCCATTTCCAGCACCGTTGCCGGACACGTCCGTGCCATCCACAACGGCGTCGCTGAGATCCTGGTGGGTTGCGTCCACGCCGGTGTCGATCACGGCGATCTTCACGCCCTTGCCGGTGGATTCCTTCCAGGCATCGCGCACACCGTATTCGTCGAGCCAGTATTCTCGCTCGCGGATCGAGTCCACGGACACGGGTACCTTGCCGTCCGTGGGCGGCGGTGCCACCGGGGTTTCCAGGGGGATCGACGGCGCGGGTGCCGCGGGTGCCTGCTCGTTGTCGGGCATGGCCACCGCGGGGGCTACGGCAAGGGACAGGACCATGGCGGCAGCGGCCGCACCCGAGAGTGCGCGGCGGCGCGTGGCGTGGACCGACATGACTAACCTCACCTTGAATAGGAACGCACTGGCGGGGACACCCCTGGCCGTTGGGTGTTCAAAACCATTGAGGGGTCAGCGCACCAGGGACAGACCAATTCCGTCCAAAATATCGTGCTCGCTGGCCGTGACCGACCGCACTCGGCCCTGTGTCGCGGAGACAACCCGTTCGATGACACGCCGCCAGACGAGGGCGCCGCCGCCGATCACATCCACGCGGCCCTGGTGCATGTACCCCAGTTGCGCCCGTTCCTGCCTGGTCATGGCCGTGAGGTCCTTGCAGGCCTGGGCGATCGAGTCCACGGACATGGTCGATCCGTGGATCGCGTCCGGGTCGTAGCTCGCCAGGTCCATGGCGCGAGCCGTCACCGTGGTGATCGTCCCAGCGACACCCACCAGGTGGGTGGTTTGTGACAACGGAACGATCCGGGCCACGGAGTCCATGGCCTCGTCCACGTTCCGAAGCACTTGGCGTTGCTGTTCATCGGTGGGCGGGTTGGCACCCAGGTACCGTTCGGTCATGCGCACGCATCCCACGTCCACGCTCTTGGCCGCGGTCACGCCGTCCACCGTGCCCAGCACGCACTCGGTGGAACCGCCGCCCAGATCGACCACGAGCACGCGGTCCTCGGGCTTCAGTGGCCCGGTCGCGTTGGCGGCACCGCGGAAGGACAGGGCCGCTTCTTCCTCGCCGGTCACGACTTCCGGCACGACACCCAGTCGTTGCCTGATGCCGTCCACGAACACCTGGCGATTGCCGGCGTCGCGCGTGGCTGAAGTTGCCACAAAACGGATCTTGTCCACCTTGTGCTTCTTGATCAGGCGGGCGTATTCCTCAACGGCGGCGAAGGTCCGGTCCAGCGCGGCCTCGGCGAGCCAACCCGTGGCGTCCACACCCTGACCCAGGCGCACCACGCGCATTTCACGCACGATATCGATGAGCTCGGGGTGTCCGTTCTCGTCCTTGACATCCGCAATCAGGAGGCGGATGGAGTTGGTCCCGCAGTCAATGGCAGCAACGCGCATGGGTGATGGATCCTCGGCTCTATGGGGAGTGCGCCGATTCAGCAGCGCGATCCCACTTTACCCACGTTCTTGACGCCTTCACGACGGCGAAGACCTGGCGCCCGGCGACGGCGCGAATGACGCCCCCGCCCTCAGCGGTGAACCCGCTCAGTCCGCAGTGCGCCATTCCGGGTCGCACGCGCAGCGGTCCGTGCTCCAGGTGTCCGCGATGAGGCCCAGGGTCTCGTCGCCCAGCGGGTTCACCCCGGGTCCGGCGGCCAAACTGTGTCCCACCAGCACATGCAGGCATTTCACGCGCGTGGGCATGCCACCGGCGGAGATCCCTTCGATTTCGGGGACCTCGCCGATTCCTGCTTTCTCACCAATCCGACGCCGTTCCCCCAGGTAGTGTTCGTGGGCCGCCCGGTACTGCTCCGCGAGCTGCGCATCTTCTGTGATCCTGTCCGACATGCCGTACATGCTGCCCTCGGCCTCGAGCCGGGACACCGCGGACGTGATCACCGGGTGCGTCAGGTAGAACACCGTGGGGAACGGCGTGCCGTTGGACAATCGCGGTGCGGTGGCAACCACCAGGGGGTTACCGCACACGCAACGGGCCGCGATCTCCACCACGTCCCGCGCGGGGCGGCCGAGCTGATGTCCCACCACCGTGAGATCCTGCTGGGTCACTGCGGGGGCAGGGTTCGGCTGTGCTTCAGTCACTTGCGTACTACTTTCCGGCGCACTGCTGGGCCAGTTGGTCAATGGGGAAGAAAACGGTGTGGAGGGATGCCCTGCGGAAATAAACGGTTACTGCTCCGGCTCCACCGGGGCGATTTCCGGCTCACTCTGGGGGAACGCCGAATCCACCACGGACTGCCACAAACCGTCCGCCCACGCGGGTTTACCCGCTTCGACCTGTTCGGCGGAGGACTCCGCGGCTTGGCGGCCCGTTTCTTCGGCGCCGAGCACCAGGTAGGCGCGTTCACCGGGCATCACGTAGAACATGCGCTCGCGAGCCTGTTGCTCCACGTACGCGTCGTCACCCCAGCGTTCCTCTTGCAGCTTGAGTTGCTGCTGCTCCTGTTCCTTGGCCGCGATGGACTCTTCGAGCGCGGTGATTTGGGCGCGCTGATCGAAGAAGATCTTGGCGGTGGGCGCCGCCAGGAACAAGATCAGGGTGGCCACCAAGATCAGGGCAATGAGTCTGCCGTTGAAGGAATGCGCGGGAGTGGGTGCCGTGACCGTGGACGATCCGCCGCCGGAGTAACCGGCGTGCGAAGCGGGTGTGCGCTCTCCTGCGTTGACCGATCGGCTCTTGCCACGGCCCTCGGCCAATGTGGGTTTCCCGTCCGCGCCCTGCCTCTTACCGGAGAACCGAGGAATCCTCGGCCTGGGGCCAACCATGCACACCTCCCGCGTTGCACGGCGCTCTCTCGTGTGAGACGCGCTCCGAATTTATCCTGCCGGCCATTCTAGCGGCGAAAACTTCGCGCTCCCCACACGCAACCGCCCGGTCCCCGCGAGGGGAACCGGGCGGTTCGTTCACCCAACAGTGTGGGTGGAGGGTCTTACTTGGCCGAGAAGCGCGGGAACGCGGAAGCGCCGGCGTAGCGAGCGGCGTCGCCGAGTTCCTCCTCGATGCGCAGCAACTGGTTGTACTTGGCCACGCGCTCGGAACGAGCCGGGGCACCGGTCTTGATCTGACCGGCATTCACGGCCACGGAGATGTCCGCAATGGTGGTGTCCTCGGTTTCACCGGAACGGTGCGAGACCATGCAGCGGTAGCCGTTGCGCTGCGCCAGTTCCATGGCGTCGAAGGTCTCGGTGAGGGAACCGATTTGGTTGACCTTCACGAGCAATGCGTTGGCCACGTCACCCTCAATGCCGCGAGCCAGACGCTCCGGGTTGGTCACGAACAGGTCATCGCCGACCAGTTGCACCTTCTCGCCAATGGCACGGGTCAGGGTTGCCCAGCCTTCCCAGTCGTCCTCGTCCAGCGGGTCCTCGATGGAGACCAACGGGTACTTGTCGACCAGGTCCGCGTAGTAGTCGGACATGTCCTTGGCGGAGCGCTTCTTGCCCTCGAAGGAGTACTTGCCCTTCTCGAAGAACTCGGAGGAGGCCACGTCCAGGGCCAGGGCAATGTCGGTGCCGGCCTTGTAACCGGCCTTCTTAATGGCGTCCAGGATCAGGTCCAGGGCCTCGGCATTGGACTTGAGGTTGGGTGCGAAACCGCCCTCGTCACCCAGGCCGGTGGACAGGCCACGATCCTTGAGTACGGACTTGAGGCTGTGATAAACCTCCACGCCCCAGCGCAGGGCCTCGGCGAACGTGGGCGCACCGATCGGAGCAATCATGAACTCCTGGATGTCCACGTTGGAGTCCGCGTGAGAGCCACCGTTGAGGATGTTCATCATCGGAACGGGCAGCAGGTGTGCGTTGGGGCCACCCAGGTACTTGTAGAGCGGCAGGTCCGCGGAGCTGGCCGCGGCGCGGGCCACGGCCATGGAAGCACCCAGGATGGCGTTGGCGCCCAGCTTGGACTTGTTGTCGGTGCCGTCCAGGTCCAGCATGGCCTGGTCCACGGCGCGCTGGTCGGAGGCGTCCAGGCCCACGATTGCCTCTTCCAGCTCCTCATCCACGGCGTTGACTGCGTCCAGCACGCCCTTGCCCAGGTAGATTTTCTTGTCCCCGTCACGGCGTTCGGCTGCTTCGAACTCGCCCGTGGAAGCTCCCGAGGGAACTGCTGCGCGGCCGAAGCTGCCGTCCTCGAGCAGTGCCTCTACCTCTACCGTGGGGTTACCACGCGAGTCCAGAATCTGACGGGCTTGCAAAGCAATGATCATTGCCATGGATAATCTCCTTGCTGGTCGTTGACCTATCGGGCGGTGCCCTGATGTCAGCCTACCGATCTCGGCTGGTTCCCGGCTGGATCGGCCGATTATTTGTCTCGATGTAACGTCGCACGGCGCCTCGCAGGGCACGTTCGGAATCCAGTCCCATCGCCGACGCCGCTCGCACCTGTTCCAGCAGCCGGTCACCGAATTCGGCCTCGGCACGTTCCACGCCCGCGGCGTCCTGGGTCCCGATGGGGCCCGGCGTATTTTCCACGCCGTGGCGACGCGCCTTGGTGAAGGCCTTTTCGGCGAGCGCCAGCGCGGGCAGCGCGGGGGGAATCCCGTCGAACACGTTGGTGCGGTGTGGTTTCTCGGAGCGCTTGACGGCATCCCACCGCGCGGAGAGCTCCTCCTGGGTGGCCCGTGCAGGGCCAGCGGGATCCCCGGCGGGGTTCGTGCCCGTGTCAGGGGCCCCGTTCCGCGCGGGCCGGCCGCCGAATACCAGCGGATGCCTGCGAACCAGTTTGTCGGTCACCGCGGCCACGATGTCGGTGACGTCGAAGGCCCCACCAGCCGCGTGTTCCTGTCCGATACGCGCGTGAAACACGACCTGCAGCAGGATGTCGCCGAGTTCTTCCACGAGCTCGGACCGGTTGCCCGCGCTTCCGTCCTCCGTGTCGTTCGGGGACTCGACCGCCTCGACCACCTCGTACGCCTCCTCGACCAGGTAGCGCAGCAGCGACTCATGGGTCTGGGCGCCGTCCCACTCGCAACCGCCCGGGGAACGCAAGCGGTCCATCACGCGCACGAGCTCTTCGAACCGTTCGCCCGTGCCTTCGGGGACGGCCGGTGAGACATCTCGGGAGCTCACGCGCAGGCCTCCTCGATCCGCTCGCACAACCACTCCTGATATGCGCGGGGCACGAACGCCGCGCGGGCCGCGTTGAGCTGGATGTCCGTGAGCTCCCGGTTGGACCATCCGGCGTCCGAGATGAGCAAGGACATCTCGTGGGACACGGAGGTCGCGCTCATCAGCCGGTTGTCCGGGGACAGCGTGACGGTGAAACCCGTTCGATGCAGCTGGGTGATCGGGTGATCCTTGATGGAATCACCCCAGTGGCTGATCGCCCCGGTCTGAAGGTTGGAGCACGGGCACACTTCCAAGGCAATGCGACGGTCGCGCACCCAACGGGACAGCGCCCCGGTGGCGTCCGGGTCGTTCTCGAGCAGGCGGACACCGTGCCCGATTCGCAGGGCGCGTCCGGCCACCAGTGCGTCACGAATGGACTCCGGGCCGTCCGCCTCACCGGCATGCAGGGTCACGGGAACCAGGTTCTGCGCCAGCAGGTCCAGTGCTTCCCGGTGATCCGACACGGGGAACCCCTTCTCGGGGCCGGCCAGGTCGAAGGCCACCACGGAACCGGGTTCGGGTTCGCCGACAACGGCACCGAGCGGCGTCGTACCGGCCGCCGCACGGACCCGATCGAGCACCAACTGGGCGATCTCGCGGGAGTTGTTCAGGTGCCGCATTGCGCACAGGATCTGGACCGCGGAAATGTGACCACCCGAGGCCTTCACCGCGGCCACCCCGCGGGCCAGGCCCTTCTGAACGGCGTCAACGGCCCGCTCGAGTGTGAGTCCCCTGGTCACGTGTTGCTCGGGGGCCCAACGCACCTCGGTGTGGAGCAACCGGTCGGCAGCGGCATCGAGCACGTACTCCTCGGCCACCCGTTCCAGGGCGGCCGCGGTCTGTGTCACCCCCGTGGTGTGCGCGAACGTGGTCAGGTAGCGCTCCAGGCTGCCGGAGTTCGCATTGTCCACGAACCATTGGCCCAATGCCACGGGATCAGTGGTGGGCAGTTGATGGCCCACGTCTTGGGCGAGCGCCACAATGGTGGCCGGGCGCAGCGCACCGTCCAGGTGATCGTGGAGACACACCGCCGGAATAGGCCCGAGGGCCCCGTCCATGGCGCGGACGGAGCCCTCGGTGGGTGTTGCTTGCCTCATGAATCAGTAGTTCCAATCCTGCAGTGCGTCGTTCATGTGCTGGGGGATGTTGGAACCGGTGCGCGGGAACATGCGCAGTTCCTCCAGGTAGTTCTGACCCGGCAGGCGCTGTTCGTACCGCACAAAGGCCTCCTCGTCCGAGTAGTCGAAGGACACCTCAGGGGGCACGCCCGGGCGGAAGCGGAACATCATGGCCAATGGTGCGCCGGAGCCCTCCACGTAGGAATCGTCCTTGAGCTCCTGGACCTTCAACTGGTTTTCCGGAACCAGGTCGAACGTGGCGCGCTGATCCCAGAACCCGTTCAGGCGAACGTGGGTCAGGGCGTCGTAGTAGGTACCCAACGCGCGCACCCGGATCAGCACGGTGGACACCTCGCGTGCCGTGCCGCCGTCACCGAAGAGGTGCTGCTGCGCCTCGCTCAGGCGCGACTGGATGTCCGCCAGGGTCAACACCAGGTTGCCGGTGGCCAACGAGTCGCCGCTGGGCTGCTCACTCGGCGCGGTGTAGGACGGCGCCACATCGGTGTTCTGCGCAAACTGAGGGGCGTCGGCGGGGTCGTCGTCCGCGGCGAGTGCCGCTGCTCCCGCGCCGCTGGGTGCCACCGGGGTTTCGGGCTCGGTGAAACCGCCGAACTCGGACTCATCCAGGTGTTCCGGCAAGTCGGTGCGCTCATCACGGGGCGCATCATGCTCGGTTCGGACCTGGACCTCGGTTTCCTGGCTCTCCTGCGCGGAGCCCTGCGCGTCACGATCGGCGTGCTCACCATGGGCGGGGTCCGAATCGACGCTCCGGGGCTCCTCGGCCGGACGGTTCTCGTGGAGCTCCCGGGCGTGGTCGTGGGTTGCCTGGTCGTCGGCCGCAACCACGATGGGTTCGGGGTCGGCTTTCGTCACGATCTGGCCATCAGCCACCGGGGAGGTATCCGTACCGTCGACCACGCGCACGGACTCGATGTCCTTCGCCTGGCGGTCGTCGTGGACTTCATGGTCCGGGACGGGGGTGTCGGTAGCGCCCGAGTGAGTGTCGAGTCCGGCCGGGTTGCGCTGCTCGGAGCCCTGGGCGTCCTGGCGAACATCGCCATCGGACAGGGTGCGGCCCTGCACATAACTCTCCTTGCCGGACTGCCCGCTCGGGAAGGCGTAGTCAACCGTGACCAGGCGTTGACCGTTCTGCTCGGGAGCCACGGTCACATCCAATTGACGCCACGGGCCCACGGGGGTGTTCATCGACTGGGTGTACAGATCGGCGACATCGTCGAACAGCGGGGATCCCTGATCCACGGTGCCGTTCTCCACCTCGTCCTGGGCATCACCGTGCGCCTGGCGCGTCTGGTGGGTCATGACGTTTCCCGACTGGACCAGCGTCAAGCGCGCGCGGTCTGCGCCCCGGGACAACAGGATGTCCACCAGGTTGCGCAGCGGACCGGATTCCGGCAGTTGCTGCCTCGTGGCCTCTTGAGCGGGGCGATCATCGGCACGGTTGTCGGCGGCGACATCTGCCGTGTCGTGGGTGGCCTCTGCCCGCGGGGCGTTACCCACGGGGGCACCCTGTCCCGACGTGCTCGCGTTCTGATTGTCCTGCGCGCGAGAATCAATGCCCTGCGCGCGGGGGTCGTTGGCGGGCGCTCCGGGTGCTGGCTGCGGAGTGCTGGGGGTGGTGCTTTTACTGCGGAACAAGTCTCTCAAACCCACGTGTAGTTTCCTTCCGGACCGTCGCGTACTCTTCTGCCAAAGTATAGGGCTGTGTGTTGAGCACCGGGTGGGAATGGGGGTTCCGGCGGCGCGTGAACCGAGTTGACATGACGGGCGAACCCCGGCTCATCGGTGATGACCCGGGGTTCGCCCGTCGTGGAAAGGTCCAAGCGTCATGCCAGGTTGTGGGGTCCGAACGCGTCCGGGAGCACCTGGTCCATGCTGCGCACGCCGCTCACGGTCAGCAGTTCCATGCCGGGGGCACGGTGTTCGTACAGCAGCTGACGGCAACGACCGCACGGCATCAATACATCTCCGTTGCCGTCCACGCACACGAAGGCAGAGAGCTTGCCGCCACCGGACATGTACAGGGCCGAGACCAATGAACATTCCGCGCAGAGGGTGACCCCGTAGGACGCGTTCTCGATATTGGCCCCGGCGACCACGCGACCGTCGTCCACGAGAGCCGCGGCACCCACCGGGTAGTTCGAATAGGGCGTGTACGCATGTTGCAGGGCGTCGGTGGCGGCCTGCTGCAGGCTGCGCCAAGCGGCGTCGTCGATCATGGTTACTCCTTCACGTAGGGCTCGCCGGACGCGGCGGGACCCCGGGAGGCTCCGACCAGGCCGGCTACGGCCAGGATGGTCACGATGTAGGGCAGCATGGCCAGGAACTGGCTGGGTACGGACGTGCCCAGGAACGACAGGATCGATTCCAGGTTGGATGCGAAACCGAACAATAGCGAGGCGAACAGGGCGCCCACCGGGTTCCACCGGCCAAAAATCAACGCGGCCAGCGCAATGTAGCCCGCGCCCGAGGTCATGTCGCGTGTGAACGCCGAGACCGAGACCAGCGTGTAGAACGCCCCACCCAGGCCCGCCACCGCACCGCCCATGAGCACGTTGCGCACGCGCAGTGCGTTGACGGACACGCCCAGGGTGTCCGCGGCCTTGGGGTGCTCGCCCACGGCGCGTGTTCGCAGACCCCAGCGGGTGCGGTACAGGGCGTACCAGACGACCGCCACGGTCACGTACATGATGTACCCAATGATGGACTGATCGAAGAAGACCGGGCCGATCACGGGAATTTCGGACAACACCGGAATGGTGACGTGGGGCAGCCGGGCCGGTGAATTGTAGTCCGCGGCGTTGGGCTGCAGCACGGTGGCGAAGAGGAAGCCCGTCAGGCCGGAGACCAGGACGTTGAGCACCACGCCCACGATCACCTGATTCACGCGGTACTTGATCGAGAAGATCGCGAGCACCAGGGACACCAGCATGGAGCCGACCACGGCGGCCAGCAGACCCACCCACACGTTGTTGGCCAGCGTTGCGGCCACGGCTGCGGAAAACGCGCCGAACAGCAGCTGCGCCTCGATCGCGATGTTCACCACGCCGGAGCGTTCGCACAACAGGCCACCCAGGGAACCGAAGATCAAGGGCGTGGCCAGGGCGACCGAACCGGCCAGCAGCGCGGTCAGCGAGATGCTGGGGGTCTGCGCGGTGCCCACGATCCACACCAGGAAACCCGTGACGAAGAGGAAACCGGCCAGGATCAGAGCCCAGCGAGGCAGACTGCGGGCGCGGATCGCGGCGAACACCGCGAGAGCGGCCAGCGCAATGGTGACCAGCCACCCGTACGGGGTGATCGGTACGGACAGGTGGGGCAGTTCAATGGCGTCACCGGGGTCCGAGAGCCGGAACTCCACGGACCCGCCGGCAGCGTTGAGCGCGAAGAGGATCAGCGCCACCAGTGCCAAGATCGCCAGACCGATGGCGGGTCGGAACGTGCGCACACCCACGGTGCGGTTCGCGGCCGCGGTGGACAGTTCCTCCCGGGGCGCGTCCGAGGACTCGGGTGCCGTGATTGCGATACTCACGCTGCCACCTCCTTGCGACGGGACTTGAGTTTCAGCAGCGGCGGCAGTGCCACGAACAACACGATCAGGGACTGCACGACCAGGACGATGTCGATGTTGGTTCCGGTGGACGTCTGCATGGTCACGCCTCCGGCGCGGAACGCGCCGTACAGGATGCCCGCGAAGAACGTGCCCCACGGCTTGGATCGGCCCAGCAGCGCCACGGTGATGGCGTCGAATCCGAAGGACGCCGCGATGCCCACCGTGAGCGAGTGTTCCGTTCCGGCGATCTGCGCGGTGCCGGCCAAACCGGCCAGCATGCCGGCGATCACCATGACCACCACGAATCCCTTGGTCACCGAGATACCGGCGGTGCGTGCGGCCCGCGGATTGGCGCCCACGGCTCGCAGTTCGAAACCAATGGTCGAGCGGTTCAGCAGCCACGCGACGGCCACGGTCGCCACCACGGCCACCACGAAGCCCCAGTGCAGCCGGAAACCGTCCCCGAGCAGTTTGGGGAACATCGCGGTCTCGGCAATGGGCGGGCTGATGGGATTGGCGGAGCCCTCACGCTGGAACGTGGACAGGGTCAGCAACCAGGACACCAGGTTGATCGCGATGTAGTTGAGCATGATGGTCAGGATGACCTCGTGAGCGCCGGTTCGTGCCTTGATCAGGCCCACGACGCCGCCCCAGATGGCACCTCCCAGCGCGCCGGCCACCACGACCACCAGCAGATGCAAACCGGCGGGCAGCTGCCACGCGAAGCCCACGTAACCGGCCAGGGTCGCGCCGATCAGGATCTGACCCTGCGCACCGATGTTGAACAGGCCCGTGCGGAAGGCCAGGGCAACGCCGAGACCCGCGAGGATCAACGGGGTGGCCACGGTGAGCGTTTCGGTCAGCGGGTACAACTTGCCGGCCGGTCCGCTGCCGTGGGGGTTGTACACGGCGCCGTGGAACATGGCGATGTACGCGCTGGAGGCCGCATCCCACATGGCTGTGAACGTGTCCCCTGGCCGCGCTAAGAAGTAGCTCGCGGATTCGCGCACCGTCTCGTCGGTGGCCGCGATCAACAGTCCGCCCAGTAACAGCGCGACCAGGACCGCCAACACCGATTGCAGTGTGGAGCCCAGCAGTGAACGGCGGTAGTCGTCCGGGGTCAGTTCGACCGGCGAGGGCGCCGAGACCTGATTTGATTCCGGAGAGGTGGTCGTAGCACTCATGCCGTGTGCGTCCCCTCGTGTTGATGCTGATCTTGGCTGTCATCCCAGGGCGCGGGGGGCAGGACCTCGTCGGCCGTCTCACCGGCCATCATGCGGCCCAATGTTTCCCTGGGCGTATCCGGGGGGACGATGCCCATCAGTTTCCCGTGGAAGAACACGGCGATCCGGTCCGCGAGCGCGTACACCTCGTCCAGTTCGGTGGACACGATGATCACGGGCACACCCTTGTCGCGTTCGGCCACGATGCGTTTGTGGATGAACTCAATGGATCCCACGTCCACACCGCGCGTGGGTTGGGAGGCGACGAACAGTTTCAGGGGGCGGGAGAGCTCGCGGGCGAGCACCACTTTCTGCTGGTTACCGCCGGACAGCGTGGACACGGGCGCATCCACCGAACCGGCACGGATGTCGTAGCTGTCCACGGCCTGCTGAGCATTATCGCGCATCGCACCGAGCTTCAGTGAGGGCCCCGACGTGAATGCACGGTCCTTGTAGCGGTCCAGGATGAGATTCTCGGAGACGGTGAACGGACCCACGAGCCCCTCGGACGAGCGGTCTTCGGGTACGAATCCCACGCCGGAGGACAGCACCTCGCGCACTCCGCGCCCGGCCAGTTCTTGGCCCTCAAGTTTAATGGAACCGGACACGTGATCGGCCAACCCCACAAGGGCCTCGGTCAACTCCGTCTGGCCGTTGCCCTGCACACCCGCCACGGCCAGGATCTCACCCGGCGCCACGGTGAAGGACACGTTGTCGACCAGCACCACGCCGTTCTCCCCCACCACGGTCAGGTCGGTGACCTCAAGGGCGGAGCCGATGGCGTGGGCGGGTTCCTTGTCCACGGTCAGGGAGACGTCGCGTCCGACCATCAGAGCCGCGAGTTCGTCGGTGGACGTCTCGGGACCCACTTGCCCTTCGACCTTGCCGCGGCGGATCACGGTGATCACGTCCGAGACGGCTTTGACCTCGCGCAGTTTGTGGGAAATGAACACAATGGAGGTGCCGTGCTCGCGCAGCTGCCGCATGATGTTGAGCAGCTCGTCGGTTTCCTTGGGTGTGAGCACCGCGGTGGGCTCATCGAGAATGAGCACCTCCGCGTCGCGCACGAGGGCTTTGATGATTTCCACGCGCTGCTGCACGCCCACGGGAAGATCCTCGACGATCGCGTCCGGGTCCACCTGGAACCCATAGCGTTCGGAAATCTCACGGATCCTGCGGCGGGTGGAGTTCAGATCCAGCCCTACGCCCTTGGTGGCCTCTTTACCGAGAGCCACGTTCTCGGCCACGGTGAACACCGGTACGAGCATGAAGTGCTGGTGCACCATGCCGATCCCGGCGGCCATGGCCTCACCGGGACCGGAGAACGACACGGGTTCACCGTCGATCTCGATGCTGCCGGAGGTTGGTTCGTACAACCCGTACAGCACATTCATGAGGGTGGACTTGCCCGCGCCGTTCTCCCCGAGCAGGCAGTGGATCTGATGCGGTTCAACGGTCAGATTGACACTTTGGTTGGCCGTGAAACCGCCGAACTTCTTGGTGATGTCACGCAGCTCTAACTTCACAGATTCACTCCTGCTCGGGGCCGCGACTACTTACGCCTTGGGCGCGTTCTCGGATTCGACCTTGACCTTGCCGTCAATGATGTCCTGCTTCAGCTGCTGGACCTCCTTGTCGAGCTCTTCGTCCACCGAGTCCTGCTGATCGTGGTACGGGGCCAGGCCCACACCTTCGTTGGCCAGGGTGCCCACGTACAGACCATTGTCGAAGTTGCCGTCGACCGCCTGGTCGACCACGTCCTCCACGGAGGTGGACAATTCCTTGAGCACGGACGTGAGGACGAATTCCTTGCCGGTGTCCAGGGTCTCGTATCCGTCGGTGTCGGGCCAGATCAGGCGCACGTTGTCGCCTCCGTTGTTGGCCTCGGTCACGGCGTCCACGGTGCCCTGGGCAGCCTGACCCGCCACGGGAAGCACCACGTCCGCGCCGTCACCTATGAGGTTCTGGGTGACGGTCTTGGCGCGTGAGGAATCCTGGAACGAGGTCAAGAACGTTCCGTTCTGAGACTCCTTGTTCCAGCCCAGCACCTCCACGTCCTCGTTCTTCTGCTCGTTGTAGTAGTCCACCCCGTCCGCGAACCCGTCCATGAACACGGTCACGGTGGGGATGTCCATGCCGCCGTAGGTCGCGACCTTACCGGTTTCGGACGCGCCCGCGGCCAGGTAACCGGCCAGGAACGCGGCCTCGGCCGTGTTGTAGACAATGGGCTTGACGTTGTCGGCCTCAATGGACTGGTCATCCACGATGGCAAAGTGCTTGTCGGGGTTCGCCTCGGCCACCTTCTTGGTGGTGTCGGCCAGCAGGAAGCCCACGGACACGGTGAGGTCACAACCCTCCTGTGCCATGGAGGTCAAATTCGGTTCGAACTCGGTTTCGGCCTGGGACTCGGCCTCTTTCACCTGGATCTGCCGCTTCTCCTCGACCGCCTTGAGGCCCTCGTAGGACGCCTGGTTGAACGAACGATCCTGGAAGCCGCCGTCGTCGGAAACAATGCAGCCCTTGAAATCCTGGGCTTCGGATTCTCCGCCGCTGGATTCCTCGGGTGCGGCACCGCAGCCGGCTAGAACCAGTCCGGCCGCGCCGGTCAGTGCTATGGCGCTCAATGCGCGCGAGTAACGAGGGGTCATCATTGTCCTCCGGTGATACGAGAGAAGGTGCTCTTCGGGTGGGGAGGCCACAAAAGTTACTCCCCGGAAACTTTAGAGAGTCTCAGTGTAGCCACGGGATCACTCGACGGGAGTCGAGTTCGCTGTGTCGTGGAGTTCTCGCACGCGCAGGCGAATGGCGCGCAACGCGGTGGAGGCCATCACTTGGACTCCGCAGTTGATGGCCTCTTCCTGCGGAGCGTAATCGGACTGGTGCAGATCATAGGTGGGCCCGTCCGGGGCCCGGGTGCCCAGGCGCATCATGGCCCCGGGAACGTGCTGCAGGAACCACGCGAAGTCCTCGCCGCCCATGGACTGCTCCACGAGCATCACGCTGTCCTCACCGAGCTCCGCCCGGGCAGCGATTTCCAGCAACGTGGTTTCCGTTTCCCCGTTGACCACCGGAGGCACACCGCGGATGTGTTCGAGGTCCACCGTCACGCCGTACGGGGCGGCCACCTGTTCCACTACCTCGTCCAGCAGGCCGCCCGCTTGATGCCAGGCCTCGGCATCGAGGCAGCGCATGGTCCCGGCCATGAAACCGGACACCGGGATCGCATTGGGGGCGACACCCGCGTGGAACTGTCCCCACACCACGGCCACGCCCGAGCGAACGTCAATGCGACGCGACAGCACCGCCGGAACGTTCACGGCGATCTGGCTCATGGCGTACACGAGATCCTCGGTCAGGTGCGGGCGCGAGGTGTGACCACCGCGGCCGGAGAGTTCGATCCGCACGGTGTCCGAGGCCGAGGTGATGGCACCGATGCGCGTCCCGACGTGGCCCACATCAACCTTGGGTTCGCAGTGCAGCGCAAACATCCGCGGCACCCCGTCCAGCACATTTTGCTCAATGATGGTCAACGCACCGCCGGGAAGCTTTTCCTCCGCGGGTTGGAACACCACGCGCACGGTTCCCGCAAACGGGGAGGAACGGTGAAGATCCGACAACACCTGGGCCACGCCCACCATGATCGTCGTGTGCAGATCGTGGCCGCACGCATGCATGACGCCCTCGTTGACGGACGCGTACGAGAGCCCGGTGTTCTCCTGAATCGGTAGCGCATCGATGTCCGCGCGCAAGCCCACCATCACGGGGCCGCGCCCCACGTCCACGTAACAACCGGTGGCCGAGAACCGCACCGGGTTCAACCCCACTGCCTCCAGTGCCGTGACGATCCGATCCGTGGTCCGGTACTCCTCGTAGGACAGCTCGGGGTGCTTGTGGATGTCACGCCGGAACGCAATCAACCCCGGGAGGTAATGCGAGAGCAGCGGCCCAATGGCCGGGGGGAGCCCAATGTCATCTGCGGACGGCAGCGGAAGATCCAACATGGGTTTCAGCGTACCGCTGCACGGCCCGATCTGGGTTGAGCAGCGCCGAGCACCGCAGCACGCACTACAGGACGTCCGTGTCGCCATTCTTCTTGAGCGAGTTCACCGCGTCCTTGACGCGTTGGGCGTGTTCGGCGGTCGTGACCAGGAGGGCGTCAGGGGTGTCCACCACCACAATGTCCTGCACACCGATCAATGCAATCAAACGGCCGGTGTCCGAAACCACGATGCCCGACGACTCATCCGAGAGCACTCGGTTGTTCTTGCCAAGGATTGCGACGTCAGAATCGCCGCCTGGATCCACCTGGTTCAGCCTGTTGATCGCGGCGAAGTCCCCGACGTCCTCCCACGTGAAATCCCCGGGCACCATGGCGACGTCGCCGGCGGCTGCAGCGGGTTCGGCCACCGCGTAGTCAATGGCCGTTCTGGTCAGGGTGGGCCACACCTCGTCCACCACGGCGTCGCGGCGGTCCGTGTCCCAGGCATCGGCAATGACGTCCAAGCCGTCCGCCAGTTCCGGTTCGCTGTGCCTGAGGTAGTGCAGCATGAGCCCGACCGGGGCCACGAACATGCCCGCGTTCCACGTGTATTTACCGCTGGCCACGTATTGCCGCGCCGTCTCCATGTCCGGCTTCTCCACGAACTGCTCCACGGTGAGTGCGTGCGGTGCCCGCTCCAGACCGAGGGACTCCCCCGCCTTGATATAGCCGAAACCGGTGGCCGGCGAGGACGGCGTGATGCCAATGGTCACGATGCGGCCGGTTGCGGCGGCCTCCACGGCCTCCCGTACGACCCCCTGGAATGTCTCGGCCGGCTCCACCACATGATCTGCTGCGAACGAACCGATGATGGCGTCCGGATCGCGGCGCGCGATCAGTGTGCACGCCAGACCGATGGCCGCTGCAGAGTCCTTGGGAGACGGCTCGAGCACCAGGTCATCGCCGGTGAGCTCGGGCAGTTGTTCTTGCACGGCACCGGCGTGGCTTCGCCCGGTCACGACCATCACGGGCCCGGCAGACAGTCCGGCGAGTCGATCATAGGTCGCCCGTAACAATGAGGACCCGGAACCGGTGAGATCCAGAAGGAACTTGGGCGCATCCGCACGTGAGAGCGGCCACAATCGCGACCCCACTCCACCGGCGGGGATGAACGGATGGAAACGTTGCAATGGCGAAGTCACGAGCGCCAGTTTACGGCTCCCCCGGAGCACTCGCGGACAACTGCTCTCGCCCCCGGGATCCGCGGTGTGGCCTGGACCATCCCCACGGGGCGAAAACGGTTAATTTAGGCACACATCCATGGCGTAATTGCGGGGTTTTTCTGCTCGATACAGATAGCGACACGTTGTCAGGAACTACCCTGCAGGCTGGTATCTTTGAATCGAAATAGCGCATCATCCATGACAGGGCCAGCCAGGGCTCCGCTTAAGCCGTGCAGCAGCGCTAATCCCGTTTTTTCTGCAACCAGTGCGCACGACGACGAGCGACACAGGGAGGTTATTCCGTGGCGAACTCAACCAGGGGCACCCTTTACCGCGGCCAGTACGGCATGTGGTCTTGGGTAGCTCATCGTATTACCGGCGTGGCCATTTTCTTCTTCTTGTTGGTCCACGTCCTCGACACCGCGTTGGTCCGGGTATCCCCGGAGGCCTACAACGCGGTGATGGCAACGTACAAGAACCCCATCATGGGCCTCGGCGAAGCGGGGCTCGTAGCAGCCATCGTTTATCACGCCTTCAACGGCCTGCGGATCATCCTGATCGACTTCTGGAAGGGCGGCACCAAGAATCAAAAGGGCCTGCTCTGGGGCGTCATCGCCCTGTGGGTCATCGTCATGATTCCGTTCCTCATCCGCCACCTGTCGATCGTATTCGGAGGCTGATTCCGTGAGCACACCTCTCAAGACCAAGATCCAGGTCCCCCGTAGCCGGGACCTCGAGGTGAACGGTGTCAAGTACAACCGTTCAGGTGCCTCCCGCAGCAACTTCGAGATGCTCGCCTGGCTGTTCATGCGCTTGTCCGGCATTGTGCTGGTCGTGCTGGTGTTCGGTCACCTGTTCGTGAACCTGATGGTCGGCGACGGCGTTCACGCCATCGACTTCGGTTTCGTGGGTGGTAAGTGGGCCAACCCGTTCTGGCAGGTCTGGGACCTGGTCATGCTCTGGCTGGCCATGCTCCACGGCACCAACGGTATTCGCACCATCATTGACGATTACGCCGAGCGTAGTGGCACCCGTTTCTGGCTGAAGGTTTTGCTGTTCCTCTCGTCGGGCTTCGTGATCTTCCTGGGCACCCTGGTGATCTTCACCTTCGACCCCTGCCCGGCCAGCGCCGATCCGGAGCTGTTGGCTTCCTTCTGCCCCGCCGCGTGATGAATCGGGCGGCGGAGCCTTTCGGCTTCGCCGCCTAATTCGTTGATCGCCCGGAACGGGCACGTTCACTCACCTCATTCATCCACATAGAAAGAGCATCTGGTATGCAGGTTCACAAGTACGATGTGGTTATCGTCGGCGCCGGTGGCGCCGGCATGCGCGCCGCCATTGAATCCGGCCAGCGCGCCCGCACTGCCGTACTGACCAAGCTCTACCCCACCCGGTCACACACCGGCGCAGCCCAGGGTGGCATGTGCGCGGCGCTGGCCAATGTCGAAGAAGACAACTGGGAATGGCACACGTTCGACACCGTCAAGGGTGGTGACTACCTGGTCGATCAGGACGCCGCCGAGGTCATGGCCAAGGAGGCCATTGACGCGGTCCTCGACCTCGAGAAGATGGGCTTGCCGTTCAACCGCACCCCCGAGGGTAAGATCGACCAGCGTCGCTTCGGCGGTCACACCCGCGACCACGGTAAGAACCCCGTGCGCCGCGCGTGCTACGCCGCAGATCGCACCGGTCACATGATTTTGCAGACGCTGTACCAGAACTGCATCAAGCACAACGTGGAGTTCTACAACGAGTACTACGTGCTGGACCTCATCATGGTGGACACCCCGGAGGGGCGCCGCCCCGCGGGTGTCGTCTCCTACGACCTGGCCACCGGTGAACTGCACGTGTTCCAGGCCAAATCCGTGATCTTTGCTTCCGGCGGTGCCGGTAAGGTCTTCAAGACCACGTCCAACGCGCACACCCTCACCGGTGACGGCATGGCCATCGCGTTCCGCGCCGGCCTGCCCCTCGAAGACATGGAGTTCGTCCAGTTCCACCCGACCGGCTTGGCCGGTCTGGGTATTCTGGTGTCCGAGGCGGCCCGCGGTGAGGGCGGCATCCTGCGTAACTCGGAGGGTGAACGCTTCATGGAGCGTTACGCCCCCACCATCAAGGACCTCGCACCCCGTGACATCGTGGCTCGTTCCATGGCCAACGAGGTTCGCGAGGGTCGCGGTTGCGGTCCCCACAAGGATTACGTGCTGTTGGACCTCACCCACCTGGAGCCGGCGCACATCGACGCCAAGCTCCCGGACATCACCGAGTTCGCTCGCACGTACCTGGGTGTCGAGCCCTACACCGAACCCGTACCCGTGTTCCCCACCGCGCACTACTGCATGGGTGGTATCCCCACGGACATCACGGGCAAGGTTTTCCAGGACTCCGAAACCACCGTCCCCGGTCTCTACGCGGCCGGCGAAGTGGCCTGCGTGTCCGTGCACGGCTCCAACCGCCTGGGCACCAACTCGCTGCTGGACATCAACGTGTTCGGTAAGCGTTCCGGCATCTACGCCGCGGAGTACGCTCGTGACGCCGAGTTCCTGCCGATCCCCGATGACGCCACCGAGCGCACCGAGGCCCTGTTGAACAACGCGCGCAGCGGACAGGGCAGCGAAAAGGTCGGCGCCATCCGCAAGGAGCTGCAGGACACCATGGATTTGAACATGCAGGTGTTCCGTACCGCTGACACCATCGAGCAGTGCCTTTCGGACATTGCCGCGCTGGAGGAGCGCTACGCCAACATCTCCATCCAGGACCAGGGCAAGCGTTTCAACCTGGACCTGCTGGAAGCCGTGGAGCTGGGCTTCCTGCTGCAGCTGGCCAAGGTCATGTCCGTGGCCGCCCTGCACCGCCAGGAATCGCGCGGCGGTCACTTCCGCGAGGACTTTCCGGACCGAGACGATGAGAACTTCATGGTTCACTCCATGGTCTACGAAGACCCGTCCTCGTCCACGGCCGGTATCCGTCAGGAGACCAAGCCCGTGATCTTTACCCGTTACGAGCCGATGGAGCGTAAGTACTAATGTCCACTGCAGTAACCGAGAACGAGAACCAGGACGTTCAGCAGGATTCATCCGCTGAAGCGATCCCCACCTACGATGTCACCCTCAAGGTGCGTCGCTACGACCCCGAGTTCGGCGAGGATGCCCGCTGGGACGAATGGCAGTTGACCATGTACGGCACCGACCGCGTGTTGGATGCCTTGCACAAGGTCAAGTGGGAGCTGGACGGTTCGCTGTCCTTCCGCCGTTCGTGCGCTCACGGCGTGTGCGGTTCCGATGCCATGCGCATCAACGGCCGCAATCGCCTCGCCTGCAAGACCTTGTTGAAGGACCTGGATCTGGACAAGCCGATCCTGGTGGAGCCCATCAAGGGCCTTCCGTGCGAAAAGGACCTCATCGTGGACATGGAACCCTTCTTCCAGTCCTACCGTGAGATCATGCCGTTCCTGGTGAACGACGACCACGACCCCACGTACGAGCGCTACCAGTCCCAGGAGGACCGCGAGCGTTTCGATGACACCACCAAGTGCATCCTGTGCGCGGCGTGCACCTCGTCGTGCCCGATTTTCTGGACCGACGGCCAGTACTTCGGCCCCGCAGCGATCGTGAACGCGCACCGCTTCATTTTCGATTCGCGCGACCAGGCCGGCGACATGCGACTGGAAATCCTCAATGACAAGGAGGGTGTGTGGCGTTGCCGCACCACCTTCAACTGCACCGAGGCGTGCCCCCGTGGCATTCAGGTGACCAAGGCCATTGCCGAGGTCAAGAAGGCGGTCTTCTCCAGCGCCCTGTGACCAGCGGTCAGTGAAGTGGCCCGGATCCGAATGGATCCGGGCCACTTTTCCGTGCGGGTTCCTGTTCCGAGAATTGTCCCGGGAGCTTCCCGGCGCGGATGACCGTTACGAACCAGGGCGGATCGCGGTGCTGCCGTCCCGATCCGCAGGACGTCCTCGGTCCTCGGGGACCTCGCCGTTGGCCGTTACCGACTCGTAGGGTTTATGCCCCCGCGAAGCGGTGGGCAGGGACGACGCCGCCACCACGGTCACCGCGCGCGACTCCCGTTCGGGTTGTGCTCGCGCGCCGCGGATATCGGCCTGCACCACGGCACCCGAGGCCGCCGCGAACAGCAGGATTTGGCCGTAGAGGTTGAACCACAGCAGCACGCCCACCAGCACCGCGAAGGAGAAAAGATAAGGATTATTCGTGGTTCGCGCAATGATCTCGCCGCCCGCGAAGCGCAGCAGCTGAGAACCGATCGCGCCCACCAGAACCGTGATCAACAGCGCCTTACGGTGCAGCTTGAGCTGCGAGACTCCACGGACCAGCGCGAAACTCATGAGCAGATCCACCACGAAACCCGCCACGACGGCGAACAGCACGTTGAGTCCGCCGTCCAGCCACGCTTGCGGTTCGATCCATCCGCTGTCCTCGAGCCAGCGCGTCACCGTCTCCACGGCGCCCGAGGCGAACACGCTGATGGCTGCGGACGAGAGCAGGAGGATCCCGATGACCGCGAGCCACGCCAGATCCCGGGGCACCGCGGCAATGGGCATTCCCGGTGCCGGGGGCAACTCGAACATGCGACGCGTGGCCAGGCGGATCCCGGCGATCCACCGCCAGGCGGTGAAGACCAAGACACCCGAGGCGATACCGGAGGCCACGGTGAACGGCGCCGTGTTTTCCAGCAGTGCCAACGGGATCACTCCCCCGCGGCCGTCACCCACGTCCAACAGGCCGGGGACCGCCTGTCCAATGCCCTGGACAAGGGATTGCTGCAGGGCCGAGTCGGAGCCCAGGATCATGCCCAGGAGTGAGAAGCCAATGACCAAAAGAGCCGTGGAGGCGAACAACAGCTGGTAGGCCAGGCCCGCAGCCATGAGCGGGCCGCCGTGAAACATGTAGTGCGTGATGATGCGCGCGGGGAAAAGGGCCATCAGCCGCGCGAACGCCCACCCCAAGAAAGTGCCCAACCGCTTGCCCAGCGGAGCGCCTTCACTGGCGAGTTGCTTCCGGACCCGAGCGAGTCTTTGATACTCCGCGGTCAGTCCACGCCGGTCGGTGATCGCTGGGACCACTGGCGGCGGGGTGTTGTCAGGGACGGTCATCGCCGGCGAATGCAATGCGTTCACGCACGTGCCATTGGCCGTTCTCGTCGCCCTCGTACAGATCGATGTGATCCACCAGGAAGGAGGCCCGGTAGGTTCGCAGCATCTGCTGGGCGCGGTCCAGATGCTCATCCGGGACGGCGTGGGCCAGGGTCACGTGCGGGTGGAATTCAAAGGGTGAGGCGGAAATCAGTTCGGCCTGGTTGAGGCGACTGTGCAGGGCCACGCAGTCCTGGTACCCCTTGTCGATGCGTAGGAACACCACGGGTGTCACGGGCCGGAAGGTCCCGGTGCCGTTGATCTCCACGTGAAAGGGCTTCCACCCCGTGACCACGGCCCGCACATGGGCCACCAGCTCGTCCCAGCGGTCTTCCCGCGCCGCGATCATGAGCGTGATGTGCGCGGGCACACTTCCGGCCACGGGATCACCGAATGAAGCGCGCCAATCCTGGAGCTCCTTGCCCATGGGTTCGGGCAACTCGATGACCACACCCGCGTAGACCTGCCCCGGTTTGACCGTGGGTGAACTGTGTTGGTTTTTCACTGGGCCTCCTCGCCTCACGCGAGTTTCAGCCTAGTCGAGGCCGCCTTGCGATCGCACACCCGGGAGGAAGCCCATGCGGTCGTAGACCGCCTTGAGGGTTTCGCCCGTTACCTCCCGCGCCTTCTCCGCGCCGCGTGCCAGCAGCCGATCCAGCTCGGCCGGGTCGTCCAGCAGTTGCTGGGCGCGCTGCTGAATGGGGTCGAGGGTGTCGGTGACGACCTCCGCCAGACCAACCTTCAGGTGGCCGTACATCTTGCCCTCGAACTGTTCCACGATGGACTCGATCGGCTCGCCGGTCAGCGATGAGTAAATGGTCAGCAGGTTGGCGATACCCGGTTGCGCCGCACGGTCGAAACGGATCACGTTGCCGTCATCGGTCACGGCCGATTTGATCTTCTTGGCGTTCTTCTTGGCCGGGTCCAGCAGACGGATCAAGCCGTTCTCGGATGCGGCCGACTTGGACATCTTGGCCGTGGGGTTCTGCAGGTCGTACACCTTGGCCGAGTTGGTCAGGATCCTGGCGTCGGGCACCACAAAAGTTTCCCCGAAACGCGCATTGAAGCGCTGCGCCAGGTTGCGTGTGAGCTCCAGGTGCTGGCGCTGATCCTCGCCCACGGGGACCTGGTTGGCCTGGTAGATCAAAATGTCCGCGGCCATCAGGACCGGGTAGGTGAACAGGCCAACCGTGGTGTTGTCCGCGCCCTGCTTCAAAGATTTGTCCTTGAACTGGGTCATCCGGGCGGCCTCGCCGTAGCCGGTGATGCAGTTGAGTACCCACGCGAGCTGAGTGTGTTCGGGTACCTGGGACTGGATCAGCAGCGTGGAGCGTTCGGGGTCGATACCGGCCGCAATGTACTGCGCGGCGGTCACGCGGGTGCGTTCGGCCATGGTGGCCGGGTCCTGCCCCGCGGTGATCGAGTGCAGATCCGCCACGAAGAACACGCAGTCGTTGTCGTCCTGCATGGACACCCAGTTGCGCAGTGCTCCCACGTAATTACCCAGGTGCAGGGAGTCCGCCGAGGGCTGTACGCCGGACACCACACGGGGCTTGGTGGATACTGGGGTGGTCTGCTCGTTCACGAGTGTTACTTCTTTCACCTAGTGCGAATCATTGTGTGTCACGGGTGACCGCGCCGCTCGGCCGGGCCCGCGGCCGAGGTCACCGAGCGGCGTCGTCGTCGGGGAATGGCGAATCAGTCGAAGATGTAGTCGACCACGAGCGGTGCGTGGTCCGAGAACCGCGTGTCGTAGCTCGCGGCACGGTCCACCGTGGCCGACCGCGCCCGATCCGCGAGCGCCGGGGTGGCCATGTGGTAGTCGATGCGCCAGCCGGCGTCCGTGTCGAAAGCCTTACCCCGGTAGGACCACCATGTGTACGGGCCGGGCACCTCACCGGCCAGGGAACGAGCCACATCCACGTACCCGAGGTCGCCGAAGAAACGATCGAAGTAGGCGCGCTCCTCGGGGAGGAAACCCGCGTTCTTGACGTTGCCCTTCCAATTCTTGATGTCCAGTTCCGTGTGACCCACGTTGAGGTCTCCCACGATCAGCGCGTGGTCGCTGTGCGTGGCCAGCGCCGGGAGCCGCTCGATCATGAGGTCCAGGAACTTGTACTTGTCCACCTGGCGCGGGGTGTCCACCTCCCCGGAGTGAACGTAAGCGGATACCAGGGTCAGGGTTTCACCGTTGGGCAGCGTGATGTCGTTCTCGACCCAGCGACCGGAGTCGGCAAAGTACGCGTCCCCGATCCCGCCGCGTGTGGCCACGGGCAGCAGGGATCCGTCGAATGCGTCGCGGCGCGTGGCGATGGCGACACCGGCGCGTCCCTTGGCGGACGCTTCCGCGTGGTGGATGTGCCAGATGTCCTCATC
This sequence comes from Kocuria gwangalliensis, assembly GCF_039544365.1. Lineage (NCBI taxonomy): Bacteria > Bacillati > Actinomycetota > Actinomycetes > Micrococcales > Micrococcaceae > Kocuria > Kocuria gwangalliensis. Next base: position 2,163 of record NZ_BAABLN010000014.1, on the reverse strand, counting down.
GAGCAGGTCACGGGTGATCCTGTCCGGGGCGCGGACTTCCTGTAAGCACAGCAGGTCCACGGTGCGCCCTTGCAACCAGTCGGCCATGCCGCGGCGGTAGGCGGCGCGGATGCCGTTGACGTTGACGGTGGCAATGCGGATCGTGGACGCGGAATCAGCCATGAAAGATCAGTACCTCGCTGTGGAAGAACTCGGCGTGGGAAAACTCGTCGAGAGAAGAGTGGAAGGGGTGGTTCAGTCGATCACGGTACCGTCGACCGGCTTGGACGATTCCTTGAGGCTGTTGAGCCCGTTGGCCGCGGTCATGTCGATGGTTTCCAGGGCCCGGCGCACCGTCTCCTCATCCGGGTCGGTCTCGGCCAGTTGTTCCTTGACCACCTTGGACTGCACCAGGATGACCTGCATGCCGTGGGCAAGTTTCTGGTCGCGCAGTGACTGCCCCGAACCGGCTTGACCACCGGCCACCGGTGCCCGACCGTGTTGAGCTTCGAATTGCTCTTGCACCTGTTTGACCTGATCACGGCCGTACCGGGCCGCCTTACGGACCATGGACAACGCCCATACCGCCAGCATGAGCCATCCCAGGGCGATACCCGCCAGGNGCCTACGAAACCGCCGCCTCCGCTACGCTCACGGAAGCGGCATAACCGAAACGACACCGTGTCCACGATTCGGGGTCAAGGCCCCACCGTCCCGGTCGATGTAAATGCTGGCGAGAAAACTTCCGGCAAGATCATCTTCGATGTTCCGACCGCCGAGGGAGTCATCATCCTCCCGGAACTCTTGGAGCCAGCTTCTGACAACAACGGCTGGGAATGGGCTTACCCCGCCCAATAGGTTCCCTGGCGATCGGCAGCCAGCCAACTGCTAATAAACTCCCGCAAGCACCATTCATGGCATCGCGCAATCTGCTCGACATTAGGACCACCCCGCGCGCATGCCATGCGCTCTGATCGACGGTGCCGCCACGAAATCCCCGCGGGTTCAGAGGGTGGTTGCAACGCTTCTAGTGACAGGGGTGTTGTGTGATGGGTTGGCCCATGATTGGTCCATTCGCGTTCTGGCGGCGTTCCCCGGCTCTTGCCGAGGCTGTCTGGGATGCTCGTGGTATGGGAAGAACTACTGGTGAGATCGCTTCCGCACTGGGACTAGCCAGGCGTCCGATGGAAAATTACATCTGGAGATGTGGCGGGATACGTCCGCAAAAATGGGCTAATCCCTCCCGGCTGCTCAGTTACCAGGAACGGCTGCTGATCAAGGAGCTGTTGATAGAGAAACGTTCCTACCGGCAGATCACAGCCCAGCTGGGGCGGGCTCCATCAACGATCAGTCGCGAAATCAAACTCGGCTCCCTGGAAGGAACGCGAGGCCGTTACCTGCCCACGCGAGCTCAGAATCTGGCCTGGTTCAACCGGTTACGTCCCAAGCCACTGAAAATCACCAGTGATCACCTCCTACGCGAAGCAGTCCAGACCGGGTTGGATCAGAAGTTCTCCCCGGAACAGATCGTGGGACGATTACACCGTGATTACCCCGATAATCCTCGGATGCGTGTGAGCCACGAAACGATCTACCGCACGATCTACCTCCAAGCCCGCGGCGGGCTCAAGCGAGATCTCACCGCGCTGACCCGCACCGGGCGCACTATCCGTTACCCCAACCGCAAGCCCGATGCCCGCCGAGGCCGGCTCAAGAACATGGCCTCGATCTGGGAGCGGCCCGCAGAAGCCCTGGAGCGGAAAGTTCCCGGTCATTGGGAAGGGGATCTGATCGTGGGTAAGAACGGCGCCTCGGCCATTGGCACGGTGGTGGAACGGTTTTCTAACTATGTCAAGCCCCGAGTTTTGTAGAGGGATTTCTATCTGGAAATTGATGTCAATGCTCGAGCAGGCTGCTCCGCGTGGACTGCTTCGAACTCAACGGGAGGAACGTGCCCGATCTCGCCATGAAGACGGCGATGGTTGTACCAATCGACCCACTCCGCGATCGCGACCTCGACATGCGACACATCGCGCCACGGCCCGTGATTGCGGACCAACTCAGCTTTGAACAATGAGTTCAGCGCCTCCGCCATCGCGTTGTCATACGAGTCACCACGTGACCCGACCGACGCGACAGCATCCTCTACCGCGAGTCGCTCCGCGTAACGCACGGCACGATACT